>NZ_CP158299.1:1497500-1797500 GCF_040256395.1 Deinococcus sonorensis KR-87 | reverse complement strand
TGCTGGTGATGGTGCCGGTGATGATCGTGCTGATGGTGGTGGCGCTGCGGCTGTTTCCGTGGATGCAGAGCTGGTACTACCTGGTGCCGGCCCTGGTGTTCCTGATCGCCTTCACCATCCTGCCGATCCTGCTGACCATCAACTACGCCTTCACCAACTACTCGGGCATCAACAGCGGCTACGGCGACACCAGCGTCAAGACGCCGGTGACCCTCTCCAGCGACCGCCGGCAGCTGACCTTCTCGGCGCTGCCGGAAGGCTCGGCCAGCCTGTCAGAGTTCCTGGCGTGCGCCAAGCCCAGCTGCGCAGGCGACTCGACGGTGCTGTACGACCCGGAGGGCGCCACGCCGGTGTTCGCCCGCATCCAGTCGGTGAACGGCCTGAACGTCACCCTGAGCGCTCCGGTCGCCGAGAGCTTCAAGGTCAGTGACGCCACCCGCCTGAACGCCATCCGCCGGGTGGGGCTCGCCAACTTCCGCTCGATCTTCTCGCGCGCCAGCGAGGAACTGATCCCGGTGTTCGTGTGGACGGTGGTGTTCGCCTTCGGCACGGTGGTGACCAACGCGCTGGCCGGGCTGATTCTGGGCATCCTGCTCTACAACAAGCGGCTCAAGGGCCGCAACATCTACCGCACGCTGCTGTTCCTGCCGTGGGCCATTCCCAGCGTCATCACCATCCAGATGTGGGGCGCGCTGCTCAACCAGCAGTTCGGCGTGGTCAACAAGACGCTGGGACTGCTGGGCGTGTCGGCGGTGCCGTGGCTGACCGACCCGCTGTGGGCCAAGATCTCGATTCTGGTGGTGAACCTATGGCTGGGCTTTCCGTACATGATGACCGCCACCATCTCGGCGCTGTCCACCATCAGTGACGACCTGTACGAGGCGGCCAGCATCGACGGCGCCAGCCGCTGGCAGCAGATCGTGAACATCACGCTGCCGCTGCTGCGCAACAGCTTCACCCCGATCCTGCTGTCGGGTTTCGCCTTCAACTTCAACAACTTCGGCGTGATCTACCTGCTGACCCAGGGTGGTCCGGCAGTGGCCGGCCGCACCAGCACCGCCGGGTCCACTGACATCCTGCTGTCGTGGGGGTACAACACGGCGTTTGCCAGCAGCGGTGGCCAGAACTACGCGCTGGCCAGCGCCATCGCCATGATCGTGTTCTTCCTGACCCTGGCCATCAGTCTGGTCAACTTCCGCGCCGCTGGCGTCTTTGAGGAGGCGAGGCGATGACCGCACAGCCGAGCACCGACACCCACGACACCTCCCAGGTCTACATTCACCGCGAGCCGTCCGCGCTGCGCAAGGCGGTGCCGTGGATCGTCACGGCCGTGATCGTGCTGGCGCTCATCTACCTGGGCTCCGTGCTGGTCCACAGCATGCAGGGCCGCCCGCCCAGCTTCACCATCTACACCGTCAAGGGCGGCTGGATCCGCTTCCTGCTGTTCCTGCTGGCTGCCGCCGGGGTGCTGTCGCTGACCAGTCTGGTGGGCCAGCGCTACGGGCAGCGCGTCACCGGCCGCCGCATCAAGTACTGGGAGGTGCTGGGCGACCAGCTCACGCACCTGTTCCTGATCCTGGTGGTGCTGGTCGCCATCTACCCGCTGTTCTACGTGCTGCTGGCCGCCTTCGATCCCAAGAACAGCCTGTTCGCGTTCCCGGATTTCTCGAACCCGAACATTCTGTACCGCTCGGGCCTGCTGCCGCGGCTGAGCGGCCTGACCTGGGAAAACTTCGGCAAGCTCTTTGACGGCGTCACCATTCCCGCGTGGCAGATCGCTGTGGCGGTGCTGGGCGGCGTGGCCCTGGGCGGCCTGCTGGTGATGGTGCTGATGGAGCGTGCGCGCGGCGACGCCACCGGCCTGGAGCGTCCGCGCAGCTGGGCCACCCGGCTGCTGATTGCGGCGCTGGTGGTGCTGGCCATCTTCATCACGCCGGCGCAGTTCCAGGGCCAGGGCAACGAGAGCAAGTTCCTGCTGTCGGTGCGCAACACGCTGGTGGTGTCGGGCATGACCGGCCTGCTGGCCATCCTGCTGTCCACCACCGCCGGCTACGCCATGGCGCGACTGCGCTTCCCGGGCCGCTTCCAGACGCTGCTGTTCTTCATCTTCGTGCAGATGTTCCCGGTGTTCCTGGCGCTGGTGGCCATCTATACCCTGCTGTTCACCCTGGGGCTGACCAACAGCTTCACCGGCCTGATCCTGGCGTACTCGGGCGGCGCCATCGCCTTCAACACCTGGATCTACAAGGGCTACGTGGAGAGCCTGCCGGAGAGCCTGGAGGAGGCCGCGCTGGTGGACGGCGCCACCCGCTGGACCGCCTTCACCCGCGTGGTGCTGCCGCTGTCCGGCAGCATGCTGGTGTTCATCTTCCTGAACCAGTTCATCGGCACCTACGCCGAGTTCATCCTGGCCAACGTGCTGCTGACCGGCGTGGAGAAGTGGACGGTGGGCGTGATGCTGCGCTCCTTCACCTCCGGGCAGCTGTCCACCAAGTGGGGCATCTTCGCGGCGGCGGCCACCCTGGGCGCCCTGCCGATCGTGGCGCTGTTCTACGGCTTCCAGCGCTACTTTGTGGGCGGCGCGGTGGCGGGCGGCGTCAAGGAATAAAAGGAATATTCTCCCCTCTCCGGCGCGGCGCCCCAGTTAGGGCGCCGCGTGTTTCTGTAGGTCCGGCTAGGCCACCTGACCGATGCAGGCCAGGGCCACACCATGGCACCATTGGTGTATGCGCCTGAAGTGAACCGTCACGGTTGCCCGTGACTCTCGGCAGTAAAATACCTCTATCAGAGGCTGAATTCGCCGCCCGGAACCGTTCCGGGAGCTGCGGCGTTTTCAGAAACAGGAACATTCATCCGAGGAGTGTACAGACCATCGAAAAAGTACATGGCAACACCTCCGGTCTGCGTCCGGCCCAGCTCAAGAGCCTGAGCAACCTGTACCGCCGCCGTCTGGCGCCCGGGACCGTCAGCAGTCCGGAACTGGCCCGCAACCTCACCGAGCTCAGCCATGAGCTGCGCCGCGAGATCAGCCTGCTGATCGACCGCCGGGGACGGGTGCTGAGCGTCAGCGTGGCCGACGCCAAGGCCGCCGAGCTGCCCCCGATCCGGCGCGGCGAGGAGCGCCTGTCGGGCTTCCACCTGCTGCACACCCATCCCAAGGGCGGCCCGCTGAGCAAGGGCGACCTGTCCACACTGTTCCTGAACCGCCTGGACGCGGTGGCGGCGGTGGAGGTGCGGCCGGACGGCCTGCCGGGCAGCGTGCACGTGGCACACCTGACCCCCCCCGGCACGGTGGGCGAGGAAGAGGACTGGCGCATTCTGCCGCCGCGCAGCGCCTACGACATTGAGGACTTTGATCTGGGCGCCCAGGTGCGGGCGCTGGAAGAAGAGATCGCGCGGGCCGCGCGGGTGCGTGAGGCCCAGCCGGACAAGGAGCGCGCCATTCTGGTGCAGATTGACCGGGGGGAGGTGGACGCCGAGGAGCGCCTGGAGGAACTCAGGGAACTGGCCCGTACCGCCGGGGCCGAGGTGGTGTATCAGGAGCTGGTGGCCCGCCGGCACCTGAAGCCCGGCACGCTGGTGGGCGTGGGCAAGCTGGAGGAACTGACCAGCCGCGCCTACCACCTGGACGCCCAGACGCTGGTGTTCGGGCAGGAACTGGGCGCCGCCCAGGCGCGCGAGATTGAGGAGGTCACCGGGCTGAAGGTCATTGACCGCACCCAGCTGATCCTGGACATCTTCGCGCTGCACGCCCAGGGCGTGGAGTCGCGGCTGCAGGTGGAACTGGCGCAGCTGCGCTACATGAAGCCCCGGCTGCTGGGCGCGGGCGCGCGGCTCTCGCGCATCGGCGGTTCGGCCGGCAGCGCGGCGGGCGGCGCCATCGGCACGCGCGGCCCCGGCGAGACCAAGCTGGAGCTGGACCGCCGCCGCATCAACGACCGCATCAGCTTCCTGGAAAAGCAGCTGGAACAGGTCTCGGTGCGCCGCGAGGAACGCCGCAAGACCCGCAGCCGCAACGACGTGCCGGTGGTGAGCATCGTGGGCTACACCAACGCCGGCAAGAGCACGCTGCTCAACAGCTTCACCCACGCCGCCGAGGAACCGCGGAAGGTGCTGGCCGAGAACAAGCTGTTCGCCACGCTGCGGCCCACCAGCCGTCAGGGCTACCTGGAGGGCGTGGGGCCGGTGATCTACACCGACACGGTGGGCTTCATCCGCGACCTGCCGCACGACCTGAGCCGCGCCTTCCGGTCCACCCTGGAGGAGATCGGCGACGCCGACCTGCTGCTGCACGTGGTGGACGGTGCCCAGCCGGGCGCCGACACCCGCTACGAGGCCGTGCGTCGCATCCTGAGCGACCTGGAGCTGCAGGACATGCCGGAGGTGGTGGCGCTCAACAAGGCCGACGCCGCTGACCCCGAGACGCTGGCCCGTGAGGTGGAGCGGCTGCACGGCCTGCCGGTCAGCGCTGCCAGGGGGCTGGGGCTGGACGAGCTGCGCGGCGAGCTGAGCGACCGCCTGCACCGGCTGGCCGAGCTGCAGGCGGCGCAGGCGGAGGAACAGCGCCTCGATGCCGAGCGGCGTAAAGACGAGCTGAACCGGCCTTCACCCCGCCCATCCGAGCTGGCCGGACAATACCCGCATGATTGACAGCATTGTGAACACGCTGCGGCGCGGCGCCCTGCGAGCGCAGCGGCGCGGCGAGGAGGTCGCGCAGGCGGCCCGGCTGCGGGTGGAGATCTTCCAGCTGGGCCGCGAGATGGACGCGCTGTATGCCCGGCTGGGCCGGGCGTACCACGGCAATGCCGAGGTGAGCGTACTGGAGGAGATCCGGCTGGACATCAGCCGGCTGGATCAGGAGATCTCGGCGCGCGAACAGCTGCTGAGTGAACTGAACGAGCCGCTCGCTCCCGACCCGGTCAGCCCCGGCCCGCATGTGCCGCCGCCGAGCATTACCGTCCTCTCCCCCGTTCCCCCGGCCGACGCCAGCACTGCGCTGAGCGTCTGGCAGCAGAAGGAGGCCAGCCGCATGACGGACCCCGACCCCACCAAGACCGCCGGACGCAGCCCGGACGCCCCCCAGACCCCGGACCCGACCATGGAGCATACCGACGCGAAGCCGCCGGTCCATGACGCGGCGGTGGGGGTCGGGAACGACGCGGAACGCGACCGGCTGTACCGCCACCCGAACGAGCTGCACGAGGGCGAGATGTCCACCCGGGACCCGGACCCGCTGGCCAACAAGCAGTAACGACATCAGGAAGCGGGCGTCCAGTGAACTGGACGCCCGCTTTCCATACCGCCTGCGTTACAGGTCGCGGCGACGGAAGTTCCACATGCCCAGCAGCAGCGCCAGCAAGGCGTACACCCCGGTCCAGACCACCATGCCCCACGGCACGGGAAAGGCGCTCACGAAGGGATTGGCGCCCCGGGCAGCCGAGCTGATCTGGCGCAGAAAGTCCGGCTGGAGCGCGTAACTGGCGCCCAGCCACAGCGCGTTGGTGGGCATCACGATGTTGGCCGCGCGGCCCAGCGTGCTCAGCACCGGCGTGTCGGCGATCTGGGCGATGCTGTTGAGGGTGCCGCCGGTAAAGCCCAGGCCGTAGAACACGAACACCCCGATGCCGTTGGACAGCGTGGTGAAGAAGGTGCTGCCCAGCACCGTCAGGCTGCTCAGCAGCGCCACGCCCAGCAGGATCAGCAGGGTGGCCTGCACCGGCTGCGGCGGCGAGAACCCGGTGATGACCCAGACCCCCACCAGCAGCGCCACCGACAGCAGCGCCACATACAGGACGTTCACCAGCGTGAAGCCCAGCCAGCGGCCCAGCACCAGCTCCGGACGCGTCACCGGACGCGACACAATGCTCTGCATCACCCCGCTCTCGATGTCGCCGCTGACGGCGCCCACCGTGCTCAGCACGCTCATCAGCGACCCCAGGAAGTACACCAGATACATGCCGAACAGCGTCACGCTGGCCACCGGCAGCCCGCCCAGGCCCCGGCGCGGGCCGGTCGTGAGTCCGGCCTCGACGGCGCGGGCGTCCAGCGTGCCCTGCAGCCGCCACACGCCGTACAGGTAGAAGCCGATAAACAGGGCCGACAGCACCACCAGCAGCAGCACCAGCCGCTTTCTCAGCGCCTCTCTCAGGCTCAGCTCCGCCACCAGCAGGGCGTTCCTCATCAGCGGCCTCCTCTGCCGGACGCGGCGGCCACCGGCTCCGGCCGCGCCTGCGCTTCTCCGGCATGCTCAATCAGGTTTAGAAACAGGCTTTCCAGATCGTTGTGGTGGGGATTGAGCGCGTACAGGTCCGCGCCCGCCTCGGCCACCAGCCGGGCCACCTGCGGCACCGCCGCCTCGCCCGGCACCACCAGATGCAGGCCGGGCCACTGGCCTTCGGCCGGCTCCAGCACCTGCACGCTGCCCAGCTGGCCCAGCCGCTGCAGCAGGCCCGGGCTCAGCTGTGACACCCGCACCTCCACCTGCAGCTCGGCCCCCAGCAATGTCCGCACCGAGCCCTGGCGCAGCACCTCACCCCGGTTCACGAAGGCCACGTGATCGCAGACCTGTTCCACCTCGCTCAGCAGGTGGGAATTCAGGAACACCGCCACGCCCTCGGCCTTGAGCGCCGTGATGATCTCGCGCACTTCCACCCGCCCGATCGGGTCCAGGGCGCTGGTCGGCTCGTCCAGAAACACCAGCCGGGGCCGCGCCAGAATCGCCTGGGCCAGCCCGGCACGCTGCAGCATGCCCTTGCTGTAGCCGTTCAGGGTTTCGCCGCCGCGGCCGCCCAGCCCCACCAGTTCCAGCACCTCCGGAATGCGCCGCTGCGCCGCGTCGTGCGGCATGCCGGCCAGCCGGGCATGGAACTGCAGGAACTCCTGGGCGGTCATCCAGTTCTGAAAGCGGAACTGTTCTGGCAGGAAGCCCAGCTGTCGGCGGATTTCCGGGTCCTGCGGCGAGCCGCCCAGCACCCGCACCTCGCCGCTGGTGGGCATCACCAGTCCCAGCAGCATCTTGACGGTGGTGCTCTTGCCAGCGCCGTTGGGCCCCAGAAAGCCGAAAACCTCGCCTTCGCCCACGGTGAGCGACAGGTCCTGAACCACCGCTCGGCCCTTGTAGACCTTGCGCAGATGCTCGGTAAAGATGGCCGGTGCTGGGGCTGGTGATCGCGTCATGGGTCTCCCACACTCTAAAGCAGCGGGGCCGGCCGCTCCTCATGAAGCGGACCGGCCCGGCCGGAACGGTTACGACAGGATCTCTTCGATGCGGGCCACCACGTCACTGCTGAGGTGCACGCCGGCCGCCTTGACCGTGTCCTCGATCTGCTGCACGCGGGTGGCGCCGGTGATGACGCTGCTCACGCCCGGCTGCCGCAGAATCCAGGCCAGCGCCAGCTGGGCGCGGGTGATGCCCAGGTCGTCGGCCACCGGCTTGAGGTTGCGGACCCGCTGGATGTTCTGATCGGTCAGGAAGCTCTTGCCCGAGTTGCTGTTCTCGGTCAGGCGTGCCCCGGCGGGCTTGCCGTCGTCGTACTTACCGGTCAGCAGCCCCTCGGCCAGCGGACTCCAGACCACCAGACCCACGCCCGCCGGCTCGGTGTATGGCAGGATCTCCTTCTCCACGCGCTCGCGGCGGATCATGCTGTACTCCGGCTGCTCGGTGACCGGGGCGTGCAGGCCGTGGGCTCTGGCAAACTCCACCGCCTGGGCGATGCGCGCCGCCGGCCACATGCTGGTGCCCCAGTACATGGCCTTGCCACTGCGCACCACCTGATCGAAGGCCATCACGATCTCCTCCATCGGCACCGTGTCGTCATAGCGGTGCGCGAAGTAGATGTCGAGGTAGTCGGTGCCCAGGCGCCTCAGGCTCTTGTCGATGCTCTCCAGGATGTGCTTGCGGCTCAGGCCCCGGTCGTTGACGTCGTCGCTCATCGGCCAGTAGACCTTGCTGCTGATGACCAGGGTGTGGCGCGGCAGCTCACGCAGCACCGCGCCCATCATCTCCTCGCTCTTGCCGCGCGCATACACGTCGGCCTGATCGAAGAAGTTCACGCCCTGCTCGTAGGCCTTCAGGACGATGTCGCGCACCATCTGCTGGTCGTTGACGCTGTGCCCGAAGGTGACCCAGCCGCCCAGCGACACTTCACTGACCCTCAACCCGCTCCTGCCCAGGTTCCTGTATTCCATTCGGCCAATCTAACAGCCGCTTTGCGGGCCTCAGCGTGGGGCAACGCAAGGTTGTGCGCCCAGGGGCTTTATGAGACCTTTACCCTCCAGCGCTCTTTCAGGGTCGGGGTCAGGATGTAGCCGGCGTCCAGCGTTCCGAACAGCTCGCAGCGCTCCGGGAAGCGGTGGGCGTACAGGGCGATGTAGGCGCACATCACGGCGTCCACCTGATCCTCGTGATTCTTGAGCTGGCGGCCCTTCAGGGCGGCCGGGTCGTGGGCCAGCAGCGGCTCCAGCCCGCTCAGTGGCGGCTCGGCGCGGTCCAGCCGGGCCAGGTGGGTGTGGTACGTCGCCCAGTCCTCGTGCATCCGGGCCAGCTCCTGCCGCTTGCGTTTGTATTTCAGGGTCCGGGTCAGCCCGAACAGCGCCACCATGGCCGGGTGCGGGTAGACCTCCACCACGGCCCTGGGCTCGTCCTGCTGCACCTGGGCCGGGTCGTGGACGAAGCCCAGCCGGGCCAGCCGCTCCACCAGCACCTCGCCCCGGATCTGGCCACCGTTGTAGCGGGTGAGGTGCTCGCGGTTGGCCGGGTGCGCCCCCGCCTGATAACCCCCGAACACCCGGGCCAGCGCCAGCTCTCCCGGCCGCTGGGCCGTCAGGTTCGGCACCGCCAGCGGCGCGTCCACCGCGATCAGGCACGGCCCGGCCGGCGCCTGAGCCGCCACGAAGTCCAGCACCTCGTCGTCGCTGCCCAGCAGCCGGGTTTCGGTCAGCACGGCTCCGGTACGGTCGCCGCTCAGTACGGCGGCTCCGGTGGGATTCTTGGACGACCACGCCAGGTCCAGTCCGATGTACTGCATGGGCTTCAGTCTGACCTGGACTCGGCGGGTTTGGGCCTCAGACCCTTCCGAGCGGCTTCATCTGTGCACCGACCACCTGACCGGCCTCCAGCTGCAGGTGGTCGGTCAGCCCCGGCACCACGTCGCTGTCCCGGTGCGCAATCACCATCAGGTGGGTGCCGCCGGCCATCAGGTCCGGCAGCAGGGCCTGCAGACGCCGCTGCGCCGAGCGGTCCAGAAAGTTCAGTCCCTCGTCCAGAATCAGCAGGCGCGGCCGGTGCACCACCGCGCGGGCCAGCAGCAGCCGGCCCAGCTGGCCCTGGGAGAGCGTGTCAGCCGATCTGGCCAGCAATGGGAGCACCCCCAGGTCGGCGGCCACCTGCTCCACCCGCTGCTGCTGCTCTGGCGTGACCGGCTCCGCGAAACCCTCGGTGCCGCCGAACGCCGAGGCGATCACCTGCTCGCCGGTCCAGCCACGCCGGCCCCGGATGCCCAGCTCCGCCCCCACGATGCCGATGTGCCGCCGCCGCTCGCTCAGCAGGTCGCGCGGCAGGAAGTGCCGCTGCACCGTGCCGCCCCGCGCCGGGAAGAAGTCTCCGGCCACCAGCCGCGCCAGGGTGCTCTTGCCGGCCCCGTTCGCGCCGGTCACCAGCCAGTGCTGCCCCTCACGCCACTGCCAGCTGAGCGGCCCCAGGGCGTGGTGGCCGTTGCGGTACACCGACACCTGATCAAGCGTCACCAGCGGCGAGCCCAGGACCGGGGCAGCTGGGGTCGGGAGGCGGCGCGCCCGGGCTGCCTCCGGCGTAGCCTCCCCTGCCCCGCCCAGCTCCAGTGTCCGCCACGCCAGGGCTGGGGCCTCCCGGGGGTGGTGGGTGGCCAGCACCAGCGCCACACCGCGCGCCGCCACCTGCTCCAGCAGGGCCCCCAGCTCCGCGCGGGCCGCGGGGGACAGGCCATCGGTGAACTCATCCAGCAGCAGGGCCAGAGGGTGCGGCATCAAGGCGCGCGCCAGCAGCACCCGCCGGCGCTGCCCGTGCGAGAGGGTCCGGAAGTCGCGCTGCAGCAACGGGGCTACGCCTGTCAGATCCACCACTTCCGACAGCCGTGCCAGCGCCGCCGCGTCCGGCTCCCACAGCCGCAACGTGTCGCCCTCCCAGGCGGCCAGCAGCACGTCCTGCACCGTCTGCACCCAGTCGCGGGTCAGAAACCACGCCTCCTGGTCCGGGCTGACCGTGGCCAAGGCCCGCCTGGCCCGCACGGCCGAGGTGCGCCACTGGCCGTCCAGAAAGTAGCGGCGCTCGCCACTGGCGGGACTGAGCGTGCCGGCCAGCAGCCCCAGCAGCGTGCTTTTGCCGCCTCCGTTGGGCCCGGTCAGCAGCCAGGCGTCTCCCACACACAGCTCGAATGTGAAAGGACCGACGCGCTGCTCTCCCCGCCGTACCGTCACCTCCTGCAATTGCACCAGCACCTGACTCACCCGCGCAGCATAGCGGGCGACATGTGGGGCGGTGCAGACTCCTGCCGGCTTTACAGTCAGTCCATGGCGGATCAGGTGCTGAGTTATCTCGAGATGTGTCAGCGCGAAGGCATCAGCCTGCAACGCGGGATGAATTTCCAGGTGCGCGGCGGCCACTCGGTGGTCCTGATGTCGCTGCAGCCAGGCGCGCCGTACCGGGACCGGCGGACAGATGACGGCACGGTGCTGCTGTACGAGGGACATGACGCGCCCCGCAGGCACGGCGCACCGGACCCCAAGACCGTGGATCAGCCGGGACAGGTTCCTGGCGGTCGGCCCACGGAGAATGGGAAGTTCTACGCGGCGGCCATGAGCGCCCGCCATGGTCTGACACCTCCGGACCGGGTGCGGGTCTACGAGAAGCTGCGGGCGGGGGTCTGGGCCTACAACGGTCTGTTTCACCTGATGGATGCGGCGCTCCAGCATGACGGAAGGCGCCACGTCTACGTCTTCCGGCTGGAACTGGCCCCGGAGGAGGAACCCGGCGACGTCCAGCCCCGCCTCACCGAACCGAGGCGCATCATCCCCACCCACGTCAAGGTGGAGGTCTACCAGCGCGACGGTGGCCGCTGTGTCGTGTGTGGCAGCACGGTCAACCTGCACTTTGACCATGTGCTCCCGTATGCCAAGGGTGGCTCCTCCGACACGGCCGCCAACGTCCAGTTGCTGTGCGCCACGCACAACCTGGCCAAGGGCGATCGCCTGCAGTAACGGGCGCGGCTCAGGCCCCCAGCTCCAGCCGCCGGGTCGCCACCCGCTCCACCAGCCGCCGGTCGTGGCTGGCCAGCAGCACCGTGCCGGGAAAGTCCAGCAGCAGCTGCTCCAGCGCCTCAATGGCGCGCACGTCCAGATGGTTGGTGGGCTCGTCCAGCAGCAGCAGCTGGGCGCGGGTCACGCCCAGCCGGGCCAGCGTGAGCCGGGTGCGTTGCCCGCCCGACAGGCCGGAGAGCGGAAAGGTCGGGTCGGGCGGCAGCCCCACCTGGGCGGCGATCTCGTACAGCTGGTGCGGCGTGAGCTGCACATTGGCGTCCAGCAGCGCGTCCGCCAGGGTGTGCAGGCCCGCCAGCTCCTCCCCGTGCTGACCGGCCCAGGCCAGCTGCAGACCCTGGCCCAGCTGCAGCTCGCCGCCATACGGGAGCGCGCCGCGCACCGCCGCCAGCAGGGTGCTCTTGCCGCTGCCGTTGGGCCCCACCAGCGCCAGCCGCTCGCCTCGGCGCACATCCAGGCTCAGCCCATTGATGACGGCCCTGCCGCCGCGCTCCACCATCAGGTTCCGGATCCGCAGCACCTCGGCCGGCCCCGGCAGTGCGTCCGGCAGGTCCAGCCGCAGCCGGCGGTGGTCGTCGAAGGGCTTCTCGATCACCGTGAGCCGCTCCATCCGCCGTTCCAGCGCCCGGGCCTGACTGGCGTTCACGTTCTGGGTGACCTGGGCCTTGTGGTTGGCCAGAAACTTGTCGTTGTCGCGCGCTCGCTTGGGGTTGAAGGTGTTGGCGCTGTGGGCCTTGCTCTGCCGGCGCCTCGCCTCTTCCTCCAGCGCGGAGCGTTGCCGCTGGTAGGCCGCGTGATCGCGGGCCTGGGCCGCCCGCAGGGTGGCCTTCAGCTGCATGGCCGCCGTGTAGGTGCCGGGGTAGAGCGTCAGCTGACCGCGCTCCAGTTCCGCCACCTGCCCCGCCACCGCGTCCAGAAAGGCCCGGTCGTGGCTGGCGATCACGAAGGCCGCAGAGGACGCGCGCAGCCAGTGTTCCAGCCATTCAGTGGAGGCCGCGTCCAGGTGGTTGGTGGGCTCGTCCAGCAGGTAGAGGTCCGCCGGGGCCAGCAGCAGCCGCGCCAGCATCAGCCGCCGGGCCTGCCCGCCGGACAGCCGGGCCGCGTCGGCCTGCGGGTCCAGGCCCAGGCCGCTGAGCACGCTGGCCGCCCGACCCTCCCAGTCGTAGCCGCCCAGCTGCCGGTACTGTTCCTCGGCCGCCGAAAAGCGCTCCAGCGCTTCTGGAGTGCCAGTCGCCAGCCCTTCAGTGGCCCGGGCGAAGGCCACCTGAGCCCCGCGCAGGTCCGGCGGTGTCACGGCCTCCAGCAGGCGCCCACGGCCCGTGTCGTTGGTCTGGGTCAGCAGCGCGGGGCGGCTGTCCAGGCGTACCGTGCCAGCGTCCGGCAGGTCCAGACCCGCCAGCAGCCGCAGCAGGGTGCTCTTGCCGCTGCCGTTCTCGCCGATCAGGGCCAGCCGCTGGCCGGGAGCCAGCTCCAGGGAAACATCCTCAAAAACCACATCGTCGCCGTACCCCTTGGCGACACCATTCAATATCCAGCTCACACACCCTCCGACAGGTCAAGGAAGCGGCCCGGTAGACGGGGCCGTCAACGCAGAACGATCTGATCAGAGGGTGGGACGCACGCTGGACTGCACTCCTTGAATGGGGGAAGGGCCGCACGCCAGGCATTCCGGGCGATCAGGACCAGCGTACGGTGACGCGGCCGCCCCGGCATCTGCCATCTGGCGGATGGGCGGCTCCAGGGCAGCCGCTTACACTTCCAATACACCCTTCGCGGTGGTGATTCACCATGTCAATTCTCCTGCGCTGAGCGCCTCTTCCCTGTTCCAAGGTCCGTCCGGCGGGCCGCCGGTCGTCTGCCGGCGCGCCGCCTGACCGCTCTCTTCGCATCAGCCACAGGAGTGACATGCTGTTTCAGACCACCCCGGTCCGGGCTTACCTTGCCCTGACCTCCATTCAATCGCTGGCGTTTGCCCTCGCGTTTACCCTGCAGGGCCTGTATTTCATTCAGGTGGCTCACCTGACCCCCCTTCAGCTGCTGCTGGTGGGTGCCGTGCTGGAAGGCGCCGTCCTGCTGCTGGAAGTCCCGACCGCCGTGGTGGCCGACCGCTTCAGCCGCCGGCTGTCCGTCATCCTGGGTTGCCTGTGCCTGGGCGTGGCCATGCTGCTGGTGGGTGCGGTGCCCGTGTTCTGGGCGCTGCTGCTGGCCCAGCTGGTCGCCGCCGCCGGCTACACCTTCCTGTCGGGGGCCGAGCAGGCGTGGCTTGCCGACGAGGTGGGCGAGGCCCCGGCCGCCCGCCTGTTCCTGAGCGGCAGCCAGTATGGCCGGATGGCCGGCATCCTGGGCGTGCTGGGGGCGCTGGCGCTCTCGCGCTGGGGCCTGCAGTGGCCGGTGCTGGCCGGCGGCCTGCTGATGCTGGCCCTGAGCGCCGCCCTGGCGCTGTGCATGCCGGAACGCGGCTTTGCCCCGGACCCGCACGCCGGAGAGGGCCAGTGGCGGGCGATGGCCTCCACGCTGCGCTCCGGCGTGCGCGAGGTGCGGGCCAGCCGGGTGCTGACCGTGCTGATTGGGGTGGCGATGCTGCACGGCGCCAGCAGCGAGGCCATTGACCGGCTGCGGGAATACCAGCTGATCGTGACCACCGGGCTGCCGGGTGGGCTCAGTGGCCCCACCGTGTTCGTGCTGCTCAGCTTGGCCGGACTGGTGACCGGGATGATCGTCACCGAGCCGCTGCGCCGGCGGCTGGACCCCAGCGATGCCCGGCAGCTGCGGCGCACCCTGAGAACGCTCAGCCTGCTGATGCTGCTGTGTCTGCTGGCCTTCGCGCTCGCGCCGGGCTTCTGGTGGGCGGCCTCGGCGCTGCTGGCGCTGGGCGTGCTGCGCGGGCTGTACGGCCCGCTCTACAGCGGCTGGCTCAACCAGGGCCTCGCCTCCGGAACCCGCGCCACCGTCAACAGCCTCGCCGGGCAGGCCGACGCGCTGGGGCAGGTGAGCTTCGGGCCGCTGTTCGGGCTGCTGGGCAATCTGGCGGGGGTGCGTACGGCGCTGGGGCTGGCCGCGCTGATCCAGCTGCCGGTGCTGTGGCTGCTGAGGCGACCGGCACCGGACCCCGCCCCCGACGCGCCCGCTAGCGCGCCGTGACCGCCCAGATGCCGGCATAGCCGACCAGCTGGCGGTCGCCGCGCTCCGGGGTGTAGATGGTGCTGATGCTGCCGTCCAGGTACAGCGCGTCCGGGCAGCCCAGCCGGTCCCGGAAGAACACCGCAAAGTCGTGGAAGTTGACCGGCGCCTCACTCAGCACG
This sequence comes from Deinococcus sonorensis KR-87, assembly GCF_040256395.1. NCBI lineage: Bacteria > Thermotogati > Deinococcota > Deinococci > Deinococcales > Deinococcaceae > Deinococcus > Deinococcus sonorensis. The sequence goes on along the minus strand of NZ_CP158299.1, from coordinate 1,782,909 downwards.
AACTTCACCGTTCCGCCGGCACACACGCCCACCCCGCTGCGCAGCTTCAGGCTCTGGCTGCCCGCCCGGAACTCCGGGTGCAGCCGCCCGTGCTGCACCAGCAGCGGCCCAGACTGGGTGGCGTACCGGGGCCGGCGCCCGCTGCGCTCGAAGGCCCGCGACTCCATCACGCCCGCCTGCGCGCCGTCCAGCCAGAACACCCCGTTGGGCAGCAGCGCAAAATTCCCGCCGGAGCGCGCGCGGTTCAGCGGCACCAGCGTCCGCCCCGCCTCCACGTGCAGGCCCAGCGGCCGGAAGCCCGGGGCGTAGATGCCGCTGTTGGTGGCAAACAGCAGCCGCTCGCCGCGCCGGGTCAGCTCGGCCTTCAGCGCGGCCACCGTGCCGTACGGCTGGCCCTGCGCGTCCTGCCAGTACAGCCGCAGCTGCTCCTGGGCCGGGTTCAGTGTCACCACCGTGTAGGCGGCGTTGCGGTAGGTCAGGGCGTCGTCGCGGACCGCCTGGGTCGGGGCGCAGGCGGTCAGCAGGATCAGGGCAGCGAGGCGGCGCACAGCTCGATGATGCCCGAACCGCATGAGGGAAGGGCCGCCCGGCTCCTCAGGCTAGACTGGCGGGCATGCGCCTGCTCCTGCCGCTTCTGCTGCTGTCCGCCGCCACCGCCCAGGCCGCGTGGGTCACGGTCCCGCCGCTCACCGACCAGCCGGTCCGCTCGTTTCTCGGACCGAAGTGGGTCATTGATCCGGCGAAGCACTACCACGCCGTGCTGACCACCAGCAAAGGGACCGTGACGGTGGAGCTGGACGCAGCCGCCGCGCCCACGACCGTGAACAGCTTCGTGTTCCTGAGTCTCAACCGCTACTACGACGGCACGCCCTTTCACCGGGTGGTGGAAGGCTTCGTGGCGCAGGGCGGCGACCCCACCGGCAGCGGCACCGGCGGTCCCGGCTACAGCTACTACACCGAGGTGACGCCGGACCTGACCTTCAATGCGGCGGGGGTGCTGGGCATGGCCCGCAGCCAGAACACCAGCAGCAACGGCTCGCAGTTCTTCATCACACTGGCACCGGCGCCCTTCCTGAACGGGCAGTACACGGTGTTCGGCCGGGTGCTGAGTGGACAGGCGGCGGTGAATGCGCTGACCCGCACCGAGAACGGCGCCACGCCCGACACCCTCACCCGCGTGACCATCCAGGTGGACGACGGCAAGTAACCGCGCCCGTACTGCCTGCCGCCACAGAAGCGGCCCTTCCCTATCCGCTAGCATCGGCGCATGACCGTTTCCAGCGACCAGCCGATCATCGACCTCAGAAGCGACACCGTCACCACCCCTACCCCGGAGATGCGCCGGGCGATGGCCGAAGCGCTGGTGGGCGACGACGTGTACGCCGAGGACCCCACCGTCAACGAACTGCAGGCGGAGGCCGCTCAGCTGCTCGGCTTCGAGGCGGGCCTCTTCATGCCGTCCGGCACCATGACCAACCAGGTGGCCATCGCGGTGCACACCCAGCGTGGCGAGGAGGTCATCTGTGCCGAGGGCAGCCACATCTACGAGTGGGAGCTGGGCATGATGGCCACCTTCAGCGGCGTGGTCCCGCGCTTCGTGCCGGCCCCCGGCGGCGTGCCGGACCCGGAGCAGCTGCGGCGGGCGGTGCGGCGCAGCATCCACCAGTCGCCCAGCGGCCTGATCAGCCTGGAGAACACCCACAACAAGGCGGGCGGGACGGTGCTGCCGCTGGAGGTGATCCGTGGCGCCCGTGAGGTGGCGAGCAGCGAAGGGCTGCCGCTCCACCTGGACGGCGCCCGCGTGATGAACGCGGCGGCGGCGCTGAATGTTCCGGTGCGCGAGATCACCCAGCACTTCGACTCGGTCAGCCTGTGCCTCTCCAAGGGGCTGGGCGCCCCGGTGGGGAGTGTGCTACTGGGCAGCCGCGCTTTCATCGGGCGGGCGCACCGCTACCGCAAGATGATGGGCGGCGGCATGCGGCAGGCGGGAATTCTGGCCGCCGCCGGCCTGATCGCGCTGCGCGAGGGGCCGGCCAAGCTGCAGGATGACCACCGCCGGGCGCGGGTGCTGGCCGAGGCGCTGCTGAACGCGGGCCACGACGTGGACCTGAACACCGTGCAGACCAACATGATCTACGCGACCATCCCGGACGCCCAGACGCACGTGGACCGCTGGGCGGCCCAGGGGCTGCGCTCGTCGGCCCTGGAGCCCGACCGGGTGCGCTTCGTATTCCACCACCAGATCACCGATGAGCTGCTGGAGCGGGCGGTGGCCATCGTGGGCGGTCAGGCCAGCTGAGCCGGCCGCCGAACAGCTTCACGTCAGCTTCTCCCGGTACGCTGGAGCCATGCGCCGCTCTGCCGTGCCCCTGCTGCTCGCCAGCCTGGGGCTGACCGCCTGCGCGCCCGCGGCCCTGCGGGGCCAGCCGGGTGCCCGTCTTCAGCTGTCCACCACCTTCCCTGTGCCGGAGGTGCGCCCCGGGTACTTCCGCCGGCCCGGTCCTGTGGCCGTGCAGGCCACGTCCAACGCGGACGCCTACGTGTACGGCCTGCTGCTCCCCGAGCACGGAGCCACCCAGCTGCTCGCTCCTGCGGATGGCCCCTTCACCCGCGCGGGCGTGCAGCGGCAGCTGGCTCTGCCCCCGCTGTCCGGCTTCACCCAGCTGTTCACGGTGGCGAGTCAGCAGCCGCTGGACCTGCAGGGCGCGGTGGGCACCACCAGCGTGAGTGCGCTGGGCGCGGCGGTGGCGGCGGCCACCCGCACCCTGCCCGCCGGCAGCTGGAACGTGGCCACCGACGTGTTCCGGGTCAGCGACTTCGGAACGCTGAGCGTGACCGGCTCACCGCTGGACGCGCGGGTCACAGTGAACGGCGAGGTGCTGGGCCGCACCCCGCTGACGGACGTGCCGGTGCCGGCCGGCAGCGTGACGGTGCGGGTGGAGCGTGACGGCTACGTCACCTTTACCCAGACCGTCACGATTAACCCGGACCAGCGCCTGACCTTGACCCCGGCGCTGCGCCCGGTGCCATTGCGGCTGGGACGGCTGGTGGTGGAGAGCAGTGTGCCGGCGAGCGTGGCGCTGGATGAGGTGCCGCTGGGGGTCACGCCGCTGCTGGTCCAGGTCAAGGCCGGCAACCATACTCTGCTGATCAGCCCGCTGGACGGCCAGCCCGGCCAGCGCCTGCCCGTGAGCCTCCGCAGCGGGGCCACCCTGACGGTCGGGTGCGACGCGGCGAGCGGCAGCTTCACCTGCACCCTGCGGTAACACGGCACAGCAAGGGGGCCGGACCACGGTGGTCCGGCCCCCTCCCCTTTTGGCTTCAGTTGCCGGTGATGGCCTTGAGCGGGTTCACCAGGCCGTAGCCGTAGTAGTTGTCCTTGCCGGCCGCGCCCAGGTCGGTGGCGGTGCTGGTCAGCTGGGTGGTCAGCTGGGCCGGCGTCAGGGTGGGCTTGGCGGCCCACACCACGGCGGCCGCGGCGCTGACGTGCGGGGTCGCCATGCTGGTGCCGTCGAAGTACTCGTAGTCGGCGGCGGTCACGGCCACCGTGCCGGTGGTCGGCAGCTTGGCCAGGGTGGCCTTGCCGTCGGTCTGGGTGATGCCCACCACCGGGATGCTGTAGCTGTTGGTGAGGCTCATGCCCAGCGCTCCGGCCACGTTGTTGTAGACCATGACGCCCTTGGCGCCGCTGGCCACCGCGTTGGCCACCTTCTCCTCGAAGCTGCAGGTGCCGCGCCCGATCAGGGCGATGTTGCCGCTCAGCGCCGTGTTGCGGGTGCTGGTGCCGCAGAACTCGTTGCTCCCGGCGGTGCCGGTGCCGGCGCCGGCGGCCACGATGTTGCCGCTGAAGGTGCCCCTGCCGCTCTTGTCCGCGCCGCTCACGTCGGTGAAGGCCGCCACGCCCGTCGCACTGGCCGAGGCTGCGCTGCCCTGGCCCAGCGGCACGCTGGAGAGCACGTGCACGCCCGGTCCGACCAGCGCCACCTTGCTGCCGAAGTTGCTGAAGCTCGCCACCGTGCCGGTGTCGTCAATGGCGCCCACCGCCAGCACGTTGGTGTAGGCGGCCGGGTAGCTCACCGCCGCGCCGTCGTTGCCGGTGGCCGCCACGATCAGGGCGCCTGAGTTGTAGGCGGCGGTGTAGGCGCGCTGCTCGGTCTGGCTGGCGCTGCCGCCGCCCAGCGAGAGGCTGATCACCACGTGAGCCTCGGTGCCGCCCTTGCTCTTGAGCTGCGCCGCGCACCAGTTCACGCCGTTAATGATCTGGCTGCTGCTGCCGCTGCCGGTGTCGCCCAGCACGCGCGCCATGTAGAGGTGCGCGCCGGTGGCCACCCCACCCACCCCGTTGCTGCTCTCGCCCGACTGCAGGCCGCTGGCGCCGGTGCCGGCGCCGTACTGCGCGAAGATGGTGCCGGACACGTGGGTGCCGTGGTGCGACACGTCGTTGAGCTGGTAGGCGTCGTTGCGGTTCGTCTCGCTGGTCACGAAGTTCTTGAAGCCTTGGAGGCGGCGCTGGAACTCCGGGTGGTTGCCGTCGATGCCGGTGTCGCCCACGCAGACCGCCACGCCGGCCCCGGTGTAGTTGCTGCTCTGCAGACTCGGCACCCGCAGGGCCGTGTCGCCCCAGGTGGTCTCGCCATTGGCCGTCCACAGCGGGGTAGACGAGGTGCTGACGGGGGCAGGGGTGGGAGCGGGAGCTGGGGCCGGCTTGCCTTTGGCCGCCTGCGCGTCGGTGGCGCCGCTCCGCATGCCCAGCGCGTGCCGCTGGTAGTCCGGCTCCACGTACTCCACGCTGGGATCGGCCTTCAGCTTCGCCACCTGTGCCGGGGTCAGCCGGGCCGCCACCGCCGCGAGGTTGCCCCACTGTGCCCGCACCTGGCCGCCCGCCTGCTCCACCCGCTGCGCCTGGGAGTTCACCGAGAGCGCGGCGATGCCCCCCTGCCGGAAGCCCACCAGGTAGGCGTCCGGCTCGGCGGGGTCAGTGGTGGCCACCGGCGCCGGCGTGCTGGTGCTGGGCTGCGGGGCAGTGGCGGAGGGAACAGACGGAGTGCTGGGCTGTCCGCAGGCGGCCAGGATCAGGGCAAGGGTGGTCAAGGCATAGGGCAGGGAACGGGCGTTCTTCATGCAAACCTCCGGGCGCGTGCTGGCCGCTGTCACGATCAGCTGATCTGAATTGATTGGCCGAATGTAGAGCAGCCGTTATGCATGAGCCAGGACCTGTCTAGGCAGATTTATGTGGATTCAGGCCGTACTCTCCACGTCGTGAAAGAGATGTGACACGCGTGCTCACCGCTGAATCCTCGCTGTCACTTGAAGCGATCAGCCTTCTACGTCACGTCTTCACAGATCTTGAATCCTGGTGAAGCAAGGTGCATACCTCATGAATAGCAGCGCATATCACAGACGGGCGGCCCTCGAAGGGGCCGCCCGTCCGCTGTATTCGCCGGAGGTCAGAAGCGCTCGGTGACCGCCTTGAGCTGCATGAAGTTGCCCAGGTACTCAGGGCCGCCCGCCTTGCTGTCGGTGCCACTCATGTTGTAGCCGCCGAACGGCTGCACGCCCACGATGGCCCCGGTGATCTTGCGGTTGAAGTAGAGGTTGCCCACCTCGAACTCGGCGCGGGCCTGCTCCAGCCGCTCACGGCTGCGGCTGCACACCCCGCCGGTCAGCCCGTACTCGGTGCTGTTGGCGATCTCCAGCGCGTGCGCCCAGTCGCGGGCGCGCAGCACCGTCACCACCGGCCCGAAGATCTCCTCCTGGGCAATTCGGGCCTGGCTGTCCACATCCCCGAAGATGGTGGGCGTCACGTAGTACCCCTGCTCGCCCTTCAGCTCGCCGCCGGTCAGCAGCTTGCCCTCGCCCTTGCCGATCTCGATGTAGCTGGCGATCTTGTCGAAGCTCTCCTGGTTCACCACCGCTGTCACGTTGGCGTTCTCCTCGCCGGTGCCGATCTTCAGCGCCTCGGCGCGCTCCACGAAGCGGCTCACCACCTCGTCATACACGGCGTCCACCACGATCAGGCGGCTCATGGCGCTGCACTTCTGGCCGTTGAACCCGAAGGCCCCCTGCACGGCGGCGGTCACGGCCACGTCCAGGTCAGCCGTCTCGTCTACGATCAGCGCGTCCTTGCCGCCCAGCTCCATGATCACGCGCTTGATCCAACGCTGACCCGGCTTGGGCTTGGCCGCCACCTCGTTGATGTGCAGGCCCACGCCGCGGCTGCCGGTGAAGGTGATGAAGCGCATCTTCGGGTGCTGCACCAGATACTCGCCCACCTCCTCGCCCACACCCGGCAGGAACTGCAGCACGCCGGCCGGCAGCCCCGCCTCGCGCAGGATGTCCACCATGAAGCCGGCGATCATGCCGCTGTCCTCGGCCGGCTTGGCGATCACGCAGTTGCCCACCACCAGCGGCGCAGCCAGCATGCCCACGAAGATGGCGCACGGGAAGTTCCACGGCGAGATGCTGACGCCCACACCGAGCGGCAGGTACATCAGGCCGTTCTCCTCGCCGGCGTACCAGGTGGTCTCGGCGGCCCCGAAGCCCTCGTACTTCATCGCCTCGCGGGCGTAGTACTCCAGGAAATCAATGGCCTCCGCCACCTCCACGTCGGCCTCGGCGTAGTTCTTGCCCACCTCGATGCTCATCAGGGCGCACGCTTCCAGCCGGCGGCGCTTCAGGATGGCGGCAGCCTTCAGCAACACGCGGGCGCGGGCGTCCATGGTCCAGCGCTTCCACTCGGGCCACGCGGCCCAGGCGCCCTGCAGCGCGTCCTCGGCGTCCTGGATGGTGGCCTGGGCGGTACTGCCGACCACTTCCCGGGTGTCGCAGGGGTTCAGGCTCTCGATGCGCTGCGGAGTGTCGCGCTCCTGCCCGTCAATGATCAGCGGATAGTGCTTGCCGAGCAGCTCCGACCGCACCTTGCTGAGCGCGACCTTGTAAGCCTCGACATTCTCGGGGCGGGTGAAATCGGTGAAGTCCTGCGGGCGGTACTGTTCAATTTTCAGCATGGAAACATCCTTTGTCAGCAATGGTCATAGAGGCGGAGGGTGTCTTGGTTGTCATACGTCCATTCAACGTTCTGATATCCGCTCAGGGCGTGCTGCCTGCCCGAAGAAAGCCAGTCGTAGAACTGTAGGAACAGCTCAGCCGGATTGTCCGATAAGGTGATCTCTCGGTCATATAAAGAAGCGGTTCTGAGGTTGATGCCCCGTAGCCAGATCTCGTCCGAATCAACGACCATAGTCATGGCCAGGGCGTCAAGGATAAGAATCTGCTGAAACGTATTGAACCTGCTGAAGGCAGGGGCGAGGCCTTTTGCATAAAACAGTTCAACACTCGATTGGTTCGACAAGCTGAACACGTCGAAGAAGGTTTCTTCCCAGGGGTCAAAACGATACTCTTTCCGGCGACTCAGCCAGTCATGAGCAGAATCCTCAGCCCAATCAACAAACTCTTTCAACCAGTACAGATTGACGTAGCCGAGTGGATTCACTCCTTTGCTTCAGCCCTTGAGCATGCCGCGCAGCACGAACATCACGTTGGCGGGGCGCTCGGCGATGCGGCGGCTGAAGTAGGCGTACCAGTCGCGGCCATACGGGATGTAGGCCCGCACGGTGTAGCCCTGCTGCGCCAGTTCGCGCTGCAGGTCGCGGCGGATGCCGTAGAGCATCTGGAACTCGAACTGCGTCTTGGGAATGCCGTGGGCCAGCACGAAGTGCTTGACGTCCTGGATGATGCTCTCGTCGTGGCTGGCCACGTTGGTGTAGTTGCCGGCCTTCAGGTGCGCGTACACCAGCCGGCGGTAGCTGGCGTCCACGTCCGCCTTATCGGGCATGGCGACGCTGGCCGGCTCCAGGTAGGCCCCCTTGACGATCCGCAGGTTCGGCTGCAGGTCGTCCAGGCTGGCCCGGTCTGCCTCGGAGCGGTAGAGGTAGCTCTGCAGCACGGTGCCCACCGTGTCGTGTCCGAACTCATTGACCAGCACCCGGAACTGCTCCAGCGTCTGGTCCACCCGCGGATGGTCCTCCATGTCCAGGCACACGAAGCCGCCCAGGCGCTTCGCCTGACCCACGATGCGGCGGGCATTGGTGAGGCCCAGGTCGGCGCCTTCCACCGTCTGCCCCTGGCCCACGCTGCTCAGCTTCACCGAGACGTAGGGCCGGATGCCGGCTGCCGCCGCCTGCGTCTGGAGCGCCAGCACCTGCTCTGCGAACGTGTTGGCCGTCTCGGGGCTGCTCACGAACTCGCCCAGCAGGTCCAGATTCCCCAGGATGCCGTCCTGGGCCAGCTCCTGCACGGCAGCGATGGCGGTGCTGCTCTCCTCGCCGGCCACGAAGCGCTGTGCCACTCCCCAGGCCCGGGTGCGGACCAGCTGTTCAATCGGCTTGCGCCCGGCCACGCCGAGCACGGTGGAACGGTAGATACGGTCAATCATGAGGGTCTCCTTGGCTGAGTGGTGGGGTCATCGCTGCGGCCGGCTTCCAGGTTGCCCATCACCAGACCGGCGAAGGTCCGGACGTGCAGGGCAGCGGCGGCGCGGGCCGCCTCCGGGTCGCGGGCCAGCACCGCCGCCAGAATCGCGTGGTGCTGCGCGCTGGTCTGCGGGTGCTGGTTGTAGACACGCGTCTGATGCTTGATCAGCGCCACCCGCTGCTCCAGATCGCGCGCCAGGTCGTTCAGGGCGCTGTTGTGGGCCGCCTGGGTCAGGCGGCGGTGAAAGGTCAGGTCCAGGCGGGTCTGCTCGCGGTAGTCGTCGTCGGGGGCAGCTTCCAGTTCGCTCAGGGCGGCCCGGAGCTGCGCGGCGTCCTGCTCGGTGTGGGCCAGCGCCGCCAGCGAGGCGGCCAGCCCGTCCAGCGTCTCGCGCACCGTGTAGGTGTCGCGGGCCTCGCCGGCGCTCACCACCCGCACCCGCACGCCCCGACCCGGCAGGCCCTCCAGCAGGCCCTCCTGGGTGAGCCGCTGAATGGCCTCACGGATCGGGGTGCGGCTCACGCCGAGGCGCTCAGTCAGTTCCACCTCGCCCAGCCGCTCCGCCGGCGCGAACTCACCGTTCAGGATCGCCTCGCGCAGATGGGCATACACGCCATCACGAATCAGGGTGGGTCGCTCGAACATTATGGATATTGTATACAAAAAATTGCCAGGATGTGGAGCGAAGCAGGCGACGACTGTATTTAGTCGTCGCCTGCCCTCCCTCTTCGTTCTGACAGCTGCTGCCTCTCTACTCCGGGCTGCCCACGCCGCCGCCCATCACCCGCGCGGCCAGCGCTTCCAGGCCGTGGGTTCCGGCCCGGCGCTGGCAGTGCTCGGTGTTCAGGCAGAGCGTCAGGTACATGTACAGCCGTTCGCCGCTGCGGGCCCGGAAGATGCCCACATCGCTGCGCGAGCGGGTCACGTGACACAGGTCGCAGTGGGCGGCCTTGCTGCCGCGCTGCTCCAGCGGCTCCAGCTCGGCCAGCTGCCCGCCGCTGATCAGGGCCATCCGCCCATCGGCCACCGGGTACAGGCCCAGGGTGACGCGCGGCGGTTCGTGGTCTCCGAACAGCTCCCTGGCTGTTCCCGGAAAGAGTTCGCGCAGCACGTCGCGCTCGCTGTGGTCGCTCATGGAGGCCAGTGTACCGGGTGGGCCCGGGGCCAGCCGCCCAGACCGTCACAGTTCGCCGGGACACCCCGCCCTGACCTGCCCGCTAGACTGCCCGCATGAAGTGGCTGACCGCAGTGCTGCTGGCGCTGGCCGCCGTGATGGGCGGGGTGCTGGCTTGGCGCACGTATGGCCCGCACGAGCTGCATGGCACAGCGCTGGAACGGCCCCGCGTCATCAGCAGCGTGCCGCTGACCCGCGACGACGGCCAGCCGCAGGACCTGCACAACAGCCAGGGTCGGCTGCGGCTGGTGTTCTTCGGGTACACCCGCTGCCCGGACGTGTGCCCGGCCACGCTGGGCATGCTGGCGCGCACCTACGAGGCGCTGAGCCCGGCGCAGCAGGCGCGGCTGCTGGTACAGCTGGTCACGGTGGACCCGGCCTTCGACACGCCGGCCGTGTTGCGCCGCTACCTTGCCAGCTTCAACCCGGACTTCCAGGGGCTGACCGGCAGCGCCGGGCACATCCGCGCCGCCGAGCAGGCGCTGTACGTGTACGCGGCACCCGGCGACACGCCCATCAGCATGGTCCACGGCGACGGCGTGGCGCTGGTGGACCGCGCCGGGCAGTTTATCCGGGTCTACAACAACGAGGCGGTGGCGCGCGGCGACCTGGGCGCCGACCTGCCCACCCTGCTGCGCGAGTAGAGCTGCTGGTGTTTTTTTCGTAAATAGCATAATATAGACGGCATGTCTGCTCCCGAGACCACCGATGCCGCCCTGCGCCCCAAGACCCTGGCCGAGTATGTCGGTCAGGTGCGGCTCAAGGAGAAGCTGAGCGTTTATCTGCAGGCGGCGCGCGGCCGCAAGGAAGCGCTGGACCACACCCTGCTGTTCGGGCCTCCTGGCCTGGGCAAGACCACCCTGGCGCACATCATCGCGCACGAGCTGGGCGTGAACGTGCGCGTCACCTCCGGGCCGGCCATCGAGAAGCCGGGCGACCTGGCCGCCATCCTGACCAACAGCCTGGAAGAGGGCGACGTGCTGTTCATTGACGAGATCCACCGGCTGGGCCGGGTGGCCGAGGAGCACCTGTACCCGGCCATGGAGGACTTCAAGCTGGACATCGTGCTGGGCCAGGGACCGGCCGCCCGCACCATCGAGCTGCCGCTGCCGCGCTTCACGCTGGTGGGCGCCACCACCCGCCCGGGCCTGATCACCGCCCCCATGCGCAGCCGCTTCGGCATCATCGAGCACCTGGAGTACTACACCGCCGAGGAGATCGGCGTGAACCTGCTGCGCGACGCCCGGCTGATGGGCTTTGGCCTGGACGAGGAGGCGGCCATCGAGATCGGGGCCCGCTCGCGCGGCACCATGCGCATCGCCAAGCGGCTGCTGCGCCGCGTGCGCGACTACGCCGAGGTGGCCGGTGAGCCGCACATCCACCTGCCGCGCGCCCACGACGCCCTGGACAAGCTGGGCCTGGACACCGCCGGCCTGGACGACCGCGACAAGAAGTACCTGGAGACGCTGATTCACCGCTTCGCCGGCGGTCCGGTGGGCGTGGATACCCTGGCGACCGCCATCAGCGAGGACGCGCTGACGCTGGAGGACGTGTACGAGCCGTACCTGATCCAGCTGGGCTTCATCAAGCGCACCCCCCGGGGCCGCGTCGCCACCGCCCACGCCTATGACCACCTGGGCCTGCCGGTGTCGGGCAGCGCGGAGCAGGAACTGGGGCTCGGCAGCTTCAACTGAAGAAAAGTCACTCCACAGGAGGCCGGTGACCGGCCTCCTGTCTTTTTGCCTATACTCGGTGCAATTCCAACCTGAGGGGGCGACACATGGACGCAGTGGTGTGCAGGGCCTGGGGACCGCCGGAGTCGCTGACCGTGGAGACGTTGCCGGACCCGGTGCCGGAAGCCGGCGAAGTGGTGCTGCAGGTGCGGGCCGCCGGGGTCAACTTTCCGGACGTGCTGATCGTGCAGGGCAAGTACCAGATGAAGCCGGAGCTGCCGTTCACCCCCGGCTCGGAGGTGGCCGGCGTGGTCACGGCGGTGGGCGAGGGCGTGCGGCACCTGAAGCCGGGCGACCACGCCATGGCCTTCCTGAACGTGGGCGGCTTCGCCACCCATGCCAAGGCCCCGGCCAGCATGGTGCTGCCGATGCCGGAGGGCCTGGACTTCGACACGGCCGCCGCCTTCACGCTCGCCTACGGCACGTCGTACCACGCGGTGGTGGACCGGGCGCGGCTGCAGGCGGGCGAGACGATGCTGGTGCTGGGCGCGGCGGGTGGCGTGGGACTGGCGGCCATCGAGATCGGGAAGCGGCTGGGCGCGCGGGTGATCGCGGCGGCCAGCACGCCGGAGAAGCTGGCCATCTGCCGCGAGCATGGGGCCGACGAGACCATCGACTACAGCCGTGAGGACCTGCGCGCGCGGCTCAAGGCGCTGACCGGCGGCCAGGGGCCGGACGTGATCTACGACCCGGTGGGCGGTCCCTACGCGGAGCCGGCCTTCCGCAGCATCGGCTGGGGCGGGCGCTACCTGGTGGTGGGCTTCGCCGCCGGCGACATTCCCAGCCTGCCGCTGAATCTGGCGCTGCTCAAGGGGGCGTCGCTGGTGGGCGTGTTCTGGGGCGAGTTCGCCCGCCGCGACCCGCGCGCCAACCTGGCCAACCTGCAGACGATGCTCGGCTGGATCCGTGACGGCAGCCTGCGCCCGCTGATCTCGGCGCGCTACCCGCTGAGCGCGGTGCCGCAGGCACTGAACGACATGGCGGAGCGCCGCGTCACCGGCAAGGTCGTGATCATTCCGTAGCGGGCGTGGGGGCCTCGCCGGCCCCCTCCTCCACCACGGTCAGACTCCGCAGTGTCTGGCCCTGGTGCCAGCCGTAGCTGGGATTGTGCAGGTCCAGCACCGCGGCGATGGCCTCGGCGGCCTCCATGGTCGGTTCGCCCTCCAGCTGGAACAGCAGGAAGCGGCGCCCGCCCGGCGCGATGCGGATGAACAGGTCGTTCGGGAGCTCCACCTGCTGGGTGCGGCCCCGCTTCGCGGCCCGCTGCTGGGCGAATTTGAGGGCCTCGCGCACCTTGTAGGTGGCGGTGGGGTTGCTCATGGTGGTCATGGCTGGCTCCTCAGGCCGTCCAGCAGCATCTGCCCGAACTGGTCCACCACCTGCCCCGGCGTCAGCGAGCCTCCGGGACGGTACCAGGTGTAGGCCCAGTTCACGGCGCTCAGCACCAGATAGGCGCTCATCTTGACGTCCAGGTCGGCGCGGAAGTCGCCACTCCGGATGCCCTCCTGAATCAGCTCGCGGTAGAAGTGGTCAATGGTGTCGCGCCAGGCGGTCACGCGCTGGTAGGCGGGCGGGCTCAGGTGCTTCCACTCGTGGAAGAACACGGTGGCGCTGTCCATGTTCTGCGCCACCACCTCCAGGTGCCGGCGCATCGCTTCGCGCAGCTTGGCTTCCGGCGGCAGGTCGGCGGCGCTCAGGCTGAACAGCGCCTCGTCGAACTGATGGGCGGCCCGTTCCACCAGTTCCACCAGCAGCTCCTCCTTGCTGGCGATGTGGGCATAGAGGCTGCCGCCCTGAATGCCCAGCCGGGCGGCCAGATCGCGCATGCTGGTGCCGTGGTAGCCGCGCTCGCTGAACAGCTGCCCGGCCACCTCGTAGATCTGTTCGCGGCGGGTCTTGAGCGGTGTGGTCTCGGCGTCTGGGGTTCTGGGCATGAGTGGGAAGGCGCGGAGCCTGTTCGTCTATGGTACACCGGCCACCGGCCGGTCCGGCCTGCGGGGGTATCATGCGGCCCATGACCGAGGCTGCCCTTCCCTCCCCCCTGCTGGGCGGCGTGCGCGACGCGGTGCGCGCCACGCCCGCCTATCCGTTCACCCCGATTGACGCTCCCATCAAGCTGGATCAGAACGAGAGCCCCGAGGACTTCCCGGCCGAGCTGAAGCGGCTGGCCGCAGAGCGGATGCTGGCCCGCGAGTGGAACCGCTACCCGGACCTGCACGCCGACACGCTGCGCCACCGCATCGCCGAGTACGAGGGCTGGGACCCGGAGGGCGTGGTGGTCACGCCCGGCAGCAACGTCATCATCAAACTGCTCACCGAGGTGGGCGGCATCGGGCAGCGGGTGCTGCTCAGCCAGCCGAACTTCTCGGTGTACGTGTTGGAAGGTCAGCTGCTGGGCGCGGCCCTGACGCAGGTGCCGCTGCGGCCCGACTTCGGCCTGGACGTGCCGGCCATGCAGCGCGAACTGCGGGCCGGCGGCCCCGGCGTGCTGTACCTGCCGCAGCCGCACGCGCCCACCGGGTTCCTGGACAGCGCCGCCGACCTGCGCGCGGTGGTGGAGGCCGCCGGCGACGAGTGGCTGGTGGTGATTGACGAGGCGTACCACCAGTACTCCGGCAGCGACTTCCGGACCCTGGTGCGCGAGCGGCCCAACCGGCTGAGTCTGCGCACCTTCAGCAAGGCCTGGGGGCTGGCCGGGCTGCGGCTGGGCTACGCGCTGACCAGCCCGGAGCTGGCCAGCAACCTGCAGAAGGTGACCAGCGCCTTCAACGTGAACGCGCTGACCCAGGCGGCGCTGGAGGTGGCGCTGGAACACCCGGCATACGTGCAGGAGCGCGCCCGTCAGACGGTGCAGGAGCGAGGGCGGGTGCTGGCGGCGCTGCAGGACCTGAAGGTGCTGCACGCCCACCCCAGTCAGGCGAACTTCTTCCTGCTGCGTACCCCGGACCCGGACCGCGCCTACCGCTTCCTGCTGGAGCGGGGGCTGCTGGTGCGCCGCCAGGACAAGCAGCCGATGCTTCAGGGCTGCCTCCGCGTGAGCATTGGCACGCCGGAGCAGAACGACCGGCTGATTCAGGCGGTGCTGGAGCTGGACCGGGCCTAGGCGGGCAGGTCCGCCAGGGCCAGCAGCCGGTCCACCACTTGCGGCACCGTCAGGATGGAGGTGTCCAGCTCCAGTGTGGCCCGGCGGCGTAGCAGCGGCTCCACCCAGCGGACGTGGTCGGTGATCTGCTGCCGCTCCTCAGCGCTCCTGCCGTAGGGGTTGGTGGTGCGGGCGGCCACCCGCTCCAGCAGCAGCTCCAGCGGGGCCGTCAGCAGCACCACCGCCTCGAAGCGGTCGTAGAACTGCCCCTGGTTGCTCTTGCAGCCGCTCACGAACAGGGGGTCTCCGGGCGGCGCGGCCAGCAGCCGGGCCATGCGGTCCTCGCGCCAGACCCAGTCGGGGCCGTCCTCGCCGGTCTGCCACACGCTCCAGTCGTCGGTGTCGGTGTCCAGGGCGCTCAGGCCACGCCCGGACAGCGCCTGGATCACCGACGACTTGCCGGTGCCGGACATGCCGGTGATCAGCACCCGCTTCATGCCCGCAGCGTACACGGAAGCGGCCCGCCGACCATGGTCGGCGGGCCGCGTCTGAAGGTCTGCCGTTACCGTCTCGGGGCGTAGCGCTCGCCGGCCGTGACGCCCTTGGGCGCGATCTCGTCCAGGTGACGCAGCTCGTCCTCGCTCAGCTGCACCTGCAGCGCGCCCAGGTTCTCCTGCAGGTACTTCACGCGCTTGGTGCCGGGAATCGGGGCGAAGTCCTGCGGCCCCTGGGCCAGCACCCACGCCAGCGCCAGCTGCGCGGTGCTCACGCCCTTCTGCCGGGCCAGTTCCTCGATGGCCGTGACCACCTGCAGGTTCTTCTGGAAGTTCTCGCCCTGGAAGCGCGGGTTGTGGCGGCGGAAGTCGTTCGGCTCGAAGTCGTCCGGCGACTTGATCTGCCCGGTCAGGAAGCCGCGTCCCAGCGGGCTGTACGGCACGAACCCGATGCCCAGCTCACGGATGGTGGGCAGGATCTCGCCTTCCGGGTCCCGGCTCCACAGGGAATATTCGGTCTGCAGCGCGGTGATCGGGTGAACGCTGTGCGCCCGCCGGATCTGCTCGGGGGTGGCCTCGCTGAGCCCCAGGTAACGCACCTTGCCCTGCTGTACCAGTTCGGCCATCGCGCCCACCGTCTCCTCGATCGGCACGTTGGGGTCTACCCGGTGCTGGTAGTACAGGTCGATGGTCTCGATCCCCAGCCGCTTCAGGCTGCCCTCCACCGCCTGATGCACGTACTCGGGCCGCCCGTTGATACCCAGGAAACTGCCGTCCTGACCGCGCATGTTGGCGAACTTGGTGGCGATGATGACCCGGTCGCGGACTGGTCTCAGCGCCCGGCCCACCAGCTCCTCGTTGACGAAGGGGCCGTACATGTCGGCAGTGTCGAAGAAGGTGACGCCGCCGTCCAGCGCGGTCTCAAAGACCCGCAGGTTCTCGGCGTCGTCCGAGGCGCCGTAGAACTCGCTCATGCCCATGCAGCCCAGCCCCAGCCGGCTGACTTCCAGACCCTGCCGTCCCAGTGTGATGGTATCCATTCAGTTCACTCCCTCGGTCCGCCCGGTAAGGCGGTCGTAGATCTCCAGCTTGCGCCGGATGGCCCCCAGGTCGTGCTGGAGGGTGCGGATCTGCTCGGTGACGGCCTGCTGGTGTTCCAGCAGCAGGGCGCGGCGCTCCGCCACGGTCCCGTCGCCCTGGCCGACCAGCCGCATGTAGCGCCGGATCAGGGCCATGGACATGCCGGTGCCGCGCAACGCCAGCAGAAAACGCAGCCGCTCCAGCTCCTGTGGACCGTAGCGGCGCTGGGCGCTGTCCAGGCGCGGTACGCTCAGCAGGCCCTCGCGCTCGTAGTAGCGCAGGGTATGCACGCTGACGCCCAGCTCAAGGGCTGCCTCCCGGATGCTGTAGCCGATTGCTGTTGCTGCCGTCACCCCATCACCCTAAGACTTCGAGCGCGCTCGAAGTCAAGCGGGAGGGGCCGTCACCCGGTCCCTCCCGCCGGCCGACCTTGCCTCACATGCCCAGGTAGGCGCTCCGCACCCGGTCGTCATGCAGCAGCTCATCGCGGCTGCCCTGGATCGTGACGTGCCCGCCCTCCATCACGTAGGCGCGGTGGGCAATACTCAGGGCCGCGAAGGCGTTCTGCTCGGCCAGCAGCACGCTCACGCCCGCCTCGTTCACCTGCTGCACCGCCCCGAACACCTGATCCACCACCAGCGGGGCCAGCCCCAGGCTCGGCTCGTCCAGCAGCAGCACCTTTGGCCGCGCCATCAGGGCCCGCCCGATGGCCACCATCTGCTGCTGCCCGCCCGACAGGCTGCCGGCCGGGTCGTGGCGCTTGTCGGCCAGGATCGGAAATAGGCTGTAGACGCGCTGCAGTTCCGACTCGTTGCCCCTGGCCTCGCGCCGGTGCACGAACGCGCCCAGCCGCAGGTTCTTCTCCACGCTCAGCTGCGGAAACAGCAGCCGGCCTTCCGGACACTGCGCCACCCCCAGCGCCACGCAGCGCTCCGGGCGGCCCAGCGTGAGCGGCTGGCCGCCGTACAGCGCGTCGCCGCTGCTGGGCCGCTGCAGCCCCGAGAGCGTGCGAAACAGGCTGCTCTTGCCGGCCCCGTTGGCCCCCAGCAGCACCACGATCTCGCCGGGATGGACCTCCAGGCTGACGCTGTGCAGCGCCGTGTAGGCCCCGTAGCGCACCGAGAGCCCGCGCACCTCCAACGTCTGCCCCTGGCCTTCACTCATGCGGCGCTCCCCTTCCCTGCAGCGCGGCGGCGTCCTGCACCAGATCGGCGCGCAGCTCGTCCCGGATGTGCGGCGCGGCGTGGCCGCCCAGGTACGCCTCGATCACGGCCGGGTCGCGGCTCACCTCGGCGGGGCTGCCCTCGGCGATCTTCTGGCCGTGGTGCAGCACCATGATGTGGTCGGCCAGCGTCATGACCATGCTCATCTTGTGTTCGATCAGCACCACCGTCAGCCCGGACGCCGCCAGCTCACGGATGGTGCGCGTCAGGTTGACCGTCTCCTCCGGATTGATGCCGGCGGCCGGTTCGTCGAGCAGCAGCACCTTCGGGCCGGTGGCCAGCGCCAGCGCGATGCTGACCCGCTTCTGGGCCTCCTGGGTGAGCGAGCCGGCCGGCAGGTGCGCCTGTCCCTCCAGCCCCACCCGCGCCAGCGCGGCGTGGGCGGCCTCCAGGCTGGCCCGCGACTCGCGGCGCTCGCGGCCACTGCCGAGCAGCGCGTCCCACAGCCCGGCGCGGGTGCGCACCCGGTGGCCCAGCAGCGCGTTCTCCAGCACGCTCAGCTCCTTGTAGATGGTGGTGGTCTGGAAGGTGCGCGCCACCCCCTGCGCCACCACCCGGTGGGTGGGCCAGCCGGTGATGTCCTGCTCCCCGAAACGGATGCGCCCGCTGGTGGGCTTGTAGAAGCCGCTCAGCAGATTGAAGAAGGTGCTCTTGCCGGCCCCGTTCGGCCCGATGATGGCGGTGATGACGCCCGGCTCGATGCGCCCGGTCACGCCCTGCACCGCCTGATTGCCGCCGAAGCGGATGCCCAGGTCCTCAAATGCCAGCATCCTGCACCCCCTTGCCCTTGCGCGCGGCAAACGCGGAACGGCGGCCCTGCAGCTGCCCCCACACCCCGGCGAGCCCCGCCGGGAAGAACAGCACCAGCAGCACCAGCAGCGGCCCGAACACGATGTACTGGTAGTCCTGCAGGCCCTGCACACTCTGCTGCAGCACCCGGATGATCAGGGTGCCGAGCAGCGGTCCGGCCAGCGTGCCCACGCCGCCCACCAGCAGATACAGCAGGATGGTGAAGGTGGTGGTGGGGCCGGTGATGGCCGCCCCCAGAAAGCCGATGTACACGGCGTACAGCCCGCCCGCAAACCCGGCCAGCGCGGTGGAGAGCATCATCACACTCAGCTTGTGGGTGTACACGTTGATGCCGGCGCTGCGGGCCAGGTCCTCGCCGCCGCGGATGGCGATCAGCGAGCGCCCGAACAGCGAGGCGCGCACCCGCGCGACCAGGAACACCGTCAGCGCCAGACTCAGCAGCGCCAGATAATAGAAGGTGCCGGACTTGCCGAAATCCAGGCCCGCCAGCTTCGGCACCGCCACCCCGTTGAGACCGTCGTTGCCGCCGGTCAGGGCGTCCCACTTGTTGATCACCTGGGTGATGATGACGCCCACCCCCAGCGTGAAGATGGCGAACACGTCGTCGCGGGTGCGGAACGCCACCAGCCCCAGCAGCAGGCCCAGCACCGCACACAGCGCCACCCCGGCCGGCCACGCCAGCCAGAAGTTCCAGCCGGCCTTCAGGGTCAGGATGCCCACGGTGTACGCCCCGATGCCGAAGAACCCCGCGTGCGCCAGCGGCAGCAGGCCCGCGTAGCCGAGCATCACGTTCATGCCGTAGGCGGCGATGGCGAAGATCATGACGTTGATGGCGATGTCGAAGAGGTAGCTGCTGTGCACCACCAGCGGCAGCAGGGCCGCCAGCACCAGCAGCACCAGCCAGGGCCAGCCGCGCACCGGCAGCGCCTTCACGCGGTCCTCCGGAACAGGCCCTGCGGCCTCAGGGCCAGCACGATCACCAGCACCGCAAAGCCCACCACGTCCGCAAAGTTGGCCCCCACGAACACGCCGCCGAAGGTCTCAGCGAAGGCCAGCAGAAAGGCCCCGACAATGGCCCCCGGCACGCTGCCCATGCCGCCCAGCACGATAATGGCGAACACCTTGAGGTTCATCACCTCGCCCATGCTGGGCGACACCAGACTGGTCGGCGCGTACAGGGTGGCGGCAATCGCGGCCAGCGCGCCCGAAATGAAGAAGGTCAGGCTGGCGACCCGGCTCACGTTGATGCCCACCAGCCGCGCGCCCTCGCGGTTCTGCGCCATCGCCTCGATGGTGGCCCCGGTGGTGGTGCGCTTCAGGAAGTAGAACAGCGCCAGCATCACCACCACCGACGCCCCGATGATCAGCAGCCGCTGTCCGGTGATGCTGACCCCGCCGAACGCGACATTGGTGGTGATGGGCGACGGCAGGATCTTGAAGTCGGCGCCGAACACCTGCGGGTGCGCCACCGCCGCCTCCAGAAAGAACAGCACCCCGATGGCCGCGATCATCGGATGGATGTGCGGCGCGTTCCGGAGCGGATAGAACACCACCCGCTCCAGCAGCATGGCCACCAGCCCCAGCGTCACCGCCGACAGGCCCAGCGCCAGGAAGTACGGCACGCCCAGGTTCGTCAGCAGCGCCCAGGTCACGTAGGCGCCCAGCATGTACAGCCCGCCGTGCGCGAAGTTGGGAATTTTCATGACGCCGTACACCAGCGTCAGGCCCAGCGCCACCAGGCTGTAGGCTCCGCCCAGCGCCAGGGCGTTCAGAATCTGTTGCAGATAGATGGTCAAGGCAGCGCCTCCAGGGTGGCCGGAATGCTTCAGGCCGCGTTCCCCACTGGACGGAGGAGCGCGGCGCAGAAGTCAGGGGCGAGGACAGGTGGGCATTCCGTCCGGTTCCAGACCTCCGTGAACGGCACCCGGAGGTCTTCCATTTCCCGGAACGCGCGGGGGGCCCGCTCGCTCCGCTCGGGTGGCGTCCAGGCTGGCCCGGACGCCACCGGAAGAGGCCTTACTTCAGCAGCGTGGTGGGCAGCCGCAGGCGGGTGAACTTCCCGCCCTTGACGTAGGCGGCCAGCACGTCGGCATCCACGTGGCCCTGCGGCGTCACGCTCTTGATGGCGAAGATGCTCTTGCTGCGCGGCAGGGTGGCGGCTGCACCGGCCAGCTTGCCTCGGATCGCCACCGGGTCCTCGGTGGTGCCGGCAGCGGTCATGGCCGCCGCGATCAGGTTCATGCCCATGTAGTTCAGGGCCGCCTCGCTGGTGGGAATCTTCTTGTACTTGCGGCTGTACTGGTTGACGAACACCTGGGTGCCGGGGAACTCGGCAATCGGCAGCACGCCCACTGCGCCTTCCAGGTAGCTCTGCGGCACCACCTGGTTCATCTGCTCGAACTTGGCCTGATCCATCACGATGAAGCCGCCCTTGAAGCCCTGCTCGCGGGCGGCCTTGACCACCAGCGCGGTCGGCTGGCTGGGCCCGCCGATGAACAGCACGTCCGGCTTGTCCGCGAGCGCCTTGGTCACGGCCGAGGAGTAGTCCACGGTGGTGCTGTAGTCCACGCCGTTGTCGGTGCCCACCGTCCCGCCCTGCTTCTTCCACTCGGCGCTCACCACATCGGCCCAGGCCTTGCCGTAGGCGCTGGTGGTGCCCACCAGGCCGAGCTTCTTGCCGAAGGTGGTCATCTCCTGCTTCACGAAGGGCGCCACGTAGTTGTCGTAGCGCGGCGGCAGCATCAGCGTCAGCGGGTTGTTGGCCTCCAGGATCTTGGGCTCGGAGCTGTAGGCCACCAGCAGGAAGTTCGGGTCACGGCCGGTGAGCGGCTGCACCGTCAGGATACCGCCCGCGTGCGGCACGAAGATCACGTTGATGCCCTGGCTGGTGAGGCGCTTGACGTTGGTGGCCGTCTCGTTCGGCAGGTAGCGGTCGTCGAGCGAGGTGAGTTCGAAGGTGACCTTCTCGCCCTTGACGGTGATGCCGCCCGCCGCGTTGAGCTCGTCAATGGACATCTGGATGCCGCTCTGCACATCCTTGCCGTAGAACGCCGCGCCGCCGGACAGCGGGCCGGAGTACCCGATCTTGACCACACGCGCCTGGGCGGCACCGGCCAGGGTCAGGGCAGCCAACGAAAGCATAAGGAACCGGGCTTGTTTCATAGCAGCCTCCAGGAACATCCGTAGTCTCTCCAGCCACACTGGAGAGCAACCAATTGAAAAGTTGTGGTGCGGCCAGAATGGCATGCGCTAAAGATGGTGTCAATCCAAAATTTTCCGGCCGGCTGTTCATGAACCGGCCGGTCAGATCAGGCGCGGAGGCGGAGGGGCGACCAGGCCCTTCCCTCAAGAGCGGCCCGCTCGGGTCACGTCTTCCCTCGTCAGGCCAGCAGGTCGCGGGCGATGATGACCTTCTGAATCTCGCTGGTGCCCTCGTAGATGCGCAGCAGCCGCTGGTCACGGTAGAAGCGCTCGATCGGGTACTCCTTCATGTAGCCCATGCCGCCCGCGACCTGCACGGCCTTGTCGGCCACCCGCGAGAGCGCCTCGGTGGCGTGGTACTTGGCCACGCTGGCCATCCGGCGCACGTCCTGGCCCTGGTCCACCATCCAGGCCACCTTCTGCCACAGCAGCCGGCTGGTCTGGATGTCCACCTCCATCTCGGCCAGCATGAACTGCACCGCCTGGAACTCTGCAATGGGCCGCCCGAACTGCTCGCGCGCCTTGGCGTGCTGGATGCACAGGTCCAGCAGCCGCTGCATGGCTCCGGTGGAGCGCGCCGCGATGCCCACCCGCCCGTTGGTCAGGATGCCCAGCGCCTCGCGGTAGCCCAGGTCCAGCGGCCCCAGCAGGTTTCCGGCCGGAATGGCGGCGTCCTCGAAGATCACCTCCGACGACAGGCTGCCCTTCTGCCCCATCTTCTCGTCAATGCGGCCCACCCGCACGCCGGGCGTGTCCATCGGCACCAGAAAGGCGCTCATGCCCCTGGTGCCCTTCTCGGGCGAGGTGATGGCGATGACCGTGAGCAGCCCGGCAATCGGCGCGTTGCTGATGTAGTGCTTGGTGCCGTTCAGCACGTAGTCGTCGCCGTGACGCGTGGCCCGGGTGCGGATGTTGGCCGCGTCCGAGCCGCTGGTGGGCTCGGTGATGGCAAAGCCCGCGATGATGTCGCCGGCCGCCATGCCCGGCAGGAACCGCCGCTTCTGCTCCTCGGTGCCGAGCCGCACGAGGCCGCTGGTGCCGATGCTGGCGTGGGCGCTGACCATGCCGCCGAAACCCATGTGCCCGTGCCCCAGCCCCTCGTAGGCAGCGCAGCGGCCCAGGGTGCTCAGGCCAGTGCCGCCGTATTCCTCGGGAATGCTCAGCCCGAACAGGCCGAGTTCGGCGGCCTGCCGCGTTAGTTCCGGCGGAATGCGGTTGGTGTCCTCGATCTCGTGTGCGCGCGGCTCCACCACGTCCAGCATGAAGCTGCGGATGGTGGTCTGGATGTCCTGCAGATCGGCGCTCAGCGTGAAGTCCATAGCTTGCCTCCAGGTGCGGTGATGGTGAGGCGGCCAGTCTAGCGGCTCGGCTCCGGGCATGGCGCCTCCGCCGGACCCTGACTGCCGGATGAAGCCCTTCACGGCCCGCCACTCAGCCGGGCATTTATACTGAGTCCACCCACAGCGCAGGACCCGACAACCCACCCGATCCCACACGGTATCTGCCAAGGAGGCTTCCATGACTGCCACTGAATCCACCCCGTCCCAGCGCTACTGGCCGCCGAACAAACCGCAGACCCTGGCGGTGCCGCGCACCAGCCTCTACGACAACCTGCAGGTCTCGGCCCGCCGCTACCCGGACAAGCTGGCCATCCGCTTCTATGGCCGCACCCTCACCTACCGCGAGCTGCTGGAGCAGGCGGACCGCTTCAGCGGCCACCTGGCGGCGCAGGGCATCGGGAAGGGCGACCGGGTGATGCTGTGCCTGCAGAACAGCCCGCAGTGGGTGGTGGCCGCCCACGCGATCTGGCGGCTGGGCGGGGTGATCATTCCGCTGGCGCCGATGCTGGGGCCGAAGGAGTTCGGGTTCTTCGTGCAGGACGCCGGCATCAAGGCGGGGATCGTGGCGGCCGAACTGTACGCCCACGCCAAGGCGGGCGGGCTGCAGCACGCGGTGGCGGTCACGCTGGCGGACGGTGTGGAGGGCGGCCTGATTCCCTTCCCGCCGGGCATGCACGTTCAGCCGGAGCTGCAGCCGGGCGACGTGACCTGGGATCAGGCGCTGCAGGCCGAGCCGGCTCCCCTCTGTGAGGTGGGCTTCGACGATCTGGCGGTCATGCCGTACACCAGCGGCACCACCGGCTTCCCGAAGGGCTGCATGCACACCCACGGCACGGTGCAGGCCAACGTGGTGGGCGGGGCGGTGTGGAGCGGCAACAGCAACAACGAGCAGATTCTGGCCACCCTGCCGTACTTCCACGTGACCGGCTTCGTGAACAGCATGCTGATTCCGCTGTACGGCGGGAGCACCATCCTGATGCTGGCCCGCTGGGACCGCGAGTCGGCCCGCATCCTGATCCGCGAGTACCGGGCGACCGTCTGGACCAACACCGCCACGATGGTGGTGGACCTGCTGGCCAACCCGGAGCTGCAGCCGGACGACCTGAGGAGCCTGCGGATGGTAACGGGCGGCGGCGCGTCCATGCCGGAAGCGCTGGGCCGGCGCTTCAGCGAGATGAGCGGGACCACCTTCCTGGAAGGCTACGGCCTGTCCGAGACGATGGCCCAGAGCCACAGCAACCCGCAGGAGCACCCCAAGCTGCAGTGCCTGGGCATTCCGCTGTTCGGGGTGGACGCGCGCGTCATCGACCTGGACACGCTGCAGGAGCTGCCGACCGGGCAGACCGGCGAGATCGTGATCCGGGGGGGGCAGGTGTTCAAGGGCTACTGGAACCGTCCGGAGGCGAGCGCGGAGGCGTTCACCGAGCTGAACGGCCAGACCTACTTCCGCACCGGCGACCTGGGCTACGTGGACGAGGAGGGGTTCTTCTTCTTCGTGGACCGGCTGAAGCGGATGGTGAACGCCGCCGGCATGAAGGTGTGGCCTGCCGAGGTGGAGAATGTGCTGCACGCCCACCCGGCGGTGCAGGAGGTGGTGGTGATTGCGGTGCCGGACGAGCGCAGCGGCGAGAAGGCACGGGCGCTGGTGGTGCTGAAGCCGGGTGAGGCGCTGACCGAGGCGGAGTTCATCAGCTGGGCGCGCAACCAGATGGCGCACTACAAGGCCCCGCGCGAGGTGCGCTTCGTGGACAGCCTGCCGCGCAGCCCCACCGGCAAGGTGGCGTGGCGTCCGCTGCAGGAGGCGGCGCGGGCCGAGTACGAGGCGGGCCGGGCCTGAAGCGGGGGTGCAGCCTGGGTGCTGACGCCCACTTGGAACCGGCGGAATTTGTTATACTCAGTTCAAGTTATTGAACCCAATTCACCCCGGAGGACCAGCCATGCCCAGTTATAAAGCCCCGCTGCGCGACATGAAATTCCTGATGCAGGACGTGCTGCAGGCCGAGCAGACCCTTGCCGGCATCCCCTTCTACGCCGAGAACGAGACGCACTCCGCCGATCTGGCCGAGCAGATTCTGGAGGAGGCGGGCCGCTTCGCCAGCAACGTGGTGCAGCCGCTCAACATGAGCGGTGACGCCGAGGGCTGCACCGTCCAGGACGGCGTGGTGACCACGCCCCAGGGCTTCAAGGAAGCGTACCGGCAGTTCGCGGCGGCCGGCTGGACCGCGCTGGACGGCGATCCCAAGTACGGCGGCCAGGGTGTGCCGCACGTGGTGGGCAACGCGGTCAGCGAGATGATGATCTCGGCCAACATCGCCTGGAGCATGTACCCGGGCCTGTCGCACGGGGCCTACACCGCCCTGCACGCCTACGGCAGCGACGAGACCAAGGACATCTACCTGCCGAAACTGCTCTCCGGCGAGTGGACCGGCACGATGTGCCTCACCGAGCCGCACTGCGGCACCGACCTGGGGCTGCTGCGCACCAAGGCCGTGGACAACGGCGACGGCACCTTCAGCATCACCGGCACCAAGATCTTCATCTCGGCCGGCGAGCACGACTTCACCGACAACATCGTGCACCTGGTGCTGGCCCGCATCGAGGGCGCGCCGCAGGGCACCAAAGGCATCTCGCTGTTCCTGGTTCCGAAGTACACGGTGAACCCGGACGGCTCGCTGGGCGAGCGCAACGGCGTGATGTGCGCCAGCCTGGAACACAAGATGGGCATCAAGGCCAACGCCACCGCCGTGCTGAACTTCGACGGCGCCCAGGGCATCCTGGTAGGACAGGCCAACAAGGGCATGCAGGCGATGTTCGTGATGATGAACGGCGCCCGCCTCGGCACCGGCATGCAGGGCCTAGGCCTGGGCGAGGTGGCGTACCAGAACGCGCTGGCCTACGCCAAGGACCGCATCCAGATGCGCCACGAGCCGCGTGTGGTGGCCTCCGAGCCGGCCGACCCGATCATCGTGCACCCGGACGTGCGCCGCATGCTGCTGACCGCCAAGGCCTACACCGAGGGCGCGCGCGCCCTGACGCTGTGGCTGAGCCTCAACCTGGACATCGAGCACCACCACCCGGACGAGCAGGCCCGCCAGGACGCCGCCGACATCGTGGCGCTGCTGACCCCCATCGCCAAGGCCTTCATGACCGACAACGGCTTCACGAGCACCGTTTTGAGCCAGCAGGTGTACGGCGGCCACGGCTACATCAAGGAATGGGGCATGGAGCAGTTCGTCCGTGACGCCCGCATCGGCCAGATCTACGAGGGCACCAACGGCATCCAGGCGCTGGACCTGCTGGGCCGCAAGGTGCTGGGCGACGGCGGCAAGAAGCTGCAGAAGCTGGCCGGCATGCTGGAGCAGTTCGTGGAGGAGAGCCAGGACATCGAGGAACTGGCCCCCTACCTGGAGACGCTCGGCAAGGCCGCGCAGCAGGTGGGCACCCTCACCATGGTGATCGGTCAGAAGGCCATGCAGGACCCGGACGAGGCCAACGCCGCCGCCGTGGACTACCTGCGCTACGTGGGTCACGTGACCTACGCCTACCTGTGGGCGCTGATGAGCCGCGCCGCGCTGCGGCAGATCGCGTCCGGCAACGACCGCGACGGCTTCTACAAGGCCAAGCTGCAGACCGCCCGCTTCTACTTCGAGAAGCTGTTCCCCGAGACCCGCGCCCTGGCCGCCACCATCAAGGCTGGCAATGCCCCGCTCGCGGTGGACGACGTCGCGGTGTTCGGCTTCGAGCAGAGCCTGGTGAACGCCTAAGGCAGTCAGTTCCAGTCTCTGTGGTGCCCCGGGCCTGAACAGGCCCGGGGCATTACTGTGGCTCCACCAGCCCCCGGCACAGGGCGGTGAGGGCGTCCTGCAGGGTCGGCAGGAACTCCAGCCGCAGCGCTTTCAGCTGCGGGTCGTCCAGCACCTGCTGCACGCTGGCCGCCGGGTCGCTCATGGGCTGCAGGCCGGCAATCAGCGCCTGGGTGTAGGTCAGCAGCCGCCACCCGGCGCCCGGCGGCAGTCCTGGCAGTGCCTGCTCCAGCAGCGTCGCCAGCGTACCGGCGCGCTCCACCAGCCAGTGCTTGTAGTCGCGGGCCCGCTCCACCCCGATGTTGCGCTCGAACAGCATCGAGAGCAGCGGCATCAGGACCATCAGCTCAGGGCGCTCCCGCAGCAGCGTGACCATCAGGCCCGCCAGGCTGCCCGGAGTATGGCGGGCCCCCAGCCGCAGGTGCTGCTCCAGCGCGGCCAGCCACTCGCCCAGCACCTGCTGGGTCAGGCTGAGGAACAGCTCCTCTTTGGTAGGAAAGTACGCGTAGAGGGCCGGCTTGCTGAGCCCGACCTGCTCGGCCACCTGCTGCAGCGTGAGGTCCGGATAGCGCACGGTGGTGGCCAGCCGGCGGGCCTGGGCCAGAATCTCGCTGCGCCGCTCCAGCTTGGCCTCCTCGCTGCGGGCGCGCACCTGCTTAACCATGGGTCAGTTATAGCACGCAGCCACACGCAGCGTTCTCTTAGCGCCTATCCGGCATCTCTTGACTTACTTACCCTCGGTCACTTACTCTGAACTGACCGAGGGTAAGTTAACCCCGTCAGGAGACCCCATGACACAGCCCGCATCCGACCCCCGTCCCACCGCCCTGATCACCGGAGCCAGCGGTGGCATCGGTGAAGCCATGGCCGTTCAGCTGGCCGCCCGCGGCATTCACCTGCTGCTGGTGGCCCGCTCGGAAGGGCGCCTCCAGACGCTGGCCGACCGCCTCTCGGTCCAGCACGGCATCCGGGCCGACGTGGTGGCGCTGGACCTCTCAGACCCGCAGGCCCCCGCCCGGCTGCAGCAGACGGTGGAGGAGCGCGGCCTGAAGGTGGATTTCCTGATCAACAACGCGGGCTTTGCCAGCTACGGCGAGTTCTGGACCCTGGAGCGCCAGCACGAACTGGACATGATCCAGCTGAACATCACGGCCCTTACGGAGCTGACCCACCGCTTCCTGCCCGGGATGCTGGAGCGGGGCCGGGGCCGGGTGCTGAACGTGGCGAGCACCGCCGCCTTCATGCCGGGGCCGCTGATGGCGGTGTACTACGCCAGCAAGGCCTATGTGCTGAGCTTCTCGGAGGCGCTCAACGAGGAGGTGCGCGGCACTGGGGTGGCCGTCACGGCGCTGTGCCCCGGCCCGGTGCAGACCGGCTTCCAGGCCCGGGCGCAGATGGAAGCGTCCCGGCTGCTCTCCACCCCCAGCCGCAACCCGATGCTGCTCAGCGCCGAGGAGGTGGCGCGGCAGGGCCTGGACGCGATGTTCCGGGGGCAGGCGGTGCAGGTGACGGGCGCCGCCAACCAGCTCCTGACCGTGCTGCCGCGCTTCGTGCCGCGCCGGGTGGTGCCGGGGCTGGTGCGCCGCGCCCAGGACCGGCAGGCGTAAAACCACACCGGGCCACCCTGGAGGGGTGGCCCGGTACCAACACTACTTACTCGGCGTTGCCCAGCCGCGAGGAGCGTTCCAGCTCCAGGTCGTCCTTCGGCTCCGGCGGGCTGCCGTCCAGGTGCAGCCGGCGCAGTTCCGGCACCTTGGCGGCCACGATGCTGACCACCCCCAGCGTCACCAGCCCGCCCAGCCATACGCTGCGTACCGTGCCAAGCCAGCCGGCCGCCAGCCCGCTCTCGAAGGCCCCGATCTCGTTGCTGGACCCGATGAACAGCAGGCTGACACTGGCCACCCGTCCGCGCAGGTGATCGGGGGTCCGCAGCCGCAGGATGGCCCGGCGGATCACCATGCTCACGCCGTCGAACGCGCCGCTGAAGAACAGCGCGGCCAGGCTCAGGTACAGGTTGGTACTGAGCGCGAACACGATGATGCTGACCCCGAAGCCCGCAATGTTCAGCAGCAGCGTGCGGCCCGCGTTCCGGACCGGCGGCCGGTGGGTGGCCCACAGCATCACCAGCAGCGCGCCCACGCTGGGCGCGGCGATCAGGAACCCCAGGCCCCTGGCCCCGACATTCAGGATGTCGCTGGCGAACACCGGCAGCAGCGCCACCGCCCCGCCGAACAGCACCGCGAACAGGTCCAGGGCCATGCTGCCCACCAGCACCGGATCGCGGGTCACGAACTGCACCCCGGTGCGGATGCTCTGCCCAATCGGTTCCTGCTCGCCCTCCGGTTGCACCACCGGCTTGGGCGCGATGCGCTGCACGCTCAGCCACGCGATCAGCTGGAAGGCCGCGATCAGCAGGTACGCGCCGCGCACCCCCAGCAGGTCGAAGGCGAAGCCGCCCAGCGCCGGCCCCACGATGCTGGCGCCCTGCCACGCGCTGCCCAGCCACGATGAGGCGTTTACGTACGCCTGCATCGGCACCACCTGCGTCTCGAAGGCGCTGGCGGCCGGGTCACCGAAGCCGCGCGCCAGGCCGGACGCGAAGACCAGGGCGTACAGGCCCAGGATGTTGGGCGTGGCCCCGGAGAGCAGCGCCATCAGCACGGCGCTGATGATCAGGATGCTGCGGGTGATCAGCAGGATGCGGCGGCGGTCGTGCCGGTCCGCGAAGTGCCCGCCCACCAGCGCCAGTCCCAGAGCCGGCACCGCCTCCACCAGCCCCAGCCAGCCGAGCGCCAGCGGATTCTTGGTGATCTGGTAGATCTGGTAGCCGATCACCACGGCCAGGGCGCGGCTGGCAAAGGTGCTGCTGATGCTGGAGGCCAGCAGCCAGCGGAATTCCGGAAAACGCAGGGCCGAGGTCTGGGCAGGGGCACTCACCGCGCCACTCTACCGGGGCAGCCCCCCGCCGTCGGTGCCCTGCACCCTAATGCTTTCAGATGAAATGACTGGCGGCCGATCCTAGCGCGGCCCGGCCAGCCAGTCGCGGGTCAGCAGCAGGTCCGTCTGGGTCAGGTCGTGGCCGGCGGGCAGCGTCTGGGCGGTCACCTGCGCGCCCAGGCCCTGCAGGTGCGGCGCGATTGCGGCCCCGGCGGGCCGGAACGGATCACGGGCGCCGTCCAGCAGCAGCACCCGCTTGCCCTCCAGCGGCGCAGCCGGCAGCGGCTGGAGCGGCACCACCGGACGCAGCAACACCGCTCCAGCCAGCGCGTCCGGGTGCAGCAGCAGCAGCGCCAGCCCGATGTTGGCCCCGTTCGAGAAGCCCAGCGCCGTGACCTGCTTCGCCGCGAAGCCGTACTGGGCCGCCGCGTCCTGCAGGAAGGTGGCCAGCGCGGCCGACTCGCTGCGGATCTGGTCCTGGTCGTAGGTCAGGGCATCGAACCGCCGGAAGAAGCGGGGAAACCCCTCCTCCAGGCTGCGGCCCCGCACGCTCAGCACGTTCCAGCCAGGGGCCACCTGGGGGGCCAGCGGCAGCAGGCTCTGTTCGTTGCCACCGGTGCCGTGCAGCAGAAACAGGGTGGGGGCGTCCGGCTGACCCGCCTGATAGATGTGGTGCCAACCCAGCTCCGGGGTGACGGCCGTCACGTCGTCACCTCCAGGGGCGTCAGGGCCGCCTCGATGCGGGCTCGCTGTGGCTCCAGGAAGGGCGCCAGCACCAGCCGCTCGCCCAGGTGCGCCGCGTCCTCGTCGGTGGCGAAGCCGGGACCATCGGTGGCCAACTCGTACAGGATGCCGTCCGGACCGCGCCAGTACAGGCTACGGAACCAGTGGCGGTCCACCTCACCGCTGGTCTGCAGGCCCAGCGCGTCCAGCCGGGCGGTCCAGGCGTGGTACTGGGCCTCGTCCGGAATCCGCAGCGCCACGTGGTGCACCGCGCCCGCACCCTGCCGCGCCCGGGGCAGGTCCGGCCGGATGTGCACGTGCAGCTCAGCGTCCGCGCCGCCCTCGCCGGCCTGGAACACCCGCACCTCGTGCTCCGGGCTGTCCGGGTCCGGGTAACTCCCCGCCTCCTGCAGCTGCAGCACCCGGATCAGGGCGTCCCGGGTGGGCGCCGGGTCTGGCACCGTCAGGTGCACCGGCCCCAGGCCGCGAATCTGATGCTCCGCCGGCACCGGGCTCCCAGCCCACACCTCGCCGGGTCCCCGGCCACCATCCGGCACCAGCGCCAGCCGCTGGCCTTCCGGGTCCTCGAAGTTGAGCACCGGGCGGCCGTACTCCTCCCGGACCGGCTGGACCGCTGCGCCCGCCGCCTGCAGGCGCTCGGCCCACCACGGCAGGCTGCTTTCGCTGGCCACCCGCAGGCTGGTGCGGCTGATCTCGTTGTTGCCTCGGTGCTGCCGGGCCGCATGCGGCAGATCGAAGAAGGTCAGGTCGGTGCCGGGGCTGCCCGCCGCGTCGGCGTAGAACAGGTGGTACATGGTGGGCGAGTCCTGATTGACGGTCTTCTTGACCAGCCGCATGCCCAGCACCCCGGTGTAGAAGCGGTGGTTGCGGTCGATGTGCGCGGTCAGCGACGACACGTGATGAATCCCGGTCAGCTTCATGCGTTCTGCTCCTTCAGTGAACGGGGGTCATACTTCAGCGGGGTCAGGCCCGCCTCGATCTGGGCGCGGTGCGGCTCCAGGAAGGGGGCCATCACGACCTTCTCGCCCAGCGTCTCCAGCGGCTCGTCGGTGGCGAAGCCGGGGCCGTCGGTGGCCAGCTCGATCAGGATGCCCTGCGGCTCGCGGAAGTAGATGCTCCGGAACCAGTGCCGGTCCACCTCGCCGCTGGTGCGCAGCCCCAGCCCCGACAGCTTCAGGTGCCACGCGCGGTAGTCCTCGTCGCGCACCCGCAGCGCCAGGTGATGCACCGCGCCCGCGCCGGACTGGGCCGGCTTCAGGTCCGGCCGCACCCGCAGGTGCAGTTCGGCGTGCGCGCCGCCCTCCCCCATCTGGAACACGTGCACCGTATGCGCAGGGCTCTCCGGGTCCGGGTAGCTGCCGGCCGCCGTCAGGCCATACACCTTGCTCAGCACCTGGGAGGTGGGAAACAGGCTGGGGATGGTCAGCTCCGACGGCCCCAGGCCACGAATCTGGTGCTCGGCCGGCACCGGGCTCAGGTCCCAGGGGTGGGCCGGGTCACCCAAGCCCCCGTCCACCACCAGCGCGAGCCGCTGGCCCTCCGGGTCCTCGAAGCGCAGGGTGGGACGGTCCAGGATCTCAGTAATGGGTTCGGCCTGCACCCCGTGCTGCTTCAGCCAGGCCGCCCACCACTCCAGGCTTTCCTGGCTGGCCACCCGCAGGCTGGTGCGGCTGATCTCGTTGTTGCCGCGCTGCTGGCGCGGCAGCCGCCACTCGAAGAAGGTCAGGTCACTGCCGGGGCTGCCCACCCCGTCCGCGAAGAACAGGTGGTAGGCCGACACATCGTCCTGGTTGACCGTCTGCTTGACCATGCGCAGGCCCAGCACGCGGGTGTAGAAGTCCAGATTGGCCTGGGCATTGGCGGTGACGGCGGTGACATGGTGCAGGCCGTGGGGGATCAGGGTGGTCATACGTTCACTCCTTTGAATCGGTGGGATGCAGGCGGCGCAGCAGGGCGGTCAGCTGAGCCTGTTCTTCAGGGCTGAGGGCGGCGAACTGGCGGGCGTGCAGGTCGCCCTGCTGGGGCGCTGCCCGGTCGTGGATCGCCTGACCGGCCGCCGTCAGATGCAGGGTGTTGGAGCGTCCGGCGGGCCGCCGCTCCAGCAGGCCGCGCTCCTCCAGCTTGCTGACCTGATAGGTCACGTTGCCCTGGCTCACGAACAGCCGTGAGGCCAGGTCCTGCTGCGTCAGGCCGGGCCGACCGGCGACGTGCGCGAGAATGTCGAACTCCATGCCGCTCAGGCCGTGGTCCCGCACGCTGGCCTCGGTCTGCAGCAGCAGCGCCTGATAGGCACGCCCCAGCCGTGCCCAGGCCAGCACGGCGCGGCGACGCTCGGAATCAGTGGTGGGAGGGTGAGGTGCCGTGGTCATGTCGCCAGTTTAAATTTAAATTCAAATTTAAAGCGTGATGTAGCTTACATGGTGGGTCAGTTCTGCGGGGCTCTAGACCCGTTCCAGCGGGACCCACGGCTCGGGCGGCAGCGTGACCTGAACTGCGTCGCCCGGAGCCACCGTTCCGCCGGCGCAGACCACGCCCATGATGCCCGCCTTCCGGATCCAGCGGCCGTCCGGTGCCTGCTCCAGCACGGCGGCCAGCAACCCCGGCTGGAACGCCTCGATCTGCCCGCAGGGATTCCGGAGGCCAGTGACCTCCACCACCGCCGACGCGCCCAGCTGCAGCCGGGTGCCGCGCGGCAGGGCCAGCAGGTCCAGGCCACGCGTGGTGATGTTCTCGCCCAGGTCGCCGGGCCGTACCGTGAAGCCGCGCTCGTCCAGCTCATCGAACAGCTCGGCATGCATCAGGTGCACCTGACGCAGGTTCGGCTGATCCGGATTGACCGCCACCCGTGAGCGGTGCTGCACCGTGACGCCCGCATGGGCATCCTGGGCCACACCCAGGTGGGCCACCAGCTCCACCGACGCCACCGGCACCTTGCTGAAGTGATGCTCCCCGCTTCTGGCCACCGCCGTGACTGTTCCCTGCATGGGCCCATGGTAACCAACACCGCCGGATACCGGCACAAAAAATCCGCCCTCTCAGGCGGTGATAAAAATAATATAGCGTGCTATGCAGCGGCAGTCAACCGTATGCAGGCTCCGCGTCCCCGAACAGCGGCGGCTGACTCACCCGGCCCGGCAGCTCCAGCCCGGCGGCCGTGAGCCCCACCAGCCGCACGGCCCGGCCGCCCAGCAGCTCCGGCTGGACCAGGGCGGCGCCGTAGCGCTCCAGCTCGTCCGCATGTCGAAGCGGCTGAGGCACGGTCAGGCGGCGCGTCTGCAGCCGGAAGTCGCTGAACTTGACCTTCAGCACCAGCACCCGGCCGGCCACCCCGGCGCGGGCCAGCCGCTGCTCCAGCGTGGCGGCCAGCGGCGGCAGCACCGCCCGCACCGCCTGGACCCCCCGCAGGTCCTGCGCGTAGGTCTCCTCCACCCCGATGCTCTTGTGCGGGCGGTCCGGCTCCACCGGCCGGTGATCCTGCCCGCGCGCGATCTGGTAGAAGTGCTCCCCGGCCCGGCCGAACCACCCGACCAGCGTGTCCTGCGGCACCGCGCGCAGGTCGGCCCCGGTGTGGATGCCGTGCTCCTCCATGCGCGCGGCGGTCACCGGCCCGATGCCGTGGAACGCCGACACCGGCAGGCGGGCCAGCAGCTCCGGCGCCTGTTCCGGCCGGATCACTGTCAGGCCGTCCGGCTTGTGCAGCCCGCTCGCCAGCTTGGCCAGGAACTTGTTGCTGCTCACGCCGGCCGTGCAGGTGAGCCCGGTGGCGTCCCACACCTCGGCCCGGATCTGCTGGGCCAGCCGGCCCGCGCTGAACGGCACGCCCGGCGGCGGCGTCACGTCCAGGTACGCCTCGTCCAGCGACAGCGGTTCCACCAGCGGCGTGTGCTGCCGCCACAGCGCCCGCAGCTGCCGGCTCACCTCCTGGTAGGCCTCGAAGCGCGGCGGCACCACCAGCAGCCCCGGGCACAGCCGCAGCGCCCGCCGCAGCGGCATGGCCGAGCCCACCCCGGAGGTCCGCGCCGGATAGCTGGCGGTCAGCACCACGCTGCGCTCGCCACCCCAGGCCACCGCCACCGGGCGCCCGCGCAGGCGGGGGTCGTCGCGCATCTCGACCGAGGCGTAAAAGGCGTCCATGTCGATGTGGATGATCTTGCGCGGCGGCACGTCCATGTTGCTTCTGTCTGAAGCGTAACACGGACCGCCCTGGAACGGTGTCCGCATCCGAGGGGACCGTCGCCCATGAAGCGCCCTCTGCGGCTGGCCGTGCTCCTGCGCGGCCGCGCTACTGGTCGTAGACCTTGACCTCCACGTCCAGCACGCCCCGGGTGTTGCCGTGGTAGTGGCCGCTGATGGGCGACACATCGCTGTAGTCGCGCCCGTGCCCGATCTTGACGTGCGCCTCCACCACGGCCGTGTTGTTGGTGGGATCGTACCCGGTCCAGCCGCTGCCGGGAATGAACGCCTCCACCCAGGCGTGGCTGGCCTCCGCCCCCACAAAATCGGCGCCGGCGTAGATGTATCCGCTGACGTAGCGGGCCGGAATGCCCACGGTCCGCAGGATGCCCAGCATGGCGTGGGCATAGTCCTGGCAGACCCCGCGCCCGGTGCCCGCAAAATCCGAGAGCGAGGTGCGGACGTCGGTGGCGCCGGGGGTGTACTGGAACCGCCGGTACAGGTAGCGGGTCAGGTCCAGCAGGAAGGTGGGCAGGTCGTCGTCCGGCTGTGGCCGCCTCGCCCCGAACACCTCCGGCCAGCTGCCGGTCGGCACCCGCGGCGAGGCCAGCAGGTACTCCACGTGCGGCTCACGGTGCGGCGTCAGGCTGGACACCGGCGCTGGGGTCGGCGGCCGGGACGGGTAGGTCACCACCAGCGTGCGGGCCTCGATGCGCAGCAGGGTGTGCGGCTCGTGGACGTGCACGTGGTGGATCAGGCCGCCGAAGTAGTCGCGGTGCACCGTGACCGGCACGTCCGGGGTGACGCGGATGTCGAAGGCCAGCACGTTCTGCCGCTCGTCACGGGCTGGATGCAGCCGGATTTCATTGAACGAGTCCCAGACGGGCTCGGCGTACCTGTACTCTGTGACGTGCCGGATCTCTGCGCGCATACCTAGGGGCTCCGGAGTTCAGGGTAGCGCCCTAAGCCTGCCGCAGACCTGACAGGCCGCCTAAAGGAAGCGTGCATCAAACCGTGAAGTAGGCGGCGTGAATGGCGGACCCCAGCGCCGCGAAGTCGCTGAGCAGCGTGTCCAGGCCCTGATGGTCGCCGCCCAGCACCTCGTCGATGCTGGCGTGCTGCAGCCGGGCACACAGCCACCGCGCCTCACGGGTCAGCTCCGGGTGAATGCCGGGGTGTGCCCGCTCGATCTGGGTCAGGGCGTCCAGCAGGTTCTCGGCACTGTAGGCCACGCTGCGCGGAAACGCGGTCTCCAGCACCAGAAACTCCGCGATGGTGCGCGGGTCCAGCCCGCTATGGCGGCGTTTGCGGTAGGCCTCGTAGGCGCTGACCGTCTTGAGCACCGCCACCCAGCGGTGGTTATGCACCGCCAGCTGCGGCAGGTCGCCGCTGCGCTGGCGGTAGCGCACCTGCATCAGCCGCAGCACGTTGTCGCCGCGCTCCAGCGTCTGCCCGGCCCGCAGGAACGACCAGCCCTCGTCTCTGGGCAGCGTGGCGAAGGCGATCCCGAAGAACAGGTGGCTGGCGTCGCGGGCGGCCACGCAGTACTCGTGCAGCTCGTCGCGGTCCAGCACGCCGGCATCCTGGAAGCACAGGCCCAGGTAGGCCCGGTTGATCGCCTCCCACATCTCGCTAGGAATCCGGTCGCGCAGGCCGCGCGCGTTCTCGCGGGCGCGGGCGATACTCGACACGATGCTGCCGGGGTTGGCCCGCTCGAAGGCCAGCCACGCCGGCACGCTGCGCCCGTCCGCGCGGCCCATCTGCTCGCGGAACCCGTCCTCGCTGCCGCAGATCGAGAGCAGCGGACTCCACTGCTCCGACACCACCCCGGCGGCTTCCAGGGTGGCGTAGTAGTTCACGTCCAGCAGGCGGGCGGTGTTTTCGGCGCGTTCCACGTAGCGCCCGATCCAGAACAGCGACTCGGCGACCCGGGAGAGCATTACTTGCCACCTGCCTTTTTGCGCGGCTTTTTGGCCGGGGCGGCCGGAGGGAGAGCGTCCACCTTCTTGCGCGTGCCGGAGGTGGTGACGCCGGAGCGGCCCACCCGTCGTGCCCCCTGCCCCTCGGCCTTGCGCCGCCGGGCCGTCTGCACCACCACCTGCGCGATCTCGTCCGGGTCGGTGAGCCCGGCCGTCTTGCTGGCCAGCTCGTCGGAGGCGGCCATGTCGGCCTCGGAGGCGCCCGGCTGGTTGATGGGGGCAATGGGCGGCTCGTCGGTGTCCAGCACCCAGGTGTCCTTGCTGCCGCCCCCCTGCGAACTGTTCACCACCAGCGAGCCGCGCGTGAGCGCCACCCGGGTCAGGCCACCGGGAATGATGGTGATGTTCTGGCCCACCAGAATGTACGGGCGCAGGTCCACGTGGGCCGGCTCCAGCCGCCCGGTATCCGGGTAGAAGGTGCCGTGCCGCGATAAGGCCACCAGCGGCTGCCCGATGTAGTTGCGCGGGTTGGCGCGGACCTTCTCCAGAAATTCTGTGCGCTGCGCCGCCGTGGCCGCCGAGCCGATCAGCATGCCGTAGCCGCCCGCCTCGCCCACCGCCTTGATGGCCATGCTCTCGGCGTTCTGGACCATGTGCTCCAGGTGGTCCGGGTTGCTGCCCAGGTAGGTGGGCACGTTGCGGATCAGCGGGCGCTCGTTCAGGTAGTACTCGATCATCTGCGGCACGTAGGCGTACACCGCCTTGTCGTCTGCCACCCCCGCCCCGATGGCGTTGGCCAGCGCCACCCGCCCCTGGCGGTACACCTCCACCAGCCCCGGAATGCCCAGCGCGCTGTCGCGGCGGAAGGTCAGCGGGTCCAGGAAATCGTCGTCGATGCGGCGGTAGATCACGTCCACCTGCTGCCGCCCGGCGGTGGTGCGCATCCACACCCGCCCCCCCTCCACGAACAGGTCGCGGCCCTCCACCAGTTCGATGCCCATCTGCTGCGCCAGATAGGCGTGCTCGAAGTACGCGGAGTTGTAGATGCCGGGCGTCAGCAGCACCACCGTGGGCTCCACGTCGCGGGGGCTGAGCGAGCGCAGCAGCTCCAGCAGGGCGCTGGTGTAGTGCTGCACCGGCCGCACCTCCTGGCACTCGAACATGCCGGGATAGATGCGGGTCATGGCCTGCCGGTTGGCTAGCAGGTAGCTCACGCCGCTGGGCGAGCGCAGGTTGTCTTCCAGCACCAGATACTCGCCGTGCTCGTCGCGGATCAGGTCGGTGCCGACGATGTGGGTGTACAGGCCCAGCGGCACCTGCACCCCATGCACCTCGCGCCGGAAGTGGCTGCTGGTGTACACCAGCTCCCGCGGCACCACCCCGTCCTTCAGGATCTCGCCAGGGCCGTAGATGTCGCGCAGGAAAGCGTTCAGCGCCAGCACCCGCTGACGCAGGCCGCGCTCCAGGTGCGCCCACTCGCTGGCCGGAATGATGCGCGGCACCGGGTCGAAGGGAAACGTCCGCTCGGTGCCGGATGCATCTCCATACACCGTGAAGGTGATGCCCTGGTTGCGGAACGCCAGGTCCAGCAGCGCGTGGCGACGTTGCACCTCCGCCGCGCCCAGCCGGTCCAGGTACGCCTGCACGCCGCGGTAGTGCGGCCGGACTGTCCCGTCCGGCAGGTAGATCTCGTCGAAGAAGGCGGCGTCCGGAGTGTAGCTCAGCATCGGTGGTCCTCAACCCGCTCTGTCAGCCTGCCTGCCATGCATCACGATAGCGGAAGGCGAAAATATATGCATCACCTGAGGGTGACCACCCGTTCTGGCACTCAAAAGAAAGCAGGAGGCCCCGGTGGGAGGCCTCCTGCCCTGAGCCGCCGGGACGGTCACCCGGCTGGCTGACCGCCCTTCAGTCGGCCGCCTGCTCCTGCGCGCCCTCGGCCGGGTAGACCTCCAGCACGCCGGCCGCGCCCATGCCGCCGCCGATGCACATGGTGACCAGACCCTTGCCGCCGCCGCGGCGGCCCAGCTCGTAGATCAGGCTGGTGGCCAGCTTGGCGCCGCTGCAGCCGAGCGGGTGGCCCAGCGCGATGGCCCCGCCGTTCACGTTGGTCTTGCTCTCGTCCAGACCCAGCGTGCGGATGACCGCCAGGCTCTGCGCGGCAAAGGCCTCATTCAGCTCGATCAGGTCGATGTCGTCGAGGGTCAGGCCGGTCTGGGCCAGCACCTTGGGAATCGCCTTGACCGGCCCGATGCCCATCAGCTCCGGCTCCACGCCCGCCACCGCAAAGCCCACGAAGCGGGCCAGCGGCCTCAGGCCCAGTTCCTGGGCCTTCTCGGCGCTCATCATCAGCAGGGCGGCGGCGCCGTCCGAGAAGGGGCTGCTGTTGGCCGCACTGACGCTGCCGCCCATCTTGAAGGCGGGGCGCACCTTGGCCATGTCGTCCAGGTTGGCGTCGCGGCGGATCAGCTCGTCGTGCTTGAACGGCACCACCGTGCTGGTGACCTTGGTGCCCTTGAGCTTGTCCACCCGCACCGGCACCGCCACCGTCTCGGCGTCGAAGCGGCCCGCGTCCTGGGCGGCGGCGGCGCGCTGGTGGCTGCGCAGCGCGAAGGCGTCCTGGTCCTCGCGGCTCACACCGTACTTGGCCGCCACGTTCTCGGCGGTCAGGCCCATGCCGATGTAGGCGCCGGGCCGGTCGTCCACCAGCTCCGGGTTGGGGCTGGGGTTGTGGCCGCTCATCGGGACCATGCTCATGCTCTCCACGCCGCCGGCCAGCATCACGTCGGCCTGCCCGGTCTGGATGGCGGCGGCGGCCATGGCGATGGTCTGCAGGCCGCTGCTGCAGAAGCGGTTGATGGTCACGCCGCCCACCGTGTCGGGCAGCCCGGCGCGCAGCGCGGCCATGCGAGCCACGTTCAGGCCCTGCTCGGCCTCGGGAATGGCGCAGCCCATGTACACGTCTTCAACGAGCGCGGCGTCCACGCCCGCCCGCTTCACGGCCTCGTCCAGCACCAGCGCGGCCAGATCGTCGGGGCGGGTGTTGGCGAGCGTGCCCTTCACACCCCGGCCCACCGGGGTCCGGACCGCAGAAACAATTACAGCGTCACGCATTCTGATTCTCCTTGTTGCTCGGGGCGGCCTGGGGTTCGCGTCCACTGCCGGAAACGTCCAGCATGCGGCGCACAAAGCGCTCCACGGCCTCTTCGTAGCGGGGGGGGTCCATGTTCCAGGTGCGCACGTGCTGCGCGCCCTCGAAGCGGTGATACTCCACGATGTCCGGGCGGGCCTGGGCGAAGGTTTCCACCTGGCTCACCGGCACCGTCTTGTCGATGGAGCCGTGCATCAGCAGGATGGGCGTGTCAAAACGGTCCATCACGCTCAGGTGATCCACGGCGTTGAAGTCCTGTTTGGCCTTGAATTCCGTCAGCCACTCCACCACCCGGGCCAGCACCACCGGCAGGCGGTAACGCACCGCGTGGTGCTTGATCAGGCTGCGCCACTCCAGCGCGGGCGAGTCCAGCATCACGCCGGTCACGCGCCGGGCCAGCCGGCTGTAGCGCAGGAACGCCAGCGAGATACTGCCGCCCATGCTGAAGCCGAACAGCAGGATGCGCCGCGCGCCGTGCTGCTCGGCGTACTGCACCGCACATTCCAGGTCCTGCCACTCCTCGGCGCTCAGGCGGTGCACCTTCTCCGGGGTGCGCGGCGCGCCCTCGGCGTTGCGGTAGGTGATGGTCAGGCTGGTGAGGCCCAGCCGCTGGAAGGTGGGCAGAATCCGCAGGGCGTCCTGCCGCAGTCCGCCGTAGCCGTGCGTCACGATCACCCAGTCGGTGCCGGACGCGGCGGCCAGGGTGTCACCGCTGGCCGGAATCAGCCACGCGGGCATCGGGCCGTGCTCGCCCGGCACCGTCACGTCCAGCTGGGCCATGCCCCGGTCGGCGGGCGTGCCCAGGCCGATGGTGCTGGCCCGCACCGTCAGGCCCACCGTCAGCGGCACGTCCGCGTGCCGCAGCGCCCGGGTCACGCTGACCCGCGTCTGTGACAGCACCGGACCCAGCTGACCGCGCTGAATGCCCGCCGGGCTGTCCCACTCCAGCGTGATGATGCCGGGGCGCAGGGTGGTGGGCGTGCGGGTGAGCGTGACGTGCTGGCTGCCGTCCGGCTGCTGCTCCAGCCGCTGGATGCGGGTGGGCCACACCGGTCGGCGCACCGGGCGCACGTGCACCAGCCCGTCGGCGAAATACCAGCCCACGGCCAGCAGGGCCGCCAGCCCCAGCCCGGTCCCGGTGAGGGCGAGCTGGAGAGCGGAAGGTCGGCGATTGCGTGCAGCGGGTTTGGTCATGGGTACCTCGGAAGGGGGGCGGGAAGGGCGGTCACGGACAACAGCTGTAATACGGCTGCAGGGCCGCGCGCGTTCCTTCCCGGCTTCAGTTCCGCAGCGGCTTGCCGGTCTTGAGCATGTGCCCGATGCGCTGCTGGGTGCCCTTCTTGCCGAGCAGCGTCAGGAAGGCCTCGCGCTCCAGGTCCAGCAGGTGCTGCTCACTGACCTTCGCGGTGCGGTTGTTGCCCACCCCGCCCGACAGCACCCGCGCCAGCTGCTCGCTGACCACCAGGTCGTAGTCGGTGATGTAGCCGCCCTGGTGCATGCCGTACAGGGCGCTCTTGATGGCCGCGATGGCCGCGTCACCCATCACCGGGATGTCCTGGCGGGGAGTCGGCTGCACGTAGTCGGGGGCCAGGGCCAGCACCTGCCGCTTGGCCTCCTCCAGAATGCGGCTGCGGTTCATGGCGATGGTGTCATGGTCACGCAGGAAGCCGAGCGAGCGGGCCTCGGCGGCGCTGGTGCTGACCTTGGCGGTCCCGATCAGCTCAAAGGCGCGCTGTACGGCCGGCAGCAGTGGCTGTCCCGCCTGCAGCTGGTCGGTGAAGCGCAGCAGCATTTCCTTGGTGCCGCCGCCGCCGGGAATCAGGCCCACGCCCACCTCCACCAGCCCCATGTACGTCTCGGCACTGGCCACCACGTGGTCGGCGTGCAGCGTAAACTCGGCGCCGCCGCCCAGCGTCAGCCCGAAGGGCGCGACCACGGTGGGGTGTGGGCTGAAGCGCAGGCTGGTGGTGGTCTTCTGGAACTCCTTGATGGCGGCGTCCAGCTCGTCCCACTCCTCGTCCTGCGCCTGCGAGAGCACCAGCGGCAGGTTGGCCCCGGCGCTGAAGTTCTCGCCCTGGTTGCCCACCACCAGACCGGCGTAGCCCATGCTCTGCACGGCCTTGTGGCCTTCCTGGATCATCCGCAGCTGGTCCTCGCCCAGCGCGTTCATCTTGGCGTGCCACTCCACCAGCAGCACCCCGTCGCCCAGGTCCAGCAGGCTGGCGCCCGGCTTCTTCTTGATAACGCGGGTGGCGTCTTTCTTGAGGTCGGTGAGGATGAAGTACGGCGCCTGGTAGGCGGTGGGCTGGCCGGCGGGCGTGACCGTCTCGGCACCCTGGTAGAACGCCTCACGGCCGCTGTCCTTCATGGCCTGCAGCAGGGGCGGCAGGGTGCGGCCCTCGGCCTCCAGGTTGGCGATGACCGTCTGCACGCCCAGCGTGTCCATCGTCTCGAAGGGCCCCTGCTCCCAGCCGAAGCCCCACTTCAGGGCGTTGTCGATGTCCTGCAGGCGGTCGCTGACCACACCGGCCATCTTGCTAGCGTACCAGAAGCCGTCGTTCATGACGCCGCGCAGGAAGTCGCCTTCCTTGCCCTGCGCGGTGTACAGCGCCTTCACCCGGGCGGCCAGCGGCTGGTTCTTGACCGCCTCCACGGCGTCCACCTTCACCTTGCCCCGGTCCTCGTACTCCAGGGTATCGAGGTTGAGGCTCAGGATCCTGGTCTTGCCGCCTTCGCCCTTGGTCTTCTTGTAGAAGCCGCTGCCGGTCTTGTCGCCCAGCCACTTTTTCTGCTCCACCAGCGTGCGGAACGTGTCGGTGAGGCTGAAGTCCTCGTCGGGCGGCGTCACGGCCCCGATGTCGTTGGCGACGTGGTAGATGATGTCCAGGCCCGACAGGTCGGCGGTGCGGAAGGTGGCGCTCTTGGGGCGGCCCAGCACCGGCCCGGTCAGCTGATCCACCTCATCGGGGGTCAGGCCGGCCTGCTGCATGTGGGTCATGGCGCGCACCATGCCGTACACGCCGATGCGGTTCGCCACGAAGCCCGGCACGTCGTTGGCCACCACGATGCCCTTGCCCAGCCGGTGATCCCCGAACTCGCTGAAGGCCTTCACCACCTCGGGGTCGGTGTGGGCGGTCGGAATCACCTCCAGCAGGTGCAGGTAGCGCGGCGGGTTGAAGAAGTGCGCGCCCACGAAGCGCCGCTGGAAGTCGTCGCTGCGGCCCTCCACCTGCAGGTGCATCGGGATGCCCGAGGAGTTGCTGCTGATGATGGCGGTCTTCTTGGCCACCTGCTCCACCCGCTGCCACAGGTCGCGCTTGGCGTCCAGCTTCTCGATGATCGCCTCGATGATCCAGTCGGCGTCCTTGAGCTTGCTCAGATCGTCTTCCAGGTTGCCCACGCTGATCAGGGACGCGAGCTTGGGGTCCATGAACGCGGCGGGGCGGGCCTTGAGGGCGCGCTGCACGCCATTCTTGGCGGCGGCGTTGCGGTCGGGGTTGCCGTCCAGCACGATGTCAAGCAACAGCACGGGCACGCCCGCGTTGGCAAGTTGCGCGGCGATGGCGGCACCCATCACGCCCGCGCCGATGACGGCAGCTTTCTGAATCTTCATTGGGCCTCCTGCGGCAGCATAATTGAACCGAGTTCAATTTTAGACGCCCCCGGCAGGTTTGTCCAATCGGCCTGCTATTCCAGCGCGTTCAGGCCGGTGATGTCGCGGCCCACGATCAGGGTGTGGATGTCGTGGGTGCCCTCGTAGGTGTCCACGGTTTCCAGGTTGAGCATGTGCCGGATCACCGGGTACTCGGTGGTGATGCCGTTGCCGCCGTGCAGCTCACGAGCCAGCCGTGCCCCTTGCAGCGCCACCCGTACGTTGTTGCGCTTGGCGAGGCTCACCTGCCCGAAGTTCATGTGGCCACCATCCTTGAGGCGGCCCAGCTGAACGGCCAGCAGCAGACCGGTGGTGTGGTCGGTGATCATACGGACCAGCTTGTCCTGCACCAGCTGCCGCGCCGCAATCGGCTTCCCGAAGGTGCTGCGCCCGGTGGTGTACTCCAGGGCCGCCGTGTACACCGCCTCCAGCGCCCCCATCGCGCCCCAGGCGATGCCGTAGCGGGCGCTGGTGAGGCAGCCGAGCGGGCTCTTCAGGCCGCCGGACCCGGGCAGCAGGTGGTCGGCCGGAATGCGGCAGTCCTCCAGCACGATCTCGCCGGTGAGTGAGGCGCGCAGGCTCATCTTGCGCTTGATGGCCGGGGTGCTGAAGCCGGGCGCGTCCCTCGGGACGAGAAAGCCGCGCACCACACCCTCCTCGTCCTTGGCCCACACCACGGCCACGTCGGCGGCGGGGCTGTTGGTGATCCACATCTTGTTGCCGTTCAGCACCCAGTCGCCACCGTCGCGCCGCGCGCGGGTGAGCATGGCGCCAGGGTCGGAGCCGCCGTCCGGCTCGGTCAGCCCGAAGCACCCGATCAGCTCGCCGCTGGCCAGTCCCGGCAGGTAGGTGCGCTTCTGCTCCTCGCTGCCGTACACGTTGATCGGGTGCATCACCAGCGACCCCTGCACGCTGGCGGCACTTCGCAGCCCGCTGTCACAGCGCTCCAACTCATACATCATGGCCCCGTAGGCGCTGTAGCTGGCCCCCGAGCCGCCGTACTCCTCGGCCACGGTCGGGCCCAGCAGGCCCTGGGTGCCCAGCTGACGCATCACCTCGCGCACCGGCAACTGCCCCTCATCCCACCAGTCCGCAATGTGCGGCATCAGTTCGCCGTCCACGAAGGCACGTACACTCTGCTGCACCAGCAGTTCGTCGGGGCCGAGCAGGCCCGCCGCCTGGAAATAATCGAGCATGATGGCCGCAGTCTAGCGGGGAAGCGGGTGAGGAGGCGGGCCGGAAGGATCGGAAAACGCCGGCGTCTGCGGCAGAGGGAGGCGCCGGTCGGTTCAGCTGAGCCGCAGGGTCCGCGACGCCATCAGGCCCTCTGTTCACGCCTCTGGTGCATGACGCGCGCCTTCAGCTCCGCTTCTATGCTCTCTGCGTTACCAGCCCTCGATCTGTCGGCCGGCCTCGAACGCGGCGATTCCGGCCGCGACCGCCAGGTTCAGGCTGCGGCCGCCGCCCGGCTGCGGCAGCTTCAGCTTCGGCAGGGCGTCGCGCAGCCACACCGGCAGCCCCCGCGACTCCGGCCC
Organism: Deinococcus sonorensis KR-87; assembly: GCF_040256395.1. Lineage (NCBI taxonomy): Bacteria > Thermotogati > Deinococcota > Deinococci > Deinococcales > Deinococcaceae > Deinococcus > Deinococcus sonorensis. The sequence continues at coordinate 1,738,389 of NZ_CP158299.1, read as the reverse complement.
GAACAGCAGGTAGTCGCCACGCTGGAATCCGGCGCGGGTGTGCAGGTCGGTGGCGTGGGTGGAGAAGGCCCACACCCGGGCACCCGTCGGCAGGGTGGCGGCAAACGCGCTCCAGCTGGCGTGCTCCGTGAGCGTCACGCCCTCCAGGTAATCCATCACGGCGCGCCGGAACTCGCGGTCGTGCAGGCGGAACCCGAACGGCCGGATCAGGTGCAGGTCCGCGCCCAGCACCGCGCAGGTGCGGGCCACGTTGCCCACGTTGCCCGCCTTCTCCGGCTCGAACAGCACCACATGCAGCAGCGGAGTGGGTTCCGTCATTGGCCGCTCTGGTGCCCCAGCAGCACCGTGCAGCGCACCTGCACATGATCCGGCGCCAGCCCTTCGCTCGTCTTGAACGACACGCCCACCTCGCTGGAGGCCAGCCCCAGCAGCGAAGCCAGCGCCTGGGCGATCTGTCCCCGCCGCACCCCAAGCTTGGGCTGATCCAGCGTGACCACCACCGCCACGTTCAGGGGCCGGTAGCCCTGCTCGGCCACCAGCTCCAGGCAGCGCTGCAGGATGTGGCCGGACGCCAGCCCGGCCCACTGCGGGTCGGTGTCGGGAAAGTACTGGCCGATGTCGCCCAGCGCCAGCCCGCTCAGCAGCGCGTCCGACACGGCGTGCAGCACCGCGTCGCCGTCCGAGTGGGCCACGGAGCCGCGCGGCGCGTCTTCAATCTCGGTGGCGGCCAGGATCAGGGGCCGGCCCACCTCCAGGCGGTGGGCGTCCTCGCCGTAGCCGATCCGGAGAGGCAGCAGAGCAGCAGCAGTCATGCCGGAAGTCTAGAGCAGCCGCCCGCCTCAGGGCTGCTCCCCGGACGCGGTCCGTCCGGCGGTGAGCTGCTCGGCCTCGTCCACCTCGCGCGCCTCCACCCGGCCCTCCTCACTGCCGTCCTCGAACAGTTCGCGGCGGGCCCTCAGCTTGGCGGCCGGCTGCAGCAGGCGCTCGCCTCCGTCGCGGCTGACCCGCTGGAAGAACACCAGCGCTCCCACCGCCAGGGCCAGCGACGCTCCGAAAAACAACGTCGCCTGGGGGTCCTCCCAGGCGACGAAGTGCTCCAGAAACGTGACCGACAGAATGACGATCACCACGCTCACGACCTTCTGCTCCAGGTCCGCGAGGCTCTCCACCCCCAGCGAGGACGCGAGGTTGAGCGGCGCGATGAACAGGCTGTAGAGCCCCAGGCCGATGAGGTAGAACACCACCGCCTTGAGCATCACGCTCACGATCTCCAGGAACTGCACCGCGACCTTCTGCCCCACCACCTGCTCGGTGTCCTGAATGCCATCCACGATGTCGCGCCAGGAGGTGTAGATGGCCAGCACCGCCTGCAGGGTGCCCTGCAGGAAGAGCGAGAAGGCCACCAGCAGCACCGCCACCACGGCCACCACCACCACAAACCGGGTCCGGCCGATGAACTGCGTGAAGAAGGACGGGCTGGCCGGTGGGGGCTGAGGGGCGCGGCTCATGGCTGCATGGTGGCAGAGTGCCGCGCCCCTGCGGCAGCGGCTCAAGGCCGTCTAAATGCGGCGTTACTTGTAGGTGGCGGTCTTGGCTGAACTGCTCACCACGAAGCCGATGTACTGCCCGCCCAGGCCGTGCCCCGGCACGCCGCACACGATGTTGTAGGTGCCGGCCTTGCTGGCCTTGAAGGTCACCTTCTGGGCCGACGATCCGCCCGGCAGGCCGTCGGTGAGGTGGGTGGTGTAGGCCTTGGCGAACGCGGCGTCCTTGGCCGTGATGGTGGAGGGGGGCGTCTTGCCGGCCGTCACGATGGCGCTGTGCGGCATCATGCCGACGTTCTTGAACTGCATCTGTACCGTCCAGCCGGCCGGCACGGTGAACTGCGTTTTGGCATGGTCGCTGCCGTTGAAGTTCAGGCCACCGTTGTCATTGCCCTCGCCGGCATTCACGATGATGGTCACGGTCTTGTGGGCCGCGTCGTTCTTGACATAGCTGGTCGGCGTCTGCGCCGCAGCGCTGCTGATCAGGGCCAGGGTGGTCAGGGTAAACAGTATTCGCATGTCAGGTCTCCAGGGGTCCAGCCGCCCTCAGCGGTACCGGCTGAACTGAATCGGCAGGGTGAAGCTCTTGCCGGTCGGGTCGTTGAAGTTCAGGGTGGCGCTGCCGCGCAATTCGGCGGCGCTGGGGTGAAACAGATAGGTGACGGTGCCGACGAAGCGCTCCCCGATCTCCCCCGGCGTGTGCGGGTACTGCGAGAGGTCGGTGCCGCTCTTCTGCACCTGGCCCGGCAGCAGGGTCCGGCCCGGCAGCACCAGCCTGACGCCGGTGAAGCCGTTCAGGAACTCCTGATCGGCCGGTTTGCTGCCGTGGGCGAAGATCAGCACGCTGACCCAGCCGTCCGGCAGGCGGGCGCGCTCGCGGGCCTGCGCCGGGGTGAGCGTCTCGTCGCCGCTGGCCGCCAGGAAACTCTGGTAGCGCGTTCGGTCGAAGGGGGTGCCCACCACCACCGCGTCCACGTCCCCGTTGGCTGGTTCCAGCAGCAGCGAATCCTGGGTGTGGTAGAGGGTATAGGGGAGCAGCGGATAGCCACCCTCGGGGTCCTTGGCCAGCTTCACCCCGCCCTGATACGCCTCCTGCAGCTGCTGAGCGGTGAGGCCGGGCAGCACCGCCAGCACCGGCGCGCCGCCGAGCGCCAGCACCGTGGTCAGGAACCAGCGGCGCGTGTTCACTGCTTCAGCCCGAACACTTCGATGGTGGCGGCCCCAGTGGTCTTCCAGATGCCGCGCGACGCGTTGCCGCTGGCGACCGCGACGTACTGCTTGCCGTCCACCGCGTAGGTCGAGACGCCGCCGCCGACCGCGCCGCCGGTGTTGAAGGTATACAGGGTGTGGCCGTCCTTGGCGTCCAGCACCAGGAAATTGCCGTTCTGGTCGCCGGTCATCACCACGCCGCCCGCCGTGGGCGTCACGCCCGCGACCATCGGGGTGGCCATCTGACGCGCCCAGACCTGCTTGCCGCTGGTGGCGTCAAAGGAGCGCAGCCAGCCGCTGGCCTTGCTCAGCGGGTCCTGCGAGAAGCTGCCGCCGCTGTAGGCGCCGCCCTGAATGTAACGGGCCTCGCCCAGCTTGACGGTGCCGCACCACTCCACCGAGTTGACGTACAGCCGGTTGCTGTCGCTGTCCAGCGCCGGGCCGTTCCACTCCGCGCCCCCGATGGTGCCGGGGCAGGCGTGCCGGGGCGTGGTCGAGGACGGGATGTTCTCGTTCTCGTGTGTGGAGATCTCGCTGCGCTGCACCAGCTTGTGCGTCACGCGGTCGTAGACGTACAGCCAGCCGCCCTTGGTGGCCACCGACATGTACTTGCCGCCGTTCAGGTCGTAGACCACTGGAGCGGCCGCCGTGTCCCAGTCGTGGGTGTCGTGCGCCACCTGCTGCACGTACCAGCCGAGCTTGCCGGTGTTGGCGTCGAGCGCCACCACCGAGTCGGTGTAGAGGTTGTCGCCCGGGCGCATCGCGCCGTTGAAATCCGGGGCCGGGTTGCCCACCGAGGCGTAGATCAGGTGATTGGCCGGGTCCAGCGTCAGGGTGGTCCAGATGGAGCCGCCGCCGTACTGCGAGCCCTTCTGCCACGTTTCGGCGCCCGGCTGCTTGCCGGTCGGAATCAGGTCGAAGGTCCACAGCGGCTTGCCGGTCTTGGCGTCGAAGGCGCGCACGTGGCCGTTGGCGCCCCAGTCAGCGCCCGCCTCGCCCATGAACACCTTGCCGTCGTAGGCGATCGGGGCCGCCGACAGGAAGTAACCTTTGCTGCTGTCGGCCACCCAGGTATCCCAGATGGTCTTGCCGGTCTTGGCGTCCAGCCCCAGCAGGTGCCCGTCGCCGGTGCCGCGGAACACCATGCCGTCGTACAGCGCCACGCCACGGTTGTTCGGGAACGGCTCCGGTCCGCTGGCCGAGTACGTCACCGACCACTTGGTGCGGCAGGTGGCGGCGTTCAGCGCGAAGGTGCTGCTGGGCGTCGTCACATACATGGTGCCCTGGTAGATCACCGGCGAGGTCTGGAACGGCCCGGTTTCACCCAGCTGAATCAGACAGACCGGCTGCAGGTTGGCGGCGGTATCGGTGGTGATGTCCTTCAGGGCGGAGAAGCGCTGGCCACGGTAGTCGCGGTTGTACATCGGCCAGTCGCCGTCCGCCGGGGTCATCAGATCGTCGTTGCTGGGGCCGGTGCCGGTGGTGGCGGTGGTGGCCGCCTTGACCACGCGCGGCAGCGTCCCGACCGCCTGGGTCTTGCCGGCGCTGGACCCGGCCGCCCCGGTGCTTCCCGGGCTGCTCAGCTTGACCTTGATGGCCTGGGCATCCAGCGGTTTGCTGCCGGCCGCATACCCGTTTTTGGACAGCACGTACGCCGTGATGGACAGGTACTGCTGCTGCGACAGGCTGCCGGGTGCATTGAGCGGCATCTGCTTGGAGATGACGGTGTACAGGTCGCTGAGCGGTTTGCCGTTGGCCCACTTGGCCAGGAACTTGCTGCCGGCCAGCGCCGGGCCGGCCCCACCCTGCAGGTTGGCGCCGTGGCACCCGGCGCAGTTCTGGTTGTAATTGGACTGCCCCTGCTGCGACTGCCCGCTGGTGAACTGCGGCCCACTCCCACTGCTGGTGCCCGGTTTGCTGGTGGTGGGGGTGGCCACGCCCAGGCCCACCGTGATGACCAGCAACCCCAGACTCGACCCGGCCCAGACCATTCCTCTACGTTTCGAACTCTCCATGCTGCCCCTTTCCGTGTGCCTTGAAACGGGGTGCCGTTCGGCTGCCGGTAGCAGCGAACGACAGAGCGTATTTGGCCTATTCGTTATAGGCTCGTGACCCGACATCTGCCAGAGACGGAAGTGCTTCCTAAAGGAAGCCTGAATTAATTAATAGTGCCACCGTGTAATCAATATGTTCCCGGTAAAGACGTTTATCATTTCCCCTATACGCTAAGCGCTCAAAAGAAAAGAGAGGCCACTTGGCCTCTCTTTTCTTTTGACCTGCTTCGAATCCAGCTGTTATTTCCCCTGTTGGCTGAGGCGCAGGTAGTACGCGCTCGCCTTGTCGTTCGGGTCCAGCAACACGGCCTGAGTGTAGGCTTCGGTGGCCCCAGTGTAGTTCTGCTGCTCGTAGCGGCTGCGGCCCAGCCAGCTCCAGGCCTTGGCATAGCTGGGGTTGGCGGTGGTGGCCGCCAGGAAGCCGGCCTCGGCACCCACCTTGTCGCCCGCCGCGTACTTGCTGTAGGCGTCGCGGAACGCCTTGACCGCCGGCAGTCCCACCACCGCCCCCTCATCCGCCACGCTCTGGTTGTAGCGGTCGGCGGCACTGGCGCCCGGCAAGGCGGCTGCGGCATCGTAGGCGGCCTTGGCGCTCGCCGCGTTGTTCAGTTCCAGCGCCAGCCGACCCTGCTCACGCAGCGCCTCGATGAAGTTCGGGGCCGAGGCGGTGGCCGCCTCGAAGCCGCTCAGCGCCTCCTGCTTGCGGCCGGCGTCCAGCGCCTGATACGCGCGGCTGAACGCGGCGGTGGCGGCGGGACCGTACTTGCCGGCGTTCTGGGCCACACCCAGGAAGTACGGGGCCACCTTGTCCGACCCGTTCAGCGCCACCGCCTGCTGATACAGGTTCACTGCCTCCGGGAAGCGGCCGCTCTCCAGCGCCACCCGGCCGCCCCACAGCGCGCACTGGAACTGTTTGGGGTCCAGGGTCAGGCAGCGGGTGAAGTTGGCGGGCGCGCTCCCCAGGTCACCCCGGGCATACGCGGCGTACCCCAGGTTGTACTGGGCGATGGCGGCCTGACTGCGGGCCGCCGCATCATCCGGGGCCAGCTTCAGGTACGCGTCCCAGGCGAGTTCCGCCTGCTTCCAGAAGCCCACCTCGGTGTAGATGGTGGCGCGCAGCCGCAGCGCCGGCTGGCTCTGCGGGGCCGCCTGCACCGCCGCCTCGGCGGCCGCAGCGGCCTGCTTCCAGCGCGCGTCGTCGATGTTGCGGCTGGTCGTGGCGCGCGCCTGCTGCTCCAGCGTCTGGGCCTGTTGCAACAGCGCGGCGGGGTCGGCCGGCGTGGAGGGCGTGGACGGGGTGGTCTGGGCCTGGGCCGCGCCGAGAAGCAGCGCAGAGACGGTCAGCAGGGCGGCTCTATTCATGCCTCCACAGCACCACACCATGATGAGAGCGGCCGGGCGGCCGTGTGACTGCCGGATTTAGACTGCGGACGAAGTGAAGCCCTGGCCCTCACTTGAGGGTGATCGGTACACTCACCAGCGTGGGGTTCGGGCTGGCGGCCTCGGTGGAATAGCGCAGCTCGTATTCGCCCGGCTCGGCCGGCAGCTGCAGCTGTCCCGGGTTGCCGTCGCGGGTGTAGAAGTAGGTGGTGTAGGTGCCCACAGCGGCCCCCTTCTTCACGATGGTGACGTACTCGCCGGGGGTGTTCGGGCCGGTCCAGCGCACCTGGATGGTGCTGCCCGCCTTGGCCTCCCTGGGCGCGTCCAGGCTGTAGCGGCCGGCCGTCAGGGTGATCGGCACGCTCGCCAGCGTGGGATTCGGGCTGGCGGCTTCGGTGGAGTAACGCACCTCATACTCTCCGGGCGTGAAGGGCAGTTGCAGGGTGCCGGGATTGCCATCACGCGTGTAGAAGTAGGTGGTGTAGGTGCCGACCGGCGCGCCCCTGGGCACCACGGTTACATACTCGCCGGGGTTGTTGGGGCCGCGCCAGCTCACCTGAATCCGGTTGCCGGCCACGGCGGTGGCGGGCGCCTGCACGCTGTAAGTGGCCGCGCCCACCTGCAGCGGCCGGCTGACCACCACCCGGTTGTTGGCGCTGACGTAGCGCAGCTCGTAGTCGCCCGGCTGCACCGGCAGCTGCACCGTGCCGGGATTGCCGTCCCGGGTATAGAAGTACCCCAGGTAGGCCCCCGGATCGGCCCCGACCGGCACCACCGTCACGAAATCTTCCGGGTTGTTCGGGCCGGTCCAGCCGACCTTCAGGGCCGAGCCGGCCAGCGCCGACGCGGGCGCGTCCAGGGTGGCGGCCACCCGGCGCGGGGTGAAGGCGGCGCTGCGCCCGATCACCCGGCTGCTCCCGTCCGGGTTCGCCTGGTGGTAGCGGGCCTCCAGCGCGTTCTCCTCGTCCGGCACCCGCAACGTCAGGGTGCCGGAGGCGGCGCGGGCCGGGCTCCAGTCCAGGTACACGCTGTCCGGGTCGGTCTTGCGGGCCAGTTCCACCCAGTCGTCCTTGCCGCCCGGCGCCCCGCTGTACGTCACCTGCACGCTGCTGCCGGCCACCGGCGCACTGGGCGTCACCTGCAACGTCACCGGCTGGGCGCTGCCGACCTCAAAGGCGTAGCGGTTGGGCTGTCCGGCGCTGACCGTCAGGCCGCTGAAGGTCTGGGTCCCGCTGCTGGTGCGGACGGTGGCGGTGTAGGCCCCCGGCAGCAGGGTGCCCTGGTACACCCCGTTCTGGTTCTGAAGTGCCTCGGCGCTGCCGCTCCCGAGGCTGCTCTGGAACGACACGGTGGGGCCGCTGGCGAGCGGCTGGCCGCCGCTGGTCAGGGTCACGCTCACCGGCAGCCGGGTCTGGCTGGGCGGGGCCACCTGCTGCACCGCCTGCCCGAGGGCCGCCGCGAGTTCACCGGCGCTGCGGGCGTTCACGAAATGCCCCACCCCGGCAAATGACGCCTGGGCCCGCGCCGACAGATCAATGCCGACAATCTGCAGGTCCACCTCGATGCCCCTTGCCCGGAAGGCGTCCAGGGCGCTCTTCAGGTCGCCGCCACACGACTCCTGCCCGTCGGTGACCAGCACGATGACCTTGCGGCCTGCCGTGGCGGGAAAGTCCTGAGCGGCCTGCTGCAGGCTGTACACGATCGGGGTGGCCCCACGCGGCCGGGTGCGGTTCACGGTGCTGAGCAGGTCCTGACGCGCCACCCCCTTCATGGGCAACACCAGCGCGCTGTCCTGACAGGCTTTGGCGTCGGTGGCATTGGTGGTGGCGCCGTACACCCGCAGCCCCACATTCAGGTTCGGGTCGTCCGGCAGCCGGCCGATCAGGTCTGTGAGCACCCGCTGCGCCACGGCAATCCGGGTTTCGCCGCTCTCCAGCCGGGTGTACATGCTGCCGGACACATCCAGAATCAGCTGCAGCGACGTGGGACCGCTGCCCTGGGCCACGGCAGGCGTGGCCAGCAGCGACATCAGCAGACAGGCGGACACGAACCGAAGCGGGCGGAACGGCACTGGCTTCATGAGGTCTCCTTCCAGCATGCCGGCATGAGCGCTGGGTGTGGCCTGCCTGGATGTTCTGATGGTACCTGTTCATGCCCCGATTGACCACAACCGGAGAGGCGCCGCTGCTCCACCCATGTTGGGTGAGCAGCGGCGCCTCGCTTTTTTCGTTACTGGAGGGTGCGCTTGAGCAGCGTCACGTTGACCGTGACTTCCTTCTTGTTGCGCCAGACCTTCAGCGCCGCCACCTGACCGGGGCGCTTGGCCGCCACCGCCCGGATCACGTCGTAGCGGCTGGTCACGCGCCGGCCGTCCACCGCCACGATCACGTCGCCCAGCGGGCTGAGCAGCTGCCCCTTGCTGTTGCGCAGCGAGCCGCGCAGGCCCGCCCGCGCCCCAGCGCTGGCGGCCGGCACCTCGTCCACCAGCGCGCCCTCGTTGCTGGTCAGGCCGGCCAGCTGACGCAGCGCCGGGTCCAGGTCGTCGAGGTTCACCAGCGTCACGCCCAGGGTGCCGCGCTGCGGCACGCCCACCTTCTCCAGGTCCGAGAGCGACTGCTTGGTCAGGTCGCCCGGCACCGCCGCGCCGATCACGCCCGGCAGCAGGCTGTTGGCGCTGGCGTTGGCGTCCGCGATGCCCACCACCGCGCCGCGGCTGTCCAGCACCGGCCCGCCGCTGCTTCCCCCCTGAATGGTGGCGGTGGTGAGCAGGTAGCTGCCCACCTCGTCCCCCAGGCCGTCCGAGCGGTCCAGGTCGCGGGTGGTGGCGCTGAAGATGCCGGTGCTGATGAAGTTGTTGTACTTCAGCGGCGTGCCGATGGCGATCAGCTTCTGCCCCGGAATCAGCCGGTCGCTCTCACCGAAGGCCAGCGTCTTGGGTGCACTGACCCCCGACACCCGCAGAATGGCGATGTCGATGCCGGGGTCCACCCCCTCGATCTTGGCCGTCACGCGCTTGCCGTCGTAGAGCGTGACGGTCAGGCTCTCCTGATATTGCACCACGTGGTAGGCCGTCACGATCAGGTTCGGCTTGTAGAAGAAGCCGGTGCCGGTATCGTTCGGGTCCTCACCCGGCTGCAGCTGGTCGCGGCGAATGCGCACGTCCACCCGCACCACGGCCGGCAGGGCCTGACGCGTCACCTCCACCGTGTTGATCTCGTCGGTGGTGACCAGGGCGCGCTGGGCGGTGGTCCGGCCGGTCAGGTAGGCTGCGCCCAGGCCCAGCGTCAGCAGCAGCCCCAGCACCGGCAGGCGTCGCCCAGCGGTCCCGGTCACTCTCCGCCCTTGCCGGACGATCCACCGCTGTCGGAACTGCCACCCTCGCTCTTGCGCGAGTCGGTCACATAGAAGCCGCTGCCCCGGAACGCGATGCCGGGCCGGGACAGAATCCGTTTGATCGGTTGTCCGGTCTCGGGGTGGTGGGTGAAGGGATCGTCGCGCATTCCCTGCTTGAATTCGTAGAGTTCGCCGGTTTCGAGGTTCTTGTATTGATATGTCGGCATGCCTAACGCTCCAGATACAGAATTTATCAGACGGGCTGTGCCGGATGTGAGCCCCGTCTCAACCGTTCGCGGCCGGGGCGCTTCATGAATTTGCAGCGGCCCGCTACAGTCAGGCATGACTTCTGCTCCTGATGCCGCCGTGCTGGAGGAAACGCACGGCCCGGTCCGGCTGCTGCGCCTCCACCGCCCCGACCAGCGCAACGCCCTGTCCGCCGACCTGATCCGGGCGCTGCGGCAGCGGCTGGACGCGGCGGCGCAGGACCCCTCGGTGCGGGCGGTGGTGCTGGCCGGAGACCGCAAGGCTTTCAGCGCGGGCGCGGACCTCGCGGCCCTGCAGCAGCTGCAGCACGCCAGCAGCGAGGCCAACCGCCAGGACAGTCAGCTGCTGGCCGACCTGTTCCAGCAGCTCTACACCGGGCCACTGCCGGTGATTGCGGCGGTGGAGGGCGCGGCGGTGGCCGGCGGCGCCGGGCTGGCCTGCGCCTGTGACCTGACGGTGGCCGGTGAGAGCGCCCGCTTCGGGTACACCGAGGTGCGGCTGGGCTTCGTGGCCGCCATCGTGATGGTGTTTCTGCTGCGGGCGGTGGGCGAGAAGCACGCCCGCGAACTGCTGCTGACCGGGCGGCTGGTGAGGGCCCAGGAAGCGTGGCGGATGGGCCTGATCAATGAGGTGGTGCCGGACGGCGAGGCCGAGCGGCGGGCGCTGGACCTGGCGCGCGAGATTGCGGGCGGCAGCCGCACCGCGCTGGCCACCACCCGCGAGATGCTGAGCGTGCTGCCGGGTATGGGGCTGCAGGAGGCGCTGCGCTACGCGGCCGGCGTGAACGCCTGGACCCGCACCACCCACGACCTTCAGGAGGGCGTGGCGGCCTTTCTGGAGCATCGTCCGCCCCGCTGGACTGTGGACGACTGACCGCCCCCCTGCTCAGGGGAGTATCGTACTCACCCCCCGGCGGCCCGCGCCTGTTACACTGCTGCCAGACCGGCCTGCCGGTTCAGGGAAGCGCAAGGCCCGGTTCCGCCGCTGGCGGCCGGGAGACGAGGTGGAGGTCATCGAAAGCATCTGCGGATGCCTCCAGGGTCGGCTGGACCCTCCCGGAGCGGTTATGCGCCGCTCAAGCAATGCCGAAAAGGCGGGGCAACCCGCGGACAAGGCAGCGCACAGACACCAAATCACGAGGAGCGCGGCCCGGCGGGTCGCTGGCCAACATGGCCGGCCCGGCCCCAGGCCCTGCTCCCAGGAGTCTGTTATGTGTGGAATCGTCGGATATATCGGGATGCGGGATGCTCAGGACGTGTTGCTGTCGGGGCTGGCCAAGCTGGAGTACCGGGGCTATGACAGCGCCGGCGTCGCGGTGCGCGGCGTGGAGCAGATCGAGGTGCGCAAGAAGGCCGGCAAACTGGCCAACCTGCAGGGCGAACTGAGCGGCGCGCCGCTGCCCGGCACCCTGGGCATCGGGCACACCCGCTGGGCCACCCACGGCCTGCCCAACGACACCAACGCCCACCCGCACGCCACCGAGGACGGCCGGCTCGTCATCATCCACAACGGCATCATCGAGAACTACCTGTCGCTCAAGGCGGGGCTCCGGGAGCGCGGGCACGTGTTCCGTTCCGAGACCGACAGCGAGGTGCTGGCCCACCTGATCGAGGAGAAGTACGACCTCACCGGCGGCGACCTGTACGAGTCGGTGCGGCTGGCGCTGGGCGAGGTGCGCGGCGCCTACGGCATCGTGGTGACGCACGTGGACCACCGCGAGATCGTGGCGGCCCGGACCGTCAGCCCGCTGGTGATGGGCGTGGGCGAGGGCGAGATGTTCCTGGCCAGCGACGTGCCGGCCCTGCTGCCGTACACCCGCCGGATGGTGTTCCTGCACGACGGCGACATGGTGGTGCTGCACGACGACGGCTTCCGGGTGACGGACCTGCAGGGCAACACCCTGACGCGCAGCATCGACACCATCGAGTGGGACGCCGAGGCGGCCGAGAAGGGCGGCTACGACAGCTACATGCTCAAGGAGATCTACGAGCAGCCGCAGGCGCTGACCAACACCCTGATCGGCCGACTCCACGACGAGACCGGCGAGGTCAACCTCGACATCAACCTGGACCCAGCCAGCTTCAAGCGCATCAGCATCATCGCCTGCGGCACCGCCTATTACGCCGGGCTGGTGGGCGAGTACCTGATCGAGCAACTGGCGCGCATCCCGGTGGAGGTGGACGTGGCCAGCGAGTACCGCTATCGCGACCCGATCGTCTCGCCCGAGACGCTGGCCATCGTGATCAGCCAGAGCGGCGAGACCATCGACACGCTCGAGGCGCTGCGCGAGGCCAAGAAGGGCGGCGCGCGGACCCTGGGCGTCATCAACGCCAAGGGCAGCAGCATGACCCGCGAGCTGGACGACACGCTGTACATCCACGCCGGTCCGGAGATCGGGGTGGCGAGCACCAAGGCGTACACCAGCATGGTGGGCGCGATGCTGATGCTGGCCCTGTGGCTGGCCCGGGCCCGCGGCACGCTGAGCGAGGAGGCGGGCAAGGAACTGCTGCACGCCACCCGCGAGCTGCCGCGTCTGGTCGAGGAGGCGCTGAGTGAGGAACGCGTGTCGCGCATCCGCGAGGTGGCCGAGCGCTACGCTCACGCCCGCGACTACCTGTTCCTGGGCCGGGGCGTGAACGCCCCTACCGCCTTCGAGGGTGCGCTGAAGCTGAAGGAGATCAGCTACATCCACGCTGAGGGCTACGCCGCCGGCGAGATGAAGCACGGCCCGATCGCCCTGATCGACGCCAACCTGCCGGTGGTGGTGGTGGGCACCGAGAGCCGCCTGCTGGAGAAGACCATCAGCAACGTGCAGGAGGTGCGGGCGCGGGCTGGCCGGGTGATCCTGCTGCTCAGCGACGGCGACACCGAGAACGCCCAGCACGCCGACGACGTGCTGTACGTCCCCAGGAGCCACGAGATGGTCAGCCCCATCGTGAACGTGGTGACGCTGCAACTGCTGAGCTACTTCACCGCCACCCACCTGGGCAAGGACGTGGACAAGCCGCGCAACCTCGCCAAGTCCGTCACGGTGGAGTAAGGCGAACAGGAACAGGCCTGCTGTAGAGCGGTACAGATGCGTCCCCTGGCTACTCCAGGGGACGCCATTCTGGTGTTCGGTCCGGGTCTCGGCACCACACTGAGCGGGAGCCTGCCACTGCTTGGCAGGCTCCCGCTTGCCCCTGGCTTCAGGCGCTCTGGGCGGCCTGCTCCAGCACGGCCAGGTCCAGTTTGTTCATCTGCAGCATGGCATTCATCGCCCGCTGCGCCCTGGCGCGGTCCGGATCGCCCAGCAGCCGGCCCAGGCCAGCCGGAACCACCTGCCACGACATGCCGAACCGGTCCTTGAGCCAGCCGCAGCGGCCCTTCTCTCCCCCATCGGACAGCCGCTCCCACAGGTCGTCCACCTCCTGCTGGGTGTCGCAGCTGATGAACAGCGAGAACCCGGAGGTGAACTTGAAGTGCGCGTCCCCGTTCAGGATCATGTACTGCTGTCCGCCTAGCTCGAAGGTGCCGGAGAACAACACGCTGCCGTCCGGCGACTTCTGAGCGTTGACCATCCTGGCGTCCGGAAACACGGACATGTAGAACTGCAGCGCTTCTTCCGCGTTGCCACCGAAGGTCAGAAAGGGACTGATGCTGGTCATCTGGGCTCCTGTCGTGAGAAGGGGCGGATCATTGGAGCGCGCGGCCTTGACGGTGAACCGGGCGGAGGCCGACCGACCGCGCACGCGGCAGTCCGGCTCCTCATGTTCTACGTTATTTACAGTATCACATCCACATGTTTTTGACTGCCTGAAGTGATCGGCGGCATGGAACGCCCGCACCTCCAGCGGTTCCACCCTCTCCCAAAGGTGCCGGAACCGCTCTGTGCGGGGCCTGCAGGCGCTAAAATCTGCAGGTGAGTTCCCGGACAGCCAACCGCAGCGGCATTGTGATCCGCCGGCACGTCACGCCGGCAGGCGACATCATCGTGACGCTGCTGACCCCGCAGGGCAAGATCAAGGCCATCGCGCGGGGCGGCGTGCGCGGTCCACTGTCGAGCGCCCTCAATCTGTTCCATCACGTGGCGGTGCAGCTGTACCAGACGCCCCAGGCGGACCTGGGCACGGTGCGGCAGGCAGCGCTGGAAGGCGCGCTGCCCACCCTCAGCGAGCCGGAGCGCTACCCCTACGCGCACCTGCTGGCCGAGCTGAGCGACCAGCTGTTTCAGGAGGGTGAGTTCAGTGAAACCGCGTTCGACCTGTTCGCGGGCGGGCTGCGCGGCGTGTCGCGCCACCCGGACCCGGAGTGGGTGGGGCTGGTGATGAGTTACAAACTGCTGGGGCTGGCCGGGTTCGTGCCGCGGGTGGCCCGCTGCGCCCACTGCGACGAGGCCGATCCGGCGCATCCAGACCCGCTTGGAGGTCAGCTGCTGTGCAGCCGCTGCGCCAGCCAGCCGCCGCACAGCGAGCCGGTGCTGACCTTTATGCGGCAGGTGCTGCGCCAGAGCGTCCGCGCCCTGATGGAACACCCGCTGGAGGACGCCGACCGGGACGCCGCGTGGCGGGCACTGGAGCGCTTCGTGGCGGTACAGGTGGGCACGGTGCGCTCGGCCGCCGGCTGGCGCAGCCGCCTGCAGGACGGTCTGCGCGCCCGCGCCTGATGTCCCTGAACGGCGGCTACACCTACCGCGAACAGCTGGAGCCCAAAGCACAGGGCCAGACGGTCCTGTCCTACCTGAGCGCCCGCCACCGGCATTCGTCCGCCGAGGTGTGGCAGGCGCGGCTGCAGGCGGGCGAAGTGCAGCTCGATGGCCAGCCGGCCAGCGGCGGGGAGCGGCTGCAGGCCGGGCAGTGGCTGGTCTGGCAGCGCCCCCCCTGGGCCGAGCCGGCCACCCCACAGACCTATCAGGTGCTGCACCTCGACGACGCTCTGCTGGCCGTCAACAAGCCCAGCGGCCTGCCGACCCTGCCGGGCGGAGGCTTTCTGCAGCACACCCTGCTGTGGCTGGTGCAGCAGGACTACCCGCATGCCGCGCCGCTGCACCGGCTGGGCCGGGCCACCTCCGGTCTGGTACTGTTCGCCCGCAGCTCGAAGGCGGCCCGGCCCATGCTGCAGGCCTGGAGGGAGCATAAGGTGCAGAAACGCTACCGGGCGCTGGCGTCCGGGGTAGTAGCACAGGACCGCGCCACCATCACCACACCGATCGGGCCGGTGCCGCACCCCCGCCTCGGCACCATCCATGCCGCCAGCCCACGCGGCAAACCGGCCCACAGCGTGGCGCAGGTGTTGGAACGCCGCGCAGACAGCACGCTGCTGCAGGTGGACATCCAGACCGGCCGGCCGCACCAGATCCGCATTCATCTGGCCAGCCTGGGCCACCCGCTGGTGGGCGACCCGCTGTACGGCCCGGGCGGCCTGCCGCTGGAGCAGCCGGGGCTTCCGGGCGACGGCGGCTACCTGTTGCATGCCGAGCGGCTGCGCTTCCGCCACCCGCTCAGCGGCGCGGCCACCGACCTGCACGCCCCGCCGCCGCCCGCGCTGGAGGCT
This sequence comes from Deinococcus sonorensis KR-87, assembly GCF_040256395.1. NCBI lineage: Bacteria > Thermotogati > Deinococcota > Deinococci > Deinococcales > Deinococcaceae > Deinococcus > Deinococcus sonorensis. The sequence continues at coordinate 1,723,070 of NZ_CP158299.1, read as the reverse complement.
ACAGGTCCTTGAGCATGTCCAGGTAGACGTCCTCCACCTTCTTGCGCGCCCAGGGGGTGCGGCGCAGGAACTTCAGGCTGCTGTGCACGCTGGGGTTGTCGGTGAAGCAGCGGATCGGCACGCGGCGGCCCAGCTCGGCCCAGCCGTACCGGTCGGCCAGCCGGGTCACGATCTGCTCCAGCGTCACGCCGTGCAGCGGGTCAGTGGGTCGGGAAGAGGTCATGGCTCCAGTATGCCGGGCCTGCTCACCCGTGCCGCTCCGCCAGCAGCCGGTCCACCATCAGGGCGCCGCCCAGCACCGCCGGCAGCCCCCCACCCGGATGCACGCCCGCGCCCACCTGCCACAGCCGCGCCTCCAGGCGATACGGCTGCGGATGGAACGGCCCGCCGCGCCAGGGGGCCAGCGCCTGTCCGTAGATGGCCCCGCCGGGAGCGCCACCCTGGGCATAGAACTGCGGGGTCAGCACCGCGGTGGCCTGGGCCGAGGCCAGCAGCCCCGGCACACCCAGCGTCCGCTCCACCCGCTGCACCTGCGCCTGCACCCAGGGGTGCGCCAGGGTGTACCGCTCACCGGTGGGCGGCGCGGTGAGCAGCAGGGCCAGCCGTCGCCCGTCCGCGTGCACCAGCGCCAGGGTGTCGGGCGGCAGGGCCGGGACCCTCATGGCCGCCCGGAACGTCCGGTAGCTCTGCGGCGTGATCACGCTGGTGGCCGGCAGGGTGGAGGCCTCCGGCAGCGCCGCGTAGATCGCCACCCCGCTCACGGTCAGGGGCGAGCGTTGGACAGTCCGGCCCCGCAGCCGCGCCAGCCGGGCCGGGTCCAGGGCACTCACCAGCAGGTCGTGGGGCGGCAGCTGCGACAGCCGCTCGACGGGCGTTCCGGGGCGCAGCTGCACGCCACGCCGCACGCAGAAGTCCACCAGGGTGTCCAGCAGCGCCCGCATCCCTCCGGCCGGTCGCCAGACATCCCCGGCGATCAGGGCCGGCAGCAGCGCGTACAGGGCCGGCGCGTCCTGGGGCGAGAGGCCGGCGTTGAGCGCGTGCACCTGCAGGGCATGGTGCAGGGCCGGGGGAAAATGCCGGGCGGCCAGCCAGCCAGCGGCGGTGAGGTGCGGCGCAGTCAGCCGGCCCAGCACCGCGCTGGCCTGGAGAAAGGCGCGGCTGGTCAGGTGCGGTGGCGTGGTCAGCAGCGTCTGCAGGTGCGGGCGCAGCGGGCCCACCTCCTGCACGTAGCGCTGCCAGTGCGGCCACAGCGGATGGGAGGTCGGCACCGGCAGCGGCACGGCCCCGTAGGGCGTGTGGTGCAGGCCCAGGCCACCCGGCAGCGGCCTCAGGTCCAGCGGGTCCAGCTCGTTCAGGCGCTGCAGCAGCGCCCGCCATACACCGGGAAAGGTGAACAGGCTGGGGCCGGTGTCCATGCTCAGGTCGCCCACCTGCACACGCCGCAGCTTGCCACCCAGCTGATCTCGCTCGTACACGGTGACGTGTGCGCCGCGCTCGGCCAGCAGCGCCGCCAGCGCGAGCCCGGCGATGCCGCCGCCCAGAATGCCAACGCTGGCGTTCAGTAGAGCCCCCGCACCAGCAGGTACACCAGCTGCACCCCGCTGACCGCGCCCACCAGCCACGGGCTGAGGATGCTCAGCCGGTACAGCCGCCCGGCCTGCACCAGGGTGGGGCGCCGCAGCAGCGCGGCGGCCATGCCACCGCAGACCAGCAGCAGCGCCAGCGCCGACAGGCGGCTGAGTGGCCACAGCAGCGCGGCAGCCACGGTAAACCAGCCGAGCGCGTACAGCGCGGTGCCGCGCACCCCCAGCCGGGTGGCGGTGGTGTGCAGGCCCGCCGCGCGGTCGGAAGCGATGTCCTGAACCGCGTCGAAGGCGTGCTTGCCGACCGCGTAGGCGGACACCGCCAGCAGGGCCAGCAGCGGCAGCGGCCGGCCCAGCAGCAGCGCCGGCAGCACCAGCGGCAGGGCGTAGGCCACGTTGCTCAGCCCGTCCAGCACCGGGCGGGCCTTGAAACGCAGCGGGGGCAGGCTGTAGCCGGCGAACAGCAGGGCGCTGAGCAGCAGCACCAGCAGGGCACTGCCCGGTAGCAGCAGCGCCAGCGCCAGCAGCAGCGGTCCGTTCAGCAGGAGCATCCAGCCGAGCAGCGCCGCGTCCTCACCGCCGCGCAACCGCGCGCCCTGCCAGCCCCCCTTGCGCGCCGAGTGGGCGTCCTCGGCGCGGTCCGAGAGGTCGTTGAGGCCGTAGATCAGCAGATTGTAGGGCAGCGTCAGGTACAGCAGCAGCAGCCACCAGCCGGGGCGGGTGCTCCACAGCTCGCCGGCCAGCCACAGTCCGGTGACGGCCACCCCCACCGTGTTGATCCACAGGGCCGGACGCGAGACGAGCAGCAGTTGCCGCCAGGTCAGCCGGTTTTGCGCGGCCCGCACCCGCTTGCCTGAGTAGCCGCTCCCCTCCATCTGCCGTCCAGTGTAGCGGGCCGTCCGGCGGCGCTTGTCCCGGCGCTCTGCACCCAAAAATACGGTCTTCTCCAGCCGGGCATGGCCTACTCTCTACAGGACACCATGACAGACGCCGCCACTGAATCTGCCCTGTACACCGCCAGCGAAGTCGAGGCCCGCACCGGGGTCCCGGCCACCACCCTGCGGCAGTGGGAACGGCGCTACGGGCTGCCCAACCCCCGGCGCAACGCCAGCGGCTACCGCCTGTACGGGCAGCATGACCTGGACTGCATTCAGTACATCCTGCAGCGGGTGGACGAGGGCGTGGCGGTGGGCCGCGCCGCCGAGCTGGCCCGTGACCACTTCGCCGCGCCGCTCAGCCCGCACCAGACGCTGGTGGACGACCTGACGCGGGCCCTGCTACACCCGGACCATCCACAGGCCGTGCGGCTGCTGGACCACGCGCACTCGCGGCTGAGCGTGGAGGAGGTGCTGATGGGCATCATCCAGCCGGCGCTGGTGCAGATTGGGACACGCTGGGAACGCGGGGAGATCACCATCGCGCACGAGCATCAGGCCTCGGCCTTTCTGCGCGCCCGCATCGGCCAGCTGCTGGACATGGCCGGCAGCAGCGCCTTCGGACCGGTACTGGTGGCCGCGTGCGCGCCCGGCGAGTTTCACGAGCTGGGCCTGATGGTGCTGAGTCTGGTGCTGCGGCGGCGCGGCCTGCAGGTGCATTACCTGGGCGCCAACACGCCGCTGGCCGACCTGGCGATGTTCGCTCGCCAGATGGGCGCGCGGGCGGTGCTGGTGACGCTCAACACCGAGGAGCCGCTGGAGGCGTTCCGGCAGCAGCAACGCGACCTGGCCGGGCTGAACATGCCGGTCTTTCTGGGCGGCCTGCTGATGAACCGCCGGCCCGAACTGGCGCCGGAACTGGGCGGACGCTATCTGGGGCCGAACGCGGTGGAAGCGGCCGAACAGTTGATCCGGGCGCTGCATCTGCCCGGCATACAGGGAGGAACAGCGTGAGTGGAGTGGCCAGCAAACAGCGATTCCGGCGCGGCGAATGGGTCTTCCAGCAGGGTGACCCGGCGCCGGTGTTCTATCAGGCGGAGACCGGGCTGGTGCGCCTGATGCAGAGTACCCTGCGCGGCCGGACCCTGACCGTGCGGCACGTGCTGCCGGGCGATTACTTCGGTGAGGCGGCGCTGGACCCGGCGCCGGCCACCCACCACCACGCTGCCGAGGCGCTCACGCCCGCCACCATCCGGCTGCTGCAGCCGGAGCAGCTGACCGCGGCGACCCTGCTGGACATCTCGCGCAACCTCAGCACCCAGCTGCGCCGGGCGATGCTGCACGAGGTGCACCTGCAGTCCGGCGACCTGCGGCAGCGGCTGGTGCGCTACCTGCTGGAGCTGGCCGACACCCCGCTGGGGGCCGAGGACGCCCAGGACCACCTGTACGTCCGCACCACCCACGAGCTGCTGGCCGAGGGCAGCGGCAGTACCCGCGAGAGCGTCAGCAAGGTGGTGACCGAGCTGCGCGACCTGGGCCTGATCGAGACCGGCTACCGGCACATCACGCTGCTGCACCTGGAGGGGCTGCGCGCGCTGGCCGGTCCCGCGCCGCTTGACCGGCCGGACGTGGCGGAGACCTTCAAGGAGCTGCGCTGATGCGGGTGCTGGTGACGGGCGCCAGCGGCTTCGTGGGCCGCGCGCTGGTAGCGCAGCTGCGGCAGCAGGGCCATGACGTGCGGGCGGCGTCCCGGCAGGGACAGCCGGTGGAGGGCGCGCCGGGCGTGGCGATGGATGTGACCGACCTGGGCAGCGTGCAGCGCGGCTTCGGGATGGCGTTCCCCGGCGCGGAGCCGGAAGCGGTGATGCATCTGGTCGGCATCATTGTGGAGAAGGGAGCGCAGACCTTCCAGACGGTCCATGTGGACGCTACCCGGCACGTGCTGGCCAGCACGCCGCGCGGCGCCCGCTACCTGCACATGAGTGCGCTGGGCGCGGACCCGGCCAGTCCCAGCGGGTACAGCCGCAGCAAGGGCGAGGCCGAACAGCTGGTGCAGGGCAGCGGGCTGGCCGCCACCATCTTCCGCCCGTCGCTGATCTTCGGGCCGGGCGACGACTTCTTCGGGCGGGTGCTGAAACAGCTGGTGAGCCTGCCGCCGCTGGTGCCACAGATCGGCAACGGGCAGTTCCCGTTCCGGCCAGTGGGCATTCTGGACGTGGTCACCGCGTTTGCCGGCGCGCTGCAGCGGCCGGAGACCGCCGGTCAGACGTACGCGCTGACCGGCCCGCAGGAATACACCTTCAGCCAGCTGCTGGAGCTGGAGCTGAGCGCCCTGGGCAAACGCAAACTGATCGTGCCGGTGCCGCTGCCGCTGATGGACCTGCTGGTGCCGGTGATGCAGGTGCTGCCCAGCCCCCCCATCACCCGCGACCAGTACCTGATGCTGAAGGCGGGCAACAGCGCTCCCAACGAACCGGCCCGCACGGTGTTCCAGCTGCCGATGCAGCGGCTGGAGGACGCCCTGCCCGGCATCGTGAACGCGCCATAGTGGGGCGTGCCTGACGTCCTGACGGCTCTGCTGCGCCGAAATGGTCTCCCTCGTGCCGCCCTGAAGCGGCTGGCCCGGGGAGCGACCTCCGAGGTGTACCGGGCCGGCGAGGTGGTGGTGCGGCTGGGTTCACCGTTCAGCAGCTTCCACGCGGACGTGGCCATCCGGCGTCTGCTGCTGGCGGCGGGTCAGCCGGTGGCCGAACCGCTGGACCACGGCACCCTGCCGGACGGCCGACCCTACGCGCTGGACCGGTTCGTGCCGGGTGGGCCGCTGGAGCCCGCAGGCACAGCCCAGGCCCGGCAGCTGGGCGCGCTGCTGGCCGCCCTGCAGCGGCTTCCCTGCACCGGCTACGGCCTGCTGCACCCGGACCGTGACCCGCTGGTCGGGCAGGCGAGGACCCCGCTGGCCGGGCTGCAGACCCGGCTACAGGACGTCTGGCCACTGGGCGCCTCCACCCTGGAGCAGCACCCCCTCACCGCCGGCCAGCCGCGCCTGTGGCCAGAGCTAGAGCGGCTGCGGCCCGACCTGCTGGCCCTGGCCGACGCTCCCGCCGTGCTGAACCACACCGATCTGCATCCGGCCCAGCTGCACTGGGACGCCGACGGCCGGCTGCTGGCGCTGCTGGATTTTGGGGACGCGGCCCGCGGGCCGGCCGGCTGGGACGTGGCGTCCTTCGGGTACTTTCACGGCTGGACGCTGGTGCCGGCCCTGCTGGACGGCCTGGAGGCTCCTGCCGGCCTGGAACGCGAGGCGCAGTTGATGGGAGTGCTGCTGGCCTTCCACCGGGCCAGCCGCGCCACCGCGCAGCGCCGCCCGCCTGCCCTGGAGCATGCCCGCCACGTTCTTCGCCAGATGCTGCGCCTGCTTCATGCCCCGGAGCCACGGCACTAAAAAACCGGACACCTTGCGGTGTCCGGTTTCAGAGGTACTGATCGCTCAGGCGACCTGACGCTTCTTGGTGGTTTCGGGCTTCTGGTCCAGCAGCGCCTGGGCCTCGCGCAGCCGGAAGATCACCAGGCTGCCCACGAAGGTGCAGGTGATCATCTTGTGGGCGTTCAGCAGGCTCAGGGCCGCCATCACGTCCTCGCGGGTGCTGCGCAGTTCCTCGGCCATGTGCAGGGCGCTGTCGGCGCGGCCCTCCAGGTAGGTCCGGACCTTGCGGGCCAGCGGGGTGAGCGGGGTGGCCGGCACGTCGGCGAGGCCGGGGTCGGCCAGGCCATACACCGCGCGGGTTCCGGTGCCCGGCAGACGACGCACGCGGCCCTGGTCCAGCAGGCTCGCCAGCGCGGCGCGCAGGTGGGAGAGCGCGAGACCAGTGGTTTTGGCGAGTTCCGTCTCGACCCATTCGGGCTTGCTGTCCAGCGCAGCGAGCACCAGCTTCTCGTTGGCGCGGCGGGTTTCCTGAAGGTCTTCAACGGTGGGGGGGTTGAACATTCGATTGCCTCCGCACGGCAACTGGGCCGCAGCCCAGGGAGTTATTGATCAGCAGGCTCACAGTGAGCGCAACTTTCCTATTGTTACATACCGGCGGTGAACCTGGGTGAGACAAGTCTTCAGGCGACCGTCATCCAAACCGTGGCGGCCGTCAGAAACCAGTGGTGGTCAGTAGCCGTGATGTGTCAGGACCGCTCCCCGGCGCTGCAGTTCGTCCGCCACCGCACCCACCGCCGCCTTGACCCCGGCGGTGATGACCGGCCCACCGAATTTGGCCAGCCGCACCAGGGTGCTGCCGTCCCGGCGGCCCGTCACGTTGACCAGCACCTCCTGAATCAGCTCGCCCTCCTCCACGTGCGCCAGCACCGTGTACTCGTCGCGGCGCAGGCTGCGGTAGGCGTCCAGCAGCACCACCGTGTGGTGCTCGCCGCGCACGGTGACCCGCTCAAAGTCGCTGAGGTCAAAGGGGTCGGGTAGGGTCATGATCGCGTGCGGCACCTGGGCCTCCTGATCCGGGTAGGGGGTCACGGCGTGCAGCGGCACGGCCGGGTGGGCGGTGGGAACAAAACGGGCATGCTGGGCCTCAATACCCAGGTCGCGCCACTTCAGCGCGTACTTGGTGGCCAGCGCGGCAGCCGGCGGCGGCTCCAGCCGCACCTCCATCACGCCACTCGCCTCGGCCTCGCGGCAGGCGAACTCGAAGTACTCCTGATGGTCGGTGGTGAACAGCACCGCGCCGCCGGGCTTCAGGCGACTGGCGGCCAGCCGGAAGAACGGCGCCCGCAGCAGCCGCTGGTCCAGATGGTCGGCCTTGGGCCAGGGGTCCGGAAAGTTGACGATGATGCCGCTCAGGCGGCCCGGCGCGATCACGCTCTCCAGCATCACGGTGGCCGGCAGCTTGGCCACGTGGGCATTGCGGAGGCCGGCCGCCCTGAGCCGCCGGGCCGCCTTCAGCAGGCTCACGCCCGACAGCTCGACGCCCAGATAGTTGGGCACGTCCGGCAGCCCCTCCACGAAGGCGGGCCAGAAGCGGCCGTCCCCGAAGCCGATCTCCAGGTACAGCGCGCGGTCCGGCGTGTCCGGGAACAGCCGGGCGGCCTCCTCGGGGAAGTGCAGGTCCTGCAGCCGCAGAATCATGAGGCCCCCAGCTCGGCGGCCAGCCGGGCCGCGTCCTGCAGCACCGAGGCGTAGCTGTGCACCCCGCCCACCATCTGGCCCAGCGCATACACGTGGTCGAAGCGGCGCACCGCGAATCCGTCCAGCTCGCCCGCGCCCAGGCTCAGGTAGCGCACCTCATACCCGGGCGTACCCGGCCGGGCCGCTGCGCTGGCCTCGGCCGGCATCAGCCACAGGCCCTGCGCCTGCAGGTCGTCGGCCAGAAAGTCGTAGGCCACCTCCGAGAGCCGCCCGGCATCCTCCATGGTGGTGCCCAGCAGCAGCCGCGCTTTCAGGAAGGCCCCCACCGCCAGCACCGCCCGGCCCGCCTGCAGGGTGGGCCCTTCCCAGGTGGACAGCTGCACCCGGCCGGTCTCCTCCGAGATCGCCGTCACACAGCTCTGCAGCAGATGAATGCCGCTGGTGGCCTCCAGCCGCTGCTTGAGCGCCCGGTGAAACACCCAGCCGTCGGTGTGCGGCTGGATCTCCTGCGCCACCTGGGCGAACAGGCTGCCGGCCGGGAAACTCACGCCCGCGAGGTCCGGTTGGTACAGGTTCCCCAGGTGATCGAGGGCCTGCGACACCAGCAGCACGTCCTGGCCGGCGCGGGCCAGCCGCCAGGCGACCTCGCAGCCGGCCAGCCCGGCCCCCACCACCGCCAGGTCGTAGAGGTGGCCCGGCTGCGGCTGGCTGCGCGGAGGAAGGTCAGGCGTGAACATCGGGGCGGATGATAAAGCATTTGGAGGGCTGCGGTGCGCGGCTCAGCCCGGCTGCTCTCCGGTCTGCACCGGGCGGGCCGGGTCGCTGACCCAGTCGCTCCAGCTGCCGGCGTACAGCCGGGTCTGTGGCCCCGGCTCGCGGCCCACCACAGCCAGCGCCAGCAGGTTGGCGGCGGCGCTCACCCCGGACCCGCAGTACAGGATGGCCGGCTGCTCCCCCAACCCCAGCCGCTCCCGCTGCTGTTCTGTCGGCAGCCAGTGGCCGCCCAGCGTCTGCGCCGCCGACCAGTCGCGGTTGACGGCGCCCGGAATGTGCCCGGCCTTCGGATCGATGGGCTCCACTTCGCCCCGGTAGCGGGCCGCCGCCCGCGAGTCCACCAGCAGGGTCTCCGGAGAGCGCTGCTGCACGTCCTGGGCGCTGGCCAGCAGCTCCGGGTGTGGGTGCGGCGTGTAGGAGGCCGCTTCCGGGGTGGGCACCTCCTGGCTCAGCGTTCCCCCGGCCGCCAGGTACGCCGGCAGTCCGCCGTCCAGCACGTACACCTCCCGGTGTCCCAGCCAGCGCAGCAACCACCACGCCCGCGCCGCGTAGAAACCGTGCCCGCCGGTGGGGTCGTCGTAGGCCACCACCACACGGTCGTTGCCGATGCCCTGCCGGCCCAGCCAGCCCGCCAGCACCGCCGGGTCCGGCAGCGGGTGACGGCCCCCGGCGCCGCCCGTCTGTTTCGGGCCACTCAGGTCGCGCTCCAGGTGGGCGTAGACGGCGCCCGGCACGTGGCCGGCACGGTAGGCAGCCTCGCCGGCCGGCGGGTTCATCAGTTCGAAGCGGCAGTCCAGCACCGCCACCCCTGGATCGTGGAGGTGGTCCAGCAGCCAGCCGGCAGACTTGAGCGGGGTCATGCGGCCAGCATAGGCATCCGGCCCGGCCCTGACCACCCCGCCGGCCTCAGGCCAGCGCGTTCTTGACCAGGAACACCACCACCAGCCCCGCCAGCGCGATCAGCGCGGCCACGCTCAGCCGCCGGTCGTGCCGCCAGCCGCTGAGCATCACGTACAGGGCCGCCAGCACCGGGACCAGCATCACCCACGACACCGCATAGCGGGCGAAGGCCGGCACCAGCAGCGTGATGGCCAGCAGCACCACCGCCACCCAGAAGCCGGCGGGGAACAGCCACGCCGGCAGCCCGGCCTGTTCGGACGGCGGCGCGCCGCTTTGCTTGTTCGGTTCGGTCATGGCTTACCCCCAGTATTTCCAGAGCAGCTGCAGCGCCGTGAAGATCAGCAGCAGGCTGAAGAAGAGTTTCAGGTTGCGGGCGCTGATGCGCGCGGCCAGCCCGGTGCCGAGCCGCGCCCCCACCAGCACGCCCAGCGACACGGCCGCCGCCATCTGGTAGTTCAGCACCCCGCCGGCGCTGTACACCAGCGCGTTGGCCACGGCGGTGAGGCCCATGATGAAGGTGCTGGTGGCGATGGCCTGCCGGATCGGGATGCCGCCCAGCAGGTTCATGACCGGCACCTGCACTGTGCCCCCGCCGATGCCCAGCAGCCCGCTCATGATGCCGGCCAGCGTCATGGCCGGCGGCACCAGCCGGCTCGGCTCCCGCTCGCGCTCCTCGCGGCGCAGGCCCTGCAGCAGGTTGTAGGCGCTGTACAGCAGCAGCACCGCGAACACGGTGGCCACCACCCGGGCCGGCAGCCGCAGGCCCAGCCAGCTACCCACCACGCCGCCCAGAATGGTGTAGGGCGAGAGCAGGTAGCCGGTCCGGGCCCGGATCAGGCCCTGGCGCAGGTAGCCGGCGGTACCGGCCAGCCCGACCGCCAGCACCCCGATCTGGCTGACCGCCACCGCCTGGGTGATGGTGATGGTGGTGTGAAAGTACGGCAGCACGAACTCCAGGGCCGGCACCACCACCACGCCGCCGCCCAGGCCGAGGATGGCCCCCAGCACGCCCGCCAGCAGGCCGATTGCAAGCACAGCAAGAATCACCCGGCCACGCTAACACGGACCGGGTGAGGCAGGCGGTGCAGGGCGGCGTCAGCGAGCGGCGGCCCTGGGCTGCTCCATCTGAGCCAGCGCCGCCTGCAGGGTGGTGTCCTGGCCCTGGGTGGTCAGCTGACTGATGTCGGTGGGGGCCAGCACGTCCGGCTCCAGGTGGTCCGGCAGCGGCTGGCCCGCGCTGTCAAAGGCGCGCAGGGTGGTGAGACTCAGCACGCCCCGGTCCGGCAGCGGCACGAAGTTCACGCCGCTGTTCATGACGCCCTTGGTGGCCTCGCCCACCAGGGTGGCGCCATCCTTGCGGGCAAAGTAGCCGAACACCTCCGCGCAGGAGGCGGTGTTGCCGCCCACCAGCAGCGTCACCGGCCCGTTCTGGTGCACGTTCCACAGCGCGTGCTCCGGCGCGGCCCCCCGCACCATCGGCGGGGAGCCGGGGTGGCCGTCCAGCGCGGCATAGATCATGCTGCCCTGCGTCCAGCGCGCCTGATACATGGTGGGCCCGAAGGCGCTGACCGCCGACACACACTGATCCAGCCGGCCGCCGCCGTTGTAGCGCAGGTCGATGACCAGCCCTTTGGCCCCGCCCTGCTGCGCTTCCGTGAGACGCTTCAGGAACAGCGCGGCGCTGTCGCCCGACAGAAAGGTGGGGTACTGGATCAGGGCCACCCGGCCCTCCGGGCGGTCGAGCCAGCTGAGCACCGGCTCGTCGCGGGCCTTGAGCGGCGCGGTGCCCACGCTGAGCGTCTGGTCCGGCGCGCCCGCCCGCCGCCGCTCCACCGTGAACGGCTGGGCCGCCCGCTCCAGCCGCACGAAGGCGCTGGCGTCCTGGGCACGGTTCAGCCCGGCCGGCTGGCCCTGCACGGTCGTCAGCAGGTCAAATGAGCGCAGGCCCGCCTGATCCGCCGGGCTGCCGGGCATGACGCTCACCACCAGCAGGCCCTGCGGCAGCGACACCACCCGCGCTCCGCTGCGCGGCACCGTCAGGTCCTCCTGCACCTCGCGCAGCCGCTCGGCCGCCTCGGCGTCCTTGACGCTGGTGTGCGCGTCGTGCAGCTCGGCCAGCATCGTTTTCAGGACCGCCCGGCCCTGGTCGTAGCTGCAGGTGTCGCCGGCGGCGGCGCACGCGTCGTCCAGAGTGTGGCGGTAACGCTCCACCAGGGCCGGGCGGTCAAGGTCGGACCAGCCGTAGTAGTTCTGGACCAGCTGGGTGCTGACCGTCTGAAACAGCTCGGTGGCCGGGCTGGCCGCAGCGGCGGGAGACAGCAGCAGAGCGGCCAGGACAGCCGCGCGAACTTGAGTGGGCACGACGTTCACTGTATCTTTACAGCTTCTTCAAAGATGAAATTCAGGCCCAACTTCATGATAAGGGGCCTTCATCGTTGCCGCCTCAGCCGATGGGGGTGGTCAGCACGCCGATGCCCTGCACCTCCACCTCCACCACGTCGCCCGGCTGCAGCGGCCCCACCCCGTCCGGGGTGCCGGTCAGCACCACGTCGCCCGGTTCCAGCGTCAGGTAGCGGGTCACGTAGGTCAGGATCTGCCGCACGTCGAAGATCATCTGGGCGGTGCGGCCGTTCTGGCGCGTCTGGCCATTCACCCGGGTCTGGACCTGCAGGTCGGTGGGGTCCAGCTCGGTCTCGATCCAGGGGCCCAGCGGGCAGAAGCGGTCGGCGGCCTTGGCGCGCACCCACTGCAGGTCGGTCTTCTGCAGGTCGCGGGCGGTCAGGTCCAGGCCACAGGTGTAGCCCAGCACCGCGTCCAGCGCCGTCTCAGGCGTGAGCTCGCGGGCCACCTGCCCGATCACCAGCGCCAGCTCACCCTCGTAATGAAAGCTCTGGGTCCACTCGGGATAGGCGACCGTACCGCCCGGCTCGGCCAGGGTGTTGGGCCCCTTCAGGAACAGGCCCGGCTCCTGCGGCAGCGAGTTGTCCGGCAGCATGTTCCCCAGCTCCCGGATGTGGTCCAGGTAGTTGCGGCCCACACACACGATCTTGGTGGGCTCGGCGGGCGCCAGCAGCGACACGGCCGAAAGCGGGAAGGTCTCGCCGGTCGGCTCGCCCTGCATGCCGGCCGTGACGTGAACGGTGTCGGTGTGGTCCAGCTGGCCCCAGATGGTGCGGCCCTCGGCGGTGCCTTTCACGATGCGCATGCCAGGAGTGTAGTGGACGCTGGGCACCCGGCGGCCGGCGGCGCACACTACCCTGGAGCCATGATTGAGGTGCTGCGCGAACTGATGTCCATTGCCCAGGCGGGCCTGACCTACACCCGCGACCCCTACGACGTGGCCCGCTACGAACAGCTGCAGCGGCTGACGGCCCGCCTGATGGCCGAGGTGGGCACTCTGGACGCACCGGCCGCGCTGGACCTGCTGCAGCTGGAGCGCGGCTACCTGACGCCCAAGCTGGACGTGCGGGCGGTGGTGGTTCAGGCGGGCCGGGTGCTGCTGACCCGCGAGCGCCAGGACGGACGCTGGAGCCTGCCGGGCGGCTGGGCCGACCCGGGCGAGGGACCGGGCCAGATCGCGGTGCGCGAGACGCTTGAGGAGACCGGCTACCCGGTGCGGGCGCTGCGCCTGCTGGCGGTGCTGGACAAGGACCAGCACGGGCACCCGCCGGACCTGTGGAGCGTGTGGAAGGTGTTCGTGGCGTGCGAGCTGACCGGCGAGCCGCAGCCGCAGCCGGACAACATCGAGACGCTGGAGAGCGGCTTCTTCACGCTGGACGAGCTGCCCCCGCTCAGCCTGGGCCGCAACACTCCCGAGCAGGTACGGCGCATGGTGCAGCGCTGGGGTCAGCCGGACGCGCCCACCGAGTTCGACTGATGGGACACCGACGGCTCATGACCGTCTCCTCTACAATCCCCGCATGACCTTCTCCCCCACCCCGGCCACCTCCGGGGGCTTCATCCGCGCCGACGACGTGCTCAACGGAAAACTGTCGGCGCGGCGCAGCATCGAGCTGGAACAGAATTACGGCAACGGCAAGCTGATGCAGCTGCTGGACGTGCTGGGCGTCATCGGCCCGATGCAGGTGCAGAGTCCCTGGGAACTGCAGGACCCCAGCGGCCACGGCGTGATCAACGCCTCCGGGTACGCCGCGCTGCCGTTCGGCGACAACCCCCCGGAGCTGAACCTGTTTCTGCGGCAGGTGCTGGAACACACCGATCAGGTGATGCTCTCGCAGCAGATCGCCACCCCCTGGCGGTCCGCGCTGGAGGCCAATCTGGTGCGGCTGCTCAGCCGGGAGGCGCCCAGCCACAGCACGTCGCGGGTGTTCTTCTCCAACAGCGGCGCCGAGGCGATCGAGGCGGCCATCAAGTTCGCCAAGGCGGCGCGGCCCAAGGCCCGCTACATCGTCAACTTCACGCGGGCCTACCACGGCAAGACGCTGGGGGCCCTGTCGCTCACCCCGAACCCCACCCTGCAGGGCCCCTTCCAGAACCTGCTGTCGCCCAACGTGATCACGCTGCCGTTCGGGGACGCCAGCACGCTGGAGCGCACCCTCAAGCGCATCGGGCCGGACCGGATCATCGCGGTGATCGTGGAGCCGATTCTGGGCGAGGCCGGCGTGCGGATTCCGCCACCCGGCTTCCTGAAGCGGCTGGGCGAGCTGTGCCGCAAGGACGGCATCCTGGTGATCGCCGACGAGATCCAGACCGGACTGGGCCGCGCCGGCCACTGGTTCGAGAGCATTGCGGGCGGGCTGGAGCCGGACATCCTGACGCTGGCCAAGCCGCTGGGCGGCGGCATGGTGCCGGTGGGCGCCACCATCGTGCGGCACGACATCTACAAGCGGATGCTCGGCAGCTTCGAGACGGTCAAGGTCCACAGCAACACCTTCGGCGGCAACTCGCTGGCCATGGCGGTGGGCCTCAAGAGTCTGGAACTGCTGATGGACCACGACTACCCGGCGCGCTCCCGCCAGATGGGCGAGCGCGGCCTGAAGCGGCTGCAGGCGATGCAGCAGCGCTACCCAGCCCTGCTGGAGGACGTGCGCGGGGCCGGCATGCTGTTCGCGATGAACTTCCGGCCGGTGGCGCGGCTGCCGCTGGGCTTCCAGGCGCACCTGATCAGCGAGGCGACCGGGGCGCTGGCCCTGGTGGCGTTCTACCGGCACGGCGTGCTGATGAACTTCTCGCTGAACGCGGCCCGCACCATGCGCCTGACGCCGGCCATGAACATGCCGGACGAGGTGTTCGACCGGATGTTCCGGCAGGTGGAGGCCACCGCCGCCGCGTACCCCAGCAGCCTGAAACTGGTGCAGCGCTACGGCACCACCGACCTGATGCGGCTGATCAAGGCCGCCTTTCTGGAATCGTAATCGTCCCCAACGGCCGGGTGTCACCTGAACAGGAACCGTTCGGGCGCCCGGAGGGGGGGTGCTAGAGTAGGGGCAAATGACGACGACCATTGCCAAGGGGCTGGAAGGGGTGCTCTTCACCGAGAGCAAGCTGACCTTCATCAACGGTACGGAGGGCATCCTCACCCATCTGGGCATTCCGATCCAGGAGTGGGCCGAGAACAGCACCTTCGAGGAACTGAGTCTGGCGCTGCTGCTGGGCCGCCTGCCGAACGCGCAGGAACTGGCCGAGTTCGACGCCGACCTGAAGGCCAACCGCGAAATTCCGGGCGAGCTGGTGGAGGTCATCAAGGCCTTCCCGCGCGGCGTGCATCCGATGCAGGCGCTGCGCACCGCCGTGTCGCACCTGGGCCTCTTTGATCCGCAGGCCGAGGAGACCAGCGAGGCCGCCCGCACCGCCATCTCGCGGCGCATGATCGCGCAGTTCGCCACCATCATCGCAGCCATCAACCGCGCCCAGGAGGGCCAGGAGCCGGTTGCGCCGCGCCTGGACCTGACGCACGCCGGCAACTTCCTGTACATGTTGACCGGTCAGGAGCCGACCGCCGAGCAGGCGCGCCTTTTTGACATCGCGCTGGTGCTGCACGCCGACCACGGCATGAACGCCAGCACCTTCACGGCCATCGCCACCGCCAGCACCCTCTCGGATCAGTACAGCGCCATCGTGAGTGCCATCGGGGCGCTGAAAGGCCCGCTGCACGGGGGCGCCAACGAGGCCGTGATGGACATGCTGGACGAGATCGGCACGCCCGACAAGGCCGCCTCTTACATCACCGACAAGCTGGACCGCAAGGAGAAGGTGATGGGCGTGGGGCACCGCGTCTACAAGTACTTCGACCCGCGCAGCCGGGTGCTGCGCGACTACGCCGCGCACGTGGCCGAGAAGCAGGGCAAGAGCCACTACTACCAGATCCTGGAAACCATCGAGAAGACCGTGGTGGACCGACTGGGCAGCAAGGGCATCTACCCGAACGTGGACTTCTACAGCGGCACCGTCTACAGCGATCTGGGCATCCAGAAGGCCTACTTCACCCCGATCTTCGCGCTGGCCCGCATCAGCGGCTGGTGCGCCAGCGTAATCGAGTACGAGCGCGACAACCGCCTGCTGCGCCCGGACGCCGAGTACACCGGCGCCACCAACCAGCACTACGTCCAGCTGCAGGACCGCTGAGGAGCGGACACGGGGCGGGGGTCTGCGGGCCCCCGCCCCATTGCTGTCCCGGCACGTTCAGGCGAGCAGGGCGAGCAGGCGCTGCAGGTCTGGGTCCGGGGCGGGCGCGTGGTTCAGCGCTTCGCCGAGGGCCGCCCGGGTGTCCTGGGCCGTCACTTCGGGCGCGGTCAGCGTCAGTCCGGCGGCCTGTGCCCGGGCGCTGCTGACGTACATCAGCCCGCTGCGGACGCCGCCCGCGGGCCGGTAGAGCGGAAACCGCGAGAGCGGGATGCCGTGCGCCGCCAGCGTCTCCAGGCCCACCCACACCGGCCGCTCCGCGCCAAGGACGCGCACGAACTCCGCCCAGGTCAGGCGCGGCCCGGCCAGGTTGTACACGCCGCCCAGGTCCGCCTCCAGCACCCGCACCGTGAAGGCGGCCACGTCGCGCACGTCAATCACCTGCAGGTGATCGCTTCCGTCGCCGGGAACGAGCAGCGGGCCTGCCTGGGCAGCGCGTACGAGCCACGGCACGTACCGCGGCGTCGGGTCGCCCGGTCCGGTCACCACCTGGGGGCGCAGCACCGTCAGCCGGTCGCCGAACAGGTCCCGGAGCCGGTCCTCGCAGGCCACCTTCGAGGGGCCGTAGGTGCGGTCATCCAGGTGCTCAACCCGCTGCACCGCGTCCTGTTCGGCCGGCGTCAGGCGCGGCGTGAGGTCCGTTTCGGTGACGGGGCCTTGCGGGTCCCCGTAGGCCGCCGCTGCGCTCACAAACACGTACCGGCCCACCCCGCTCAGGCGCTCGCCGCTGGCCTGCACCTGCTGGGGCAGGTAGCCGCTGAGGTCCACGCAGACGTCCCATTGCGGACCGTCCAGGGCCCGCAGACCGCCGGGGGCGTCCCGGTCGCCGGTCAGCCGCTCCACCCCGGCGGGCAGCGCGGCCGGCGTCTGGCCACGCGCCAGGACGCTCACCCGGTGGCCTGCGGCGGCGAAGGTGCGGGCCAGCTGGCCGCCGATAAACCCGGTGCCGCCCAGAATCAGAATTTGCATGCCGCGAGTGTGCCATAGCCGCCGGGAGCACCATCAGGATCCCGCTGCCCAGTGGCCGCCGATCCGCACCCCATCCGCCCTACTCCAGGTCCAGGACGAACGCGGCCTTCAGTCCGGCCTCGGCGGTGTCGCGGGCCACCTGCGGCACGAAGCCCAGCGCCAGCACCGCCCGGTACGCCCGGACGGCCAGGTCGCGGTCGCCCTGGGCGTCGCGCACCTGTCCCAGCCGGGCCAGCACCAGCCCCGGCAGGCTGCGCGGATGGTCGGCGAGGCTATGAGCGGCGCGCTCCAGCAGCGCCCGCGCGCCCGGCAGATCGCCCACCGCCAGCCGGATCCCCGCCGCCGCGTAATCCAGTTCGGCCCGGGGGGTGATGGCGTCGCCCGTCTCCCGCTCCAGGGCGTCCAGCAACGCGCTCAGGTCGTCGTCCTCGTGCAGCTGCTCGGCACGGTCGGCCAGGGCCCGCAGCCGCGACGCCTCGCCCGGCGCGAATGAGCTGGCGTCCGGCAGCCGGGCCTGCGGCAGCCGTTCCAGCAGGCCCGGCAGGTCGTCCAGCGCGGCCAGCGCCGGCCCACTGTGGCCGTCCAGCCGCTCCGCCAGCGTGTCCAGCCGCCGCTGCTGCCAGCGGGTACCGGGCCCCTCGTCCAGGGCGGCGGCCAGCGCCCGGTGGGAGTCGGCCAGCTGTGCCAGCAGATCGGCGCTGATGAGCCGCTCCAGCGTCAGCGGACCGGTCAGGGCCTGCTGCATCGCCGCCTCCGCCTGCGCCGCCGTCCGCAGCCGCTCACGGCCCTGAGGAAACTGGTTCAGGAACTCCTGCAGCTGCTGATGCTCCTGCTCGGCCCAGGCCCACTCGGGGCTGAGCTCCTGCACCGGCAGACCCGCCGCGCCCAGCGCGTCGCGGACCGGGTGTTCCGGGTCGGGACCGCTCAGCCACAGCACCGCGTCCGTGCCGAGCGTCCGGGCCAGCTCCACCACCGTGGCCGCGTTGTAGTGCGGCTGCAGGCGCAGCAGGTCGCCCAGGTCAGGCAGCAGGACGATGGTGCGGGAGGCGGTCACTCGCTCAGGATTGTAGCGCCGCGCCGCCGCAGTTCGTCCAGCAGGGCGGCCGGATCGGCGGGCGTCAGGTAGTAGGTGGTGTCGCCGCTGGTGAGCAGCAGGGCGGGCGCCTGGGCGGAGGTGGCAACCGCCATCACCTGCCCGTCGGCGGTGGCGTGCAGGCCAGTGTAGTAGCCGGGCAGGCCGGTGCCCATCAACCGCACCCGCAGCAGGCTGCGGGCCGGGGTCACGCTGAGGGTACGGTACGGAAGACGGTCCACACCCAGCCGCCGCCGCACCTCCAGCGCTTCGGGGGTCAGGCGGTAACTCAGCGGCGGCCACGGCCACAGCACCACACCCGCCAGCACGATCAGCGGCAGCGCGATCAGCCAGCTGCGCAGCGGAATGTCACGCGGACGCGGCAGCGTGAAGGTGTCGGTGGAGCCGTTCTGCAGGGCGGTCAGCAGCGCCCCGGGGTCCGCCGGGGTGATGGCCACCGGCCGCCGGCCCGGCACCTGGAACAGCAGCACCTGCGGGGAGCAGTCGGTGTACAGCTCGTAGCGCTGCCCGCTGGCCGCCATAAAGCGGCCCACGCAGGTGCCCCCGCTGGAGGTGCCCATGGTGCGCCTCAGCGGGGGCAGCGTCACCGCCTGCACCGACGTTCCGGCCCGGACACGCCGCTCGGTGGTGATGCTGCGGATGGTCAGGACCCCCCCCTTGACCTCATAGCGCGGGTAGCCGAGCAGCTGAGGCAGCAGCAGCAGCACCGCCACCCCAAGCAGCAGGGCCGCGAGCCCCCAGCGCAGCAGCTGAGGCACCACGCTGCGGTGGCTGGCGGGCCGCACCACGACCGTCGGCGCTGAGGAGGAGGGCGTCATGCTCCGATGCTACCGCCCGCAGCTGAAGATCCGGCGAACGGCAGCTCAAGCGGCTTTATCTCAGCCCGGCGCCACTCGGAATAGTGCGGCCGTTCTTGTTGCCCATCCTCAGCACGTCGCGCACCCCGTCCACCGTCCGGATGCCGTCGGCCAGGCGGGTCAGGTCGGTGTGGTCACCCACGTCCAGCCGCAACAGGATGTGGGCGGTGGGGCCGCGCACCTCCGCCTGCACCTTCAGCGGGCTGCGCCGCTCGTGCACCAGCTGGGCCAGCACGTCGGCCAGCAGACCGGGGCGGTCGTTGGCCACCACGTCCAGATCCACGGTGCTGCGCCCCGGACTGCTGGGATTCCACGACGCCGGGCGGCAGCGGTCCTCCGGCTCGTCCTTGAGCAGCCGCACCATGTTCGGGCAGTCGATGCGGTGGATGGTGTAGCCGCGCCCGCGGGTGATGTAGGCCATGATCTGGTCGCCGGGGATCGGGTTGCAGCACATCCCACGCTTGGCGCTGGTCAGCACCCCTTCCACGTACACCCGCTCCGCATCGGGCGCGCGCGGCACCGGGGTCGGGCGCGGGACCGGCGCGCGCAGTTCCGGCTCGCTGCTGGGGGCCAGCACCCGCGCCACCATCCCGGGCGTCAGCTTGCCGGCATGCAGCGCCAGGTACAAGTCGTCGGGGTTGCGGGTGCCGGCCAGCTTGTCGGTCACGTCCTCCAGCACCTTGGTGCGCATCAGCTGCCGCACCGGCAGCTGCCGCTTGCGCAGGTAACGCTCCAGCAGGTCATGGCCATGCTGCAGCGCCTCGCTGCGCTCCTGGGCGCGGAAGTGGTGGCGGATCTTGGCGCGCGCGCTTCGGGTCACGGCAAAGTTCAGCCAGTCCTTGCTGGGGTTGCCCTGCTTGCCGGTCACGATCTCGACCATGTCGCCGTTCTGCAGCTGGTAGCTCAGCGGCACGATGCTGCCGTTCACCCGCGCGCCCACCGCCGTGTCCCCGATGCGCGAGTGCACGTTGTACGCGAAGTCGATCGGGGTGCTGCCGCTCGGCAGGTCGCGGGTGTCGCCCTTCGGCGTGAACACCACCACCCGGCCGCCCAGCAGGTCGTCCTTGACCGCGTCCACGAAGTCGCTGGCGTCCAGAATCTCGTGCTGCAGCTGCTGCAGCCGGGTGATCCACGAGTCGCGGTGTCGGTCCGAGAGCTTCTCGCCCTGCTTGTACATCCAGTGCGCCGCCACGCCGTACTCGGCCACCTCGTGCATGCGCCGCGAGCGGATCTGGACCTCGATCGGCTGGCCGCTGGGGCTGATCACGGTGGTGTGCAGGCTCTGGTAGCCGTTGGGCTTGGGCACCGCGATGTAGTCCTTGAAGCGGCCGGGAATCGGGGTCCACATGCTGTGCACAATGCTGAGCGAGTGGTAGCACACCCGCTTCTCGCGCACCTCCTCGGCCCGCTCCTGGCGCTTGTTGTCGGCCGGCTTGCCCTGGGGGGCCTGCAGCGGCCGCGGCGACAAGATGATGCGGATCGCCAGCAGATCGAAAATCTGCTCCAGCGCCTTGCCCTCCTTCTGCATCTTGGTGTAGATGCTCCAGAGGTGCTTGCTGCGGCCCGACACCTCCATCTCGTCAATCCACTCGTACAGCTCGATGTCCTCTTCCAGTGCCTCGCGCATCTGCAGCAGCGCGCTCTCGATGTGCGCCTGCCGCTCCTCCTGCCGGGTCCGCAGGCGATCCTGCAGCTCCCGGTAGGCGGCCGGGTCCAGGTACCGGAAGCTCAGGTCCTCCAGCTCCCACTTCACCTGCCCGATGCCCAGGCGGTGGGCCAGCGGCGCGAAGATCTCCATCGTCTCGCGGGCGATGCGCGCCTGCTTCACAGCCGGCATGCTGCCGAGCGTCCGCATGTTGTGCAGCCGGTCGGCCAGCTTCACGATGATGATGCGGATGTCGCTGGTCATGGCGATCAGCAGCTTGCGCATGTTCTCGCTCTGCTCGTCGCTGAGGCTGCGGTCCGGGTCCTGGGCCTTGGCCACCTTGGTCAGCTTGCTGACCTTGGTCTCGCCCTCCACGATGCGCCGCACGTCCGGACCGAAGGCGCGCTCCACGTCCTCCAGCGTGACGGACGTGTCCTCCACCGTGTCGTGCAGCAGGCCGGCCACCAGCGAGTCGGTGTCCATGCCCAGCTCCGCCAGGATGACGGCCACCGCCACCGGATGGGTGATGTACGGCTCGCCGCTCTTGCGGTTCACTCCGGCATGGGCTTCGTTGGCGAAGTCGTAGGCCCGCTCAACTTTCTGACGTTCCTCTGGCGTGCGTTCCTGAATCAGGGGCCAAAGGGCCTCCATGCCGTGCATCCGCGCAGAATACAGGAAACGTAAAGCCGGGAGGCGACCCGGCTCACCAAAAAAAACGCCCCATGAGGGGCGTGGAAGAGGTGGGGGTCAATCAGCGTGAACGGACGCGAACAGGAACCGGCACCGGTTGAGGCTGGGCCGGGCCACGCAGCGCCTCACGCAGCCAGTCAAAAAACTCCTTCAAACCGTTCACACTTTGTACTCTACGCCCCCCACCATGAGAGCAATGCACTCTGCATGACAAGCGCTTGATGATGCCTTGCCTTCCCCCCCAGATGGGGGTGAGGGCCACAGAACGTCAGCCACGCCGGCCACCGAGCATGCCCACCAGGTCGTCGAGGGCGCTGCCGTTTCCATTGCCATCCAGCGTGCGGCTGAGCGTGCTGAGCACGTCATTCTGGCCCTGCCCCTGGCCGCCCATCGGCATCTGCGGCTGGCCGCCACCCAGCACGCCGCCGAGCATGCCGCCCAGTCCGCCATTGCTCAGGCCGCCACCGCCCAGACCGCCCCCCATGGCGCCGCCCAGCACGCTGCCGAGCATGCCGCCCAGCCCACCGCCGCCCATCGAGCCGCCCTGGCGGCTGCGGGCCAGCGCGCCCAGCACCAGCGGCGCCACCGTGCTGAGAATCTGCATGGCGGCCTGCGGATCAATGCCGGCGTGCTGTCCGACCGCGTTGGCCGCCGCGCCAGCCTGCTGGCCGAACACGTGGTTCACGATCTGCTGGCCCTGCTGCGGGTCCGGCAGCTGGCCGTTGCCGTAGGCGTCCAGCACCGAGCCGTCATGCTGTTCCAGCGCCTGTCCCAGGGCCTGCTCGCCCTGCGGATGCTGGACGTTGCGGGTCAGGCCGCTCAGCAGCAGCGGCACTGCCGCCTGCATCGCCTGCTCGGTCTGGGCCGGGCTGGCTCCCACCTGCTGCGAGACGGTGTGGGCCTGTTGGGGAATCAGCGAACCGAGGGTATCGAATAGGGTCATGGTGCACCTCCGTGTGCTGCAGGGTACCGGAGCGGGCCGGGACCGCCCGTGCAGAATTCCTGAGGAAGCGCCCAAGGCCGCCGGAGAAACGTGGCCGCGCGCCCGCCAGCCCGGGCAGTTGCCGCCCGCTGGGGCGCGTGCTACAGTGCTGTCTGCCCGGAAGTCCAGGCTCTCCGGAGAGGTGCCAGAGCGGTTGAATGGGACAGTCTCGAAAACTGTTGTGTGGGCAACTGCACCGTGGGTTCGAATCCCACCCTCTCCGCCAAGCAGCACACGCACCACCACAGCCGTACGCAGCCGTGCCGGAATGCCGCCCCATGTATTCCGGCACGGTTCTGTCTGTGTGGCGGCGGCTTGCCTCTGCCCCCTCAGCCCTGATACACTCGCCTTTAGTGTCTTGAGCTTGGTAGGGCGTAAGACAGCCGGGTGGTTTCCGGGGCACGCGCTGCACCTTCCCCCAAGTCGCGGCGGCGGGCAACAGACCAAATCCCCTTATCAATTGGAGTATCACGGTGAAAACCTACGTTCCTGTCATCACTGACAAAGAGCAGACCTGGGTGGTCGTGGACGCGGCGAACGTGCCGCTGGGCCGCCTCGCCACCGTCGTGGCCAGCCACATCCGCGGCAAGCACCGCCCCGACTTCACCCCCAACGTCGCCATGGGCGATTACGTTGTGGTGGTGAACGCCGAGAAGGTCGCCCTGACCGGCAAGAAGCTGGACCAGAAGGTCTACACCCGCTACACCGGCTACCAGGGCGGCCTCAAGAAGGAAACCGCCCGCGTGGCGCTCGACAAGCACCCGGAGCGCGTCATTGAGCACGCGGTGTTCGGCATGCTGCCCAAGGGTCGTCTGGGCCGCGCCCTGCACACCCGCCTGAAGGTGTACGCCGGGACCCAGCACCCGCACGTCGCCCAGCAGCCCCAGACCCTGGAGATCAAATAATGGAACAGTACTACGGAACCGGCCGCCGCAAGACCGCCGTGGCCCGCGTCTTCCTGCGCCCTGGCGAGGGCCGCATCGTGGTGAACGGCAAGGAATTCCAGCAGTACTTCCGTGGCGTGGTGCGCGCCGTGCACGCGCTGCAGGGCTTCCGTGAGACCGGCACCCTGGGCCGCTACGACGCCGTGATCACGGTGCTGGGCGGTGGCCCCACCGGTCAGGCCGACGCGATCAAGCTGGGCATCGCCCGTGCGCTGCTCAAGATCAACCCCGACTACCGCCAGCAGCTGAAGCCGCGCGGTCTGCTGACCCGCGACCCGCGCGAGGTGGAGCGCAAGAAGTTCGGCCTCAAGAAGGCCCGCCGCGCTCCTCAGTTCAGCAAGCGCTGAAGCCAGGCACAAAACACGGCCCTCCCACATAGGGAGGGCCGTGTTTTGTGCCCCGCCCTCCCCTGCTACACTCGCCGCATGACGCCCCTGCCGTCCGGACCCTGGGTGCTGCAGATGCGCTGGCTGGAGCTGTGCTTCATGCACTGGGCCGTGGACCCGGCGGTGCTGCGGCCCCAGCTGCCGGCGGGCCTGACCCTTGACACCTACGATGGGCAGGCCTACCTGGGCGTGGTGCCGTTCCGGATGGCGGGCGTGCGGCCACGCGGCACGGTGGACGTGCCGGGCGTGTCGGCGTTTCCAGAGCTGAATCTGCGCACCTACGTGACCGCCGGCGGCGTGCCGGGAGTGTGGTTCTACAGCCTGGACGCGGCCCAGCCGCTGGCCGTGCGGCTGGCGCGGTCGCTGTTCCACCTGCCGTACTTTGACGCCCGGATGCAGCTGGAGCGCCGCGGCGACGTGCTGGCGTATGCCAGTCAGCGCACCCACCGAGGGGCCCCGGCCGGCCAGTTCGCCGCCGCCTACCGACCCGTCGGGCCCGCCTTCGAGGCGGAGCGCGGCACGCTGGAGGACTTTCTGACCCGGCGGCTGGCCCTGTACAGCGCCGACCGGCAGGGGCGGGTCTACCGGGGCCACATCCATCACGTCCCCTGGCCGCTGCAGCGCGCCGAGGCCGAGCTCCGCGTGAACACGCTGGCGGAGCCGCTGGGCGTGGCGCTGGAAGGCGCGCCGCATCTGCTGTACAGCCGGCGGCTGGATGTCCAGGCCTGGGCCATCCGGCCGGTCCGGTGACCGCAGCCGGTCTAGCCCGGTCCCCTTGACCGGCCGGCACCGCAGCCCGTACAGTCTGAGGCAATGAACGGTTTCCGCTCGCTTCTTCTTACGCCACTCCGGAGGGAGTAGGGCGTCAGAGCAGCGTCGCCACACCCACCCCCGGAGTGCCGCAAGCCTCCGGGGGTCTTGTTGTTTCGCCTCTCGTCACAGGAGCCACCACCATGACCGAAGCCAGCCGTATCCAGCCCATCCGCATCTTCGACACCACCCTGCGTGACGGTGAGCAGAGCCCCGGCGTGGCCCTGAACCACCAGCAGAAGCTGGAGATTGCCCATCAGCTGGCCCGGCTGGGCGTGGACGTGATCGAGGCGGGCTTCCCCATCGCCTCGCCCGGCGACCTGGAGGGCGTGCAGCGCATCGCCCGCGAGGTGCGCGGCCCGATCATCACCGGGCTGGCCCGCGCCGGCCGCGCCGACGTGGAGGCCGCTGCCCGGGGCGTGGAGGACGCCGAGCGGCCGCGCATCCACACCTTCATCGCCACCAGCCCGATTCACATGGCCAAGAAGCTGAACCTGGAACCGGACGCGGTGGTGGAACGGGCGGTGCAGGCGGTCACGCTGGCGCGCAGCTTCGTGGACGACGTGGAGTTCTCGGCCGAGGACGCCACCCGCAGCGAGTGGCCGTTCCTGGCGCGCATCTTCAAGGCCGTGGTGGAGGCGGGCGCCACCACCATCAACGTGCCGGACACGGTGGGCTACACCACCCCCGACGAGATGCGCGCCCTGTTCGCTTTCCTGAAGGGCGAGCTGCCGGAGCACGTGTACCTGAGCGCCCACTGCCACGACGACCTGGGCATGGCGGTGGCCAACAGCATCGCGGCGGCCGAGGGCGGCGCCCGGCAGATCGAATGCACTGTGAACGGCATCGGGGAGCGGGCCGGCAATGCCAGCCTGGAAGAAATCGTGATGGCCTTCCACACCCGCCGCGACGTGTACCACTTCGAGACCGGCATCCGCACCCGCGAGCTGTACCGCAGC
This sequence comes from Deinococcus sonorensis KR-87, assembly GCF_040256395.1. Taxonomy (NCBI): domain Bacteria; kingdom Thermotogati; phylum Deinococcota; class Deinococci; order Deinococcales; family Deinococcaceae; genus Deinococcus; species Deinococcus sonorensis. The sequence goes on along the minus strand of NZ_CP158299.1, from coordinate 1,697,839 downwards.
TCCCGAATGGTCAGCCGCCTGAGCGGCATGCCGGTGCAGCCGAACAAGGCCATTGTCGGTGACAACGCCTTCGCGCACGAGAGCGGCATCCACCAGGACGGCGTGATCAAGGCGCGCGAGACCTACGAGATCATGAACGCCGAGCTGGTGGGCCGCGAGGCCGCCGTGCTGGTGATGGGCAAGCACAGCGGCCGGGCCGCCTTCCGCAAGGCGCTGACCGAACTGGGCTACACGGTGCCGGAGGAGCGCATCGGCGACCTGTTCACCCGCTTCAAGGATCTGGCCGACCGCAAGGGGCAGATCTTTGCCGATGACCTGCGGGCCCTGGTGGACGCCCGCACCGACGTGCCGCAGGCGTTCGGCCTCGAGCGCTTCCAGGTGAGCAGCGGCAGCGACATGCAGCCGCTGGCCTACGTGCGTCTGAGCACCCCCGAGGGCGTGCGCGAGGCGACCGCCACCGGCGACGGCGGGGTGGAGGCCATCTTCCACGCGATCAACGCCGCCACCGGCATCGCGCCGCAGCTGGAAATCTACCGGGTGCAGGCGGTCACGAAGGGGGCCGAGGCGCTGGGCGAGGTGAGCATCACCGCCCGCCACAACGAGACCAGCCTGCACGGCACCGGGGTGGACACCGACGTGGTGGCGGCCAGCGCCCGCGCGTGGCTGCGCATCAGCAACCAGATCGTGGCGGGCCTGGGCAAGTCGCGGCAGGTCACGCAGGGCACGGTATAACCGGTCCCATGATCCTCGAACTCGCCACCATCACGCTCAAGCCTGGCAACGCGGACGCCTTCATCTCAGTGATGCCCGACGCCTTTCCCATCGTGGCCAGCACGCCCGGCTACATCCGCCACGAGCTGCACCGGGGGGTGGAACACCCCGACACCTTCACGCTGATGATCTGGTGGGAAACGCTGGAGGCGCACACCGTCACGTTCCGCGAGTCGGAGCGCTTCTCCGCCTGGCGGGCGGTGTGGGGCCACCTGATGGAGCGCTCCGACGTGGTGCACGTCACGCAGGTGTACTGAGCGTCAGCGCGGCCCGGCCGTGTGCTGCCGCTCCAGCGCCTGGCGCTGCTGCTCGGTGTGCCAGGCGCTGGCCTGGGTGTCCGAAGAGGTCACCAGTCCGCCCTGCCCGGGCGGCGCGTCCAGAATCACCAGCTGGGCGGTGTCCACGTAGAAAGCGCCGTAGCGTGGCAGTAGCTCGATTACCTCGCGGATCTGCTCCAGCGCGGCGCGGTGCTCCGGGGCGGGGCGGGTGCCCGGCTGGCCCTGACGCGCCACGTACACCCAGTCGGCCAGCGGGTAGCGGTCGCCGTCGCGGTTGACTCCGAAATACACCGCCGTGATGCCCTGATCGCGCAGCGGGGTGAACGCCTCGTCAAAATCGTCGTGGTAACCGAAGCACAGGCCGCTCAGATCCTGCTCGGCCTCCAGTTCCAGCCGCAGGCGCCGCTTCTGCGAGTGGTACATGCAGGTCATGCCCGGACGTACCTCCACGCTACCGCCCGCCTCATCCAGCTGCAGCAGGGCGCTGGCCACGTCGAAGGTGTATGGCTGACAGTACTTCACGCCCCATACGAACACGTCGGGCGACAGCAGTTCCGGGTAGCGGTCCTGCTCCTCGACGCGGCCGTCCAGGTACTCGGTCACGGCGTAGTCGCTGGGGCGGCTGTCGTCATCGATGAAATCCAGGCCGTAGTGGATGCGGCGGATGCCCTGCAGGTACAGCACGCTGGACAGCTCCAGCAGCATGCTCCTGAAGCGGATGTTCACCTCGCGCAGATCGTCCTGTATGGGGGTCATAACATCTCCTTGAACGGGACAGGGCGGACGGACGCTGCCGCTGGTCTGCCCACCGCCTGCGGGACAGCCCGGAGCAGCCCAGCCGGACCCTCCCCCCGAGATTACGTCAGCAGCAGAACCGCGGCAAGGGTAAGCATGACACTTGCGCTGAGGTCCTTACATGCCTTCTCAAATAATGGTCGCTCTTATCTTTGATCTGATGAGTCATCTTATCTTTAAGCGCATCATCACATGAGCGGACGCCAGCGTTCATTGATCAATGCACGCTGTCTAGGGTCTAGACTGCCCACATGAAGACCATCGGGATCATTGGCGGCATGAGCTGGACCAGCACGGCCGAGTACTACCGGCTGCTCAACGAGCAGGTCACCGCGCAGCGCGGCGGCCTGGAGTCGCCGCCGATCCTGCTGCACAGCCTGAACTTCGCGGAGGTGGTGGAGATGCAGCGTTCGGGCCGCTGGGATGAGGCGGGTGAGCTGCTGGCCCGGGCGGGACAGGGCCTGGAACGGGCCGGAGCCGACTGCCTGCTGGTGGCCACCAACACCATGCACAAGGTGGCCCCGGCCATCGAAGCGGCCACCGGCATTCCGCTGCTGCACATCGCGGACAGCACCGCTGAGGCGATCCGGGCCGCCGGGCTGACACGGGTGGGCCTGCTGGCCACCCGCTTCACCATGGAGCAGGACTTCTACCGCGAGCGGCTGGCGCGGCACGGCATCGAGGTGCTGGTACCCGACGCCGAGGAGCGGGCCGAGGTGCACCGCGTCATCTTCGAGGAACTGTGCTGCAACGTGGTGCGCCCGGAGGCCCGCAGTTTCTATCAGACGGTCATGCAGGGTCTGGTGGCGCGCGGCGCCCAGGGCATGGTGCTGGGCTGCACCGAGATCATGCTGCTGGTGGGGGCGGGCGACACCACGGTTCCGGTCTTCGACACGACCGCGCTGCACGTGGACGCGGCGGTGCGGTTCGTGCTGGATCAGGCGGCCCGCCCGCAGCCCGTCCCGGCCGGCTGAGGCTCCCCTTTCCTTACTTCCCTGTTTGTCTGTCCTTCCCGGCGGCTCGCCGTCCGTCAGCGCCTAGACTGGACAGCATGACCGACACCAAGACCCGCCGGCTGAACTGGAACAGTCACCACGTCACGCAGGGTGACGAGCGTGCCCCGAACCGCGCGATGCTGCGGGCGGTGGGCTTTCAGGACGCCGACTTCCAGAAGCCGATCATCGGGGTGGCACACGCCCAGAGCAACATCACGCCGTGCAACAACGGCCTGGGCGAGCTGGCTGACCACATCACCGGGGCCATCCGCGAGGGCGGCGGCATGCCGCAGGTGTACGGCACCATCACCGTGTCGGACGGCATCAGCATGGGCACCGAGGGCATGAAGTGCAGCCTGGTGAGCCGCGAGGTGATCGCCGACAGCATCGAGACGGTCAGCCGGGGCCAGAGCCATGACGGGGTGATCGTGGTGGGCGGCTGCGACAAGAACATGCCGGGCGCCATGATCGGCATCGCGCGGCTGAACATTCCGGCCGTCTTCGTGTACGGCGGGACCATCAAGCCGGGGCACTACGGTGGCAAGGACCTGACCATCGTCAGCGTGTTCGAGGCGGTGGGGTCGTTCGGGGCCGGCAAGATCACCCGCGAGGAGTTCGAGGCGGTGGAGCGCCACGCCTGCCCCGGCAACGGCAGCTGCGGCGGCATGTACACCGCCAACACCATGAGCAGCGCCTTCGAGGCGATGGGCATGAGCCTGCCGTATTCGTCCACCATGAGCGCCGTGGACGCTGAGAAGGCCGTGAGCAGCGCCGACAGCGCCCGCGCCCTGCTGCGCCTGATTGAGGCCGACATCCGGCCGCGCGACATCCTGACCAAAGAAGCTTTCGAGAACGCCATCACGGTGATCATGGCGGTGGGCGGCAGCACCAACGCCGTGCTGCACCTGATGGCCATTGCGCACGCCGCCGACATCGACCTGACGCTGGCAGACTTTGAGCGCATCCGCGAGCGCACCCCGGTGTTCTGTGACCTGAAGCCGAGCGGCCAGTACGTGGCCACCGACCTGCACGACGTGGGCGGCATTCCGCGCGTGATGAAGATGCTGCTGAAGGCGGGCCTGCTGCACGGCGACTGCCTCACCGTGACCGGCAAGACGGTGGCCGAGAACCTGGCCGACGAGCCGGACGAGCCGAACCCCGGCCAGAACGTGATTCGCGCCTACGACGATCCGCTGTACGTGCAGGGCCACCTGGCGATCCTGCGGGGCAACCTGGCCCCGGACGGCTCGGTGGCCAAGATCAGCGGCCTCAAGAGCATCAAGATCACCGGCCCGGCCCGCGTGTTCGAGAGCGAGGAGGAGGCGATGCACGCCATCATGGCCGATCAGATCCGGGCCGGCGACGTGCTGGTCATCCGCTACGAGGGACCCAAAGGCGGCCCCGGCATGCGCGAGATGCTCTCCCCCACCAGCGCCATCATCGGCAAGGGCCTGGGCGACAGCGTGGGCCTGATCACCGACGGGCGCTTCAGTGGCGGCACTTACGGGCTGGTGGTAGGGCACGTGGCCCCGGAGGCGTACGTGGGCGGCCCGATTGCCCTGGTGCAGGAAGGCGACACCATCGAGCTGAACGCCGAGACCTGCGAACTGACCCTGCACGTGCCGGAGGACGAGATCGGCCGCCGCCGCGCCGCCTGGGTCGCTCCGGAACCGCGGTACAAGCGGGGCGTGCTGGCCAAGTACGCCAAGCTGGTCAGCAGCGCCGCCCAGGGCGCCGTGACCGACTGAGGCAAGTGGATGGAGCAGGGCCGCCCGCCAGGATGGGGGCGGCTTTGCTCATGAGCTAGGCTAAACAGATGGCTGTACCAAACTTCCAGGCATTTTTCCGACCATTTTTGGAGGTGCTGGCTGACGGGCAGGAGCGCTCAGTCAAAGAGATGCGTGTGCTCCTGGCTGTATCCATGCATATCTCAGCAGATGACTTGCTGGAAACCGTCAAGAGCGGCGTACAGACCCAATTCAATAACAGGGTTTCCTGGGCGAAGACATATCTTGCGAAAGCAGGTGTGATCGACAGTCCCAGCCGCGGGATGGTCAGAATCAACGACAAGGGCAGGATGTTGCTATCAAGCGGCGGTAAAATCGATAGCCATTCACTCGATTCCTTCCCAGAATTCTCCGAATTCAAAAAACGGAGTTGTAATGCTCCTGAAGCCACAATTGAGTCTGATGCTCCTCTCAGCATGGTCTCGCCCGAAGAACAGCTGGACGCCCTGTACCGTGAACTCAATACGGCCCTGGCCGATGAGCTGCTGGCACAGGTGATGCAGCTTTCACCTCAGCAGTTCGAGGTGCTGGTGGTGCAGCTGCTGGTGGCGATGGGCTACGGGGGCACCGTGAAGGATGCCGGCGAAGCGCTGGGACGCAGCGGCGACAACGGCATTGACGGCACCATCAAGCAGGACCCGCTGGGCCTGGACCGGGTGTATCTGCAGGCGAAACGCTGGCAGAACAGTGTGGGCAGCCCGGAGATCCGGAACTTTGCAGGCAGCCTGAGCTATCACAAGGCCAGCAAGGGCGTCTTGCTCACGACCTCGGACTTCAGCGCCAGCGCCCGCAGCACCGCGCAGCAGATCGGCAACATCATCCTGATTGACGGCCCGCAGCTCAGCCGCCTGATGATCGAGTACGGGGTGGGGGTGCTGACCCGCAGCACCTATCAGCTGAAGCGCATCGACAGCGAGTTTTTCGAGGAGATCTGAGTCAGGCCACGGCCCTGAAGGGGGCACCTCGGGTCCCCTCAGCTCTGCGCTGGGGACCGCCGCGCCTCCAGCATCAACATCGCCACCAGCAGCACCACACCGAAGGCCAGCTGGACCTCCGTGCCCCAGCGCAGGCCCAGCGGCACGCCGAGCAGCATCAGGGCAGCCACCACCAACCGCAGCCGGCCCGGCCCGATCTGCACCACCCGCCGGTACAGCACGTCGCCCAGCAGGTACAGGGCCAGCCCGGCACCCAGGTTCCAGGCGGCCGCTGCTTCCGGCCGCAGCGGGTCCGCCACCCCCAGCTTCACTCCGGACGCCAGCAGCACGATGCCGGCGATCATCAGGTAATGGCCGTACCCGAAGCCGTTCAGCGCCATGCGGGGCCGCCGCTCAGCCGGGGCGCGGGCCAGCGCCGATTCGGCCAGATGGTCGTCGTGGTCGAAGTAGCTCCACCACAGCGCCGCGCTGAGGGCCAGCGTCAGCAGGGCGGCCAGCAGCACCGGGGCGCTCAGGGCGCGGTCACCCAGCCCCACTCCGATCGCCACGATGCTCTCGCCCAGCGCCACGATGATCACCAGCCCGTGCCGCTCGACAAAGTGCGCCGGGCTGAGCGTGAAGCCGCTCTCGCGCCGGAAGGCCGAGGTGAGCGCCACCACCCCCACGGCAGCCATCCACAGCGCCCATTTCCACGGCGAGAGCGCGAACCCGGCCGTCAGCACCAGAAGCACCGAGGCGAGATTGAAGGGCGCAATCCCCAGGATGGCCCGGCTGCTGCTGCCGGGCGCGCGGCGGAACAGGCCGGCATGCACCAGTGTCACCAGCAGATAGCCCAGCCCGAAGGCCACCCCATCGTGGCCGAACACCTCCGGAATGGCCAGCGCCATCACCAGAAAGCCTGCCATCCCGCCAATGATCAGCAGGCGGTGCTTGACGGCGTCGGTCCGCACGTTGCTGGTGAGCCAGGCGTAACCGCTGTAGATCCACCACGTGACGGCCAGCACCAGGGCCGCCCGCGCGTACCCCTCCGGGCCGTGCGGGTGCGCCACCAGCGCCGAGAGCTGCGTGATGGTGAACACGAACACCAGGTCCAGGAACAGCTCCAGCGTTCCCACCCGCTCAATGGTGGGCGCCTTGGCCGCCTGGACGCCGGACATCTCACTCAGCGTACAGGATGCACGCCACCCGGCCCCACCTGCTGTCCTCACCTACAATCAGGCGCATGTCGCTCGCCGCTGCCCGCCCCCACTCCCGCCACACGCTGGGCCTGGCCCTGCTCATTCTGGTCACCGCCATCTGGGGCAGCACGTTTGCGGTGGTCAAGGACGCCACGGATTCGCTGGCTCCGGCAGTCCTGATCGCGTGGCGCTTCAGCATCGGCACGCTGGCGTTGCTGCCACTGGTGCTGCTGTGGCGCCGCCCAGCGACCACACGGCCGGCCGCTGCCGACGCTTCCACCCCGCTGTGGCGCGACGGCCTGCTGCTGGGGCTGTGGCTGGTGGCCGGCTACGGCACCCAGACCATCGCCCTCACCAGCACCAGCGCCAACCGCGCGGCCTTCATCACGGCGCTGAGCGTGGTGATGGTGCCGCTGTATCAGGCGCTGGTGGCCCGCACCCGGCTGGGCGCCGGGCTGTGGGGGGCGGTGCTGCTGGCAGTGGGCGGCTTGGCGCTGCTCAGCTGGGAGGGCGGCGCGCTGGTGGTGGGCGATGTGTGGGCGCTGGCCTGCGCCATCACCTACGCGGGCTTCATCGTGACGCTGGAACGCACCGCCCAGCGGCACGACGCGCTGCCCTACACCCTGGCCCAGCTGGTAGCGGTGGCGGCGCTGGCGTGGCTGTGGGCCCTGCTCAGCGGCGCCCCGCTGCTGCCCCCGCCGCAGACCTGGGGACCGCTGCTGTACCTGGGCGTGGTGGCCAGCGCCGTCACCACCCTGCTGCAGACGCTGGGGCAACGCTGGGTGAGCGCGGTGGAAGCCAGCGTGATCTACGCGCTGGAGCCGGTGGCCGCCAGCATCTTCAGCTTCTTCCTGCTGGGCGAGCGGGTCGGAGCACGCGGCTTCCTGGGCGGCGCGATGGTGGTGGCGGCCACGCTGCTCAGCCAGCTGGGCAGTGGCCGCCCGGAGGTGCCGGAAGTCCACAGCGAGCCGGAAGAGCAGGGCGCGTAGCCGCCCCGCTGCCCTTCAGCTCAGCCCGAAGTCGAAGACCGTCAGCTCGGCCGGGCAGGCGAGCCGCAGCGGCACGCCCGTCACGCCCAGCCCGTGCGAGATGTACCCGCGAATGGTGCGCGGCGGGGTGCGCGGAATGCTGCCGTCTGCGGCAGACGGCTGGGCGGGGGCAGTGTTCACCCAGCCTTCCAGGAACCGGGTGCCGTACAGGCTGGCCCGCTTGACGGCCCCCAGCAACGGCAACTGCACCTGCCCGCCGTGGGTGTGGCCGCACAGGGTCAGCGAGATCTGCGGCGGCACGTTCGGCAGGAAGTCCGGGTTGTGGCTGAGCAGCAGCGCTGCCCCGCCCTGATACCCGGCCATCATGGCCGCCGTGTCCTGGTTGCCGAACCACCAGTCGTCGGTGCCGGCCAGATACAGGTCCGGGCGCAGCTGAACTCCAGCGTTGTTGATCACCTGGATACCCACCTCCTCCAGCCGCCGGGCAAAGCTGGCGCGGGCCGCCTGGGTGTTCAGGCTGGTCCAGTCGTGGTTGCCGTACACCGCATACACGCCCAGCGGGGCCGACAGGCGGGCGAGTTCCCGCAGCAGCTGGTCCTTGCGGCGCAGGCCCATGCCGCTGTCCAGAAAGTCCCCGGTGATCACGATCAGCTCCGGCTGTTCCTGCAGCACGGCGTCCACCCAGCGCCGCACCGTTCTGGCCCCGATGAAATTGCCGTAGTGCAGGTCGCTGAGCTGCACCACCCGGAGCGGGGTGGTCAGGCCGCGCAGCGGCACCGCCTCGCGGGACACCCGGAAGCGGTAGGCCCCGGAGAGGGCGTACAGCAGGGTGCCGCCCAGCAGGGTGAAGAGGGTCCGGGTGGCGCGGTGGGTCAGGGAGGCAGACATCCAGCCCAGCCTACCGAAGTCCTCTCAGGCGTGTGTTGGCTGCAGCTTGAGCAATACCACCTCGGACGGGCAGAGGTTGCGGACCGGCAGCCCCGACACGCCAAGCCCGCGCGACACGAAGGCCCGCACCGGATCATGAATCCAGCCCTGGGCGAAGCGCTGGCCGTAGCGGCTCGGCACCACCGGCGCGCCGATCAGCGGAAAGCGCACCTGTCCGCCGTGGGTGTGGCCGCAGACGGTCAGGCCCAGCCCGGCGGGCAGCTGCGGCAGCAGGTCCGGGTTGTGAGTCATCAGCAGGGTGGCGCTGCCGGCCGGGGCCGCCTGCAGCGCCGCCCCCACCGCCGGCTCGCCCCACGACAGATCGTCCACCCCGGCCACATACAGGTCCGGCCGCACCGACACGCCCTGGTTGGTCAGCACCCGGATGCCGGCCTCGGCCAGCTGGGCCTGCAGCCGGGTCCGCTCCCGCGCCCAGTCGGGGTTGGCCGGCCCGCGCCGGGCGTTGCCGTAGCGCCCGAAATACCCGTAGTCGTGGTTGCCCCACACCGCGTATACGCCCAGCGGCGCGGACAGCCGGCCCAGTTCGGCCAGCAGCAGGTCGGCGGGTCCGCGCATCCGCTCGTCCAGCAGGTCACCCGCCAGCAGAATCAGGTCCGGGCGAGCCGACCGGGTGCGCTCCACCCAGCCGCGCACCTGCGCCGTGTGAATGTACGGCCCGTAGTGCAGGTCGGTGAGCAGCGCGACCTGCAGCGGGGCCTGCAGGCCCGCGAGCGGCGCCACGTGGACATTCAGCTGCGCCGGCGCGTAGGCCTGGGCGGTGGCCATGCCGCCCCCCAGCAGGCCGGCCCCACCCAGGCCGAAGACGGCGCGGCGGATCAGCTGGCGGCGGGTCAGGTCAGGCACCGTTTCATGGTAGACGGCCCGGCTGACGGCAGATGAGACGCGCCCGCCCGCCGGGCCTCCCCCTCCAAAGCATGAGCCTGCAAGCTGCTACCCTGACCAGCATGACCGCTGCAGCCCTGACCGTGATTCTGGCCGACGTGCAGACCCTGGACCCCGCCCAGCCGCGTGCCGAGGCGGTGCTGGTGGGCGGCGGGCGGGTGCTGGCGGTGGGCGATCACACCGAGATGCGGGCGCTGGCCCCCCAGGCGACCACCCTGGACCACCGGGACCGCCTGCTCACCCCCGGCCTGTGCGACGCCCACACCCATCTGGTGAGCTACGGCTTTTCGCTATCGCAGCTGAACCTGCACGGGGTGAGCAGCGTGCCGGAGGTGCAGCGGCGGCTGGAGGAACGTTGCGCGACGGTGCCGGCGGGGCAGTGGGTGGTGGGCGGCGGCTTTCTGCTGTCCCAGCTGGGGCTGGACGGATACCCGGACGCGGCGCTGCTGGACCGGGTCAGCCCGCACCACCCGGTGCTCCTGTACTCCCGCGACCTGCATCTGGCCTGGGCCAACTCGCTGGCGCTGCGGCTGGCCGGGGTCCACGAGGACACGCCGGACCCGGAGGGTGGGCAGGTGGTGCGGCCGCTCGGCACGCTGCTGGAGCACGCCACCGGGCTGGTGGCGCGCGCCATTCCGGCGCCCGACTGGCAGGGCACGCTGGAGGCGGCGCAGCGTGGCGCGGCCGACCTGCGCTCCCGGGGCTTCGTGAGCACCCACACCATGGCCTACGAGTCGCCTGAGTCGCCCCGGGCGCTGGCCACCCTGGCGCACCAGGGCGAGCTGCCGCTGCGGGTGTGGGCCTGCCTGCCGCATGACCGGCTGACGCTGGCCCGCGAGCTGGGCCTGGGGCCCGGCAGCGGCGGGCGCTTCGAGTTCGGAGGGGTCAAGTTCTTCGCGGACGGGGCGCTGGGCAGCCGCACCGCCTGGCTGCACGCGCCGGGTTTTGCCGACGGCAGCGGCACCGGCATCGCCCTGGATTCGCCGGAGCTGATCCGCGAGCTGGGCCGGGAGGCGCTGCAGCTGGGCTTCACGCCGGTCACGCACGCCATCGGGGACCGGGCCAACACCGAGCTGCTGAACGCCTACGACGACCTGAGAACGCTGGCGGCCCAACGGGGCCTGCGGCTGCGGGTGGAACACGCCCAGCACCTGCGCCCCGAGGACATCGCGCGCTTCGAGGGGCTGACCGCCAGCGTGCAGCCGATTCACCTGCAGGCCGACGGCCAGATGATCCGCACGCTGCTGCCGCACCTGGAGGCCGGCAGCTATCCGTTCCGGCGGCTGCAGGACGCGGGCGCGCTGCTGGCCTTCGGTTCCGACGCGCCGGTGGCCGCGCCGGACGTGCAGGCCACCTTCCGGGCCGCCACCACCCGCCTTGCAGACGACGGCCTGCCGCTGGCTGCAGACGAGGCGCTCACGCCGGGCGAGGTGCTGCACGCCTACACCCGGAGTCCGGCCCTGGCGGTGGGCTGGCACGACGAGGGCCACATCGTGCCGGGCGCGCGGGCGGCCTTCACCCTCTGGGACACGCTGGGCGGTCAGGCGGAGGCGCTGGTACTGGACGGCGGGCGGTAACGCTCAGCCGAACACCCGGTCGCGGTGCTCCTCCAGGGCCTCCCGCTCCAGCACCGCAACAAATGGCGCGAGCTCGGCGTCCAGCCGGGCGGACTGCTCGGCCGACAGCATCACGGTTCCCGGCTGCGGCCACGCCTCCACCACCTGCATCCGGTCGGCGGTGGGCGGGTGGGAGGCGTCCAGTCGCAGCCGGTCCTGCCGCCGCCTTGCCCGCATCCTCTCCCACTGCGCTTCCGGCAGGTGCTCGAACATGTGCTGCAGTTCGGCAAAGGCGTGCGGCCGCTCCGGCATCATCCGCTGCTTGTGCAATGCGCTCTCCAGCAGGTGACCGAGGTGCAGCTTGTCCAGCGCGGCCCGTTTCGGCGCCGAGCCGGCCACCCGCGACGCCAGCAGGTCGGCACGGTACTCGGCCGCCTGCTGGTCCGCCCCTACCAGCCCCAGCAGCAGCTGCAACAGCCCCCAGGGCAGCAGCGCCACCGCCTTCGTGATCATCATCGCAGTCAGCGCGATCAGCCCGGCCTGCGCCTCCATCAGCGGGTCGGGCCACAGCCCGTCCACCGCGCTCGACAGCACCCGCAGGGCCGCCCACACCGCGCCCTGGCGGGTCGGATCGCCGTTCTTGAGGTGCGCCAGCTCATGGGCGATCACGGCCACCCGTTCCTGTGGCCGCAGGGCGTACCACAGGCCCAGGCCCAGCCCCAGGGTCGGTTGACGCCGCCACCCGTGCATGCCCATGAAGGCGTTCATGTCCGCGTTGAGCACCACCCGCACCGGACGGTCCACCCCCATGTCCTGGCTCACCCGCCGCACCAGTGTGTGCAGCTCAGGAGTGTCCTGCGGGGTCAGCTCCAGGCCATCCAGCCGGTTCACCCGCGGCCAGGCAATCCAGGCGAACGTCAGCAGCGGCGCGGCCACCATAAAGGCCATCAGCCGCGCCAGCACGTTCGCGTGGCCCCTGCCGACAACAATCAGCGCGAACCACACGCCCAGCAGTGTCAGCAGCCCGAACACCACCAGCACCAGCACCGACAGCACCTGGGCCAGCACAGCGCGCGCCGGCTGCACCGGAGCCTCCTGCGTCACGAACAGGTCGCGCAGCCGCTCGGATTCGCGGTCGGCCACCCGCTGCCACGCCTGCTCCAGCACCGTCTGAGGCTGCATCTGGTCGGTCATGTTCCGCAGCATAGGGGGAGTTTCCGGGGCCAGGGCCCACATGTGCGCTACCCTCCCCCCATGCAGCTGCACGACCTGGCCCGCGCCCTGAATCTTTCCCAGCCGGCGGAGAACCCGCACGTCACCGGCATCACCCACAACGCCGGGTGGGTGCAGCCCGGAGACGCGTTCGTGGCGATCCGGGGCGCCCGGGCGGACGGCCACCACTTTCTGGCGCAGGCCGCCGAACGTGGGGCTGTGGCGGTGCTGGGAGAAGGGCTGCCGGACGGCCTGACCTCGCCGCTGCCGTATCTGACGGTGCCGGACGCCCGCGCCGCCCTGGCCGACGCCGCCGCCGCGCTGAGCGGCCACCCCAGCCGTCAGCTGCAGGTGGTGGGCGTGACCGGCACCGACGGCAAGACCACCACCTGCTGGCTGACGGTGCACCTGCTGCGCTCGGCGGGGCTGGCCTGCGGGCTGCTCAGCACGGTGGGCTATCAGCTGCCGGACGGGCAGACCCGCCACTTTCCGGCCCACTTCACCACGCCCGAAGCGCCGCAGGTGCAGGCCACCCTGCGGGCGCTGGTGGACGCTGGGCGCGCAGGCGGCGGTGCTGGAGGCCAGCAGTCACGCGCTGGCGCTGGAGCGGGTGCGGGCCGTGGCGTGGGACGTGGCGGTCTGGACCCAGCTGACCAGCGAGCACCTGGACTTTCACGGCACGCTGGAGCAGTACTTTGCGGAGAAGCGCAAGCTGGTCGAGCGCGCGCCCTTCGCGGTGCTGAACCTGGATGACCCCTGGACCGCGCAGCTGATGCACCTGGGGCCGCACGTCACCTACGGCGAGGCAGAGGGGGCCGACTGGCGGGCCAGCCACCTCCAGGAGCGTCACGACGGGCTGCACTTCCGGGTGGACTCGCCGCTGGGTGAGCTGCAGGCCATCCTGCCGATGATCGGGCGCTTCAACGTGCACAACGCGCTGGCGGCCATGGCCGCCGCCGCGCGGCTGGGCGCCACCCCGTCACAGCTTCTGGCCGGACTGGCCAGCTTCGGGGGCGTGCCGGGTCGGATGGAGCTGGTGCCGGGGGGCCAGGGGCGGCGGGTGGTGGTGGACTTCGCACATACGCCGCCCAGCCTGGAGAAGGCGCTCAGCACCCTGCGGGCCACCACGCCGGGCCGCCTGATCGTGGTGATCGGCTCGGCGGGCGGCCCCCGCGACCCGTCCAAACGCGCCCCGCTGGGTGAGGTCGCCACCCGGCTGGCCGACCACGCCATCTTCACCGAGGAGGACCACCGCGATACCCCGCTGCAGCAGATTCTGGACGAGATGGCGGGTGGGGCGGCGGGGCGCAGCAACTATGAGCTGATCGGCGACCGGCAGCAGGCGATCCAGCGGGCGGTGCAGCTGGCCCGGCCCGGCGACACAGTGCTGCTGGCCGGCAAAGGGCCCGAGGACACCCTGGAGCGCGGCGACCGGACCGTGCCGTGGAACGAGGTGGCCGAGGCGCGGGCAGCGCTGGCTCAGCTCAGCGGCGACCCGGCCTGAAGCGGCCCCCGTTCACTTCGGCTGGCTTTCCGTCAGAAACTCGTCCACGAACAGCGACCACTCCAGCGGCTGATACCCGACGGCGGTGGCGGCGTCGCCACGCTGGCCCAGCGTGGCCATCAGGGTGCTGCCGGCCTGCTGGTACTGCTGGATCAGCCGCGTGAAGGTCGCCCGGTCAAAGGAAGAGCTGCCGTCCGGTTTCCAGGCGCGCAGCTTCGCCACCCGCTCGGCAAAGACCTCGCGCGCCAGCCGCAGTTCCTGACTGTAGCGCGCCCCGGTCTGCCCGCCCAGCGGGCTGCTGGCGAGCGTGGCGAGCGCCCGCAGGCGCGCCTCGGTTTCCGGCTCGCTGCGCGGGACGGCGTGGGTGTACATGGTGCCGCCGCCCATCATCATGTAGGCCAGCTGGCCCTCCAGGCTGCGCAGCTGACGGTACTGGGTGCGCAGCTGAGCGATCCGCGCGCTCAGTTTCGGCTGGGCCTTCAGGTCACGGGTCAGCCCGGCCGCGAGGCAGCCCGCGTAGGTGGCGGCGGCCTCGTCGTTGTCGAGCTCGCTGCTGCGGTAGCCGGCCATCAGCGTGTAGCTGTCCAGGTCGAGGTGCTCGGCCACGCTGCACGGGACCGGAGTCGTCTGGGCCAGCACCGGTGAGAAGGCCAGGGCCAGCAGCATGCTCAGCAACGTCTGGGGGCGCATACCGCCAGTCTATTCCGCCCGGCCGCGCCGCCCCATCAGGTCGGCCACCCCCTGCTGCGGCGTCAGCTCCCCCGACACCACCTGCGCCACCGCCCGCACGATCGGCAGGTCCTGGCCGTGTTCGGTGGCCCAGTGCTCCAGCAGCCCCGCCGTGCGGATGCCCTCCACCACCTTGCCGCCCTGGGCCGGGCTCTGGCCGCGTGCGATGGCCTCGCCCGCCGCCCGGTTGCGCGAGTGCAGGCTGCCGGCGGTGGCCACCAGGTCGCCCAGACCGGACAGGCCGTACACGGTGGCGGCGTCCGCCCCCTGCGAACTGAGGTAGCGTCCCATCTCCAGCAGCCCGCGCGTGATGATGGCTGCCTTGGCGTTGTCGCCCAGCGCGAGGCCGTCGATCAGGCCCGCGGCCAGCGCGATCACGTTCTTGAGCACCCCGCCCAGTTCCACGCCCGCCACGTCGCCGGAGGTGTAGACCCGGAAACTGGGGGTCATCAGGGCCGCCTGCACTCCGGCCGCAAAACCGGCGTCGGCGCTCGCCACCACCGTCGCCGCCGGCAGCCCCCGCCCAATCTCCTCGGCGTGGTTGGGGCCGCTGAGCACCGCGACCCGCCCGAAGCCCAGCCGGGCCGCCAGGGTGGTGAGCCGGTCGCCGTCCGGGGCCAGCCCCTTGGCGCACAGCACCACCCCCAGCGTGCGCGGCAGCGCCGTGAGCAGCTCCGGAATGCCCACGCTCGGCACCATCAGCAGCGCCCAGTCCTGGCCGGCGGTGGCGGCGGTCAGGTCGGCCGTCACGCCCACCGCTGCGGGCAGCGGCACGCCCGGCAGGTAGTCGCGGTTCTCGCGCTCCTGCTGGAGTCGGGTGGCCACCTCTGGCCGCCGCGCCCACAGCACGCTCGGCTGGCCGTGCTGGCCCAGCATCGCGGCCAGGGCGGTGCCCCAGCCGCCAGCGCCCAGCACGCACACGGTCATGAGGGCTCGGCCCGGGCAAACACCCAGATGCGCGGGGTTTCGGGCCACGGCTCGGCGTAGTCCGGGTACTCCAGCGCCTCCCAGGAGGCGAAGCCGGCCGCCTCCAGCAGCGGGGCCAGATCTGACGGGTCATAGCCACGCTCGGTGTGCAGTTCCACGAACTCCTGCGCCTCGCCACTGTCGTCCACCACCCGGCAGAAGGCCTGCACGGTGCCGAGCTCGCTGGCCGCGTCGTAGTGGTGCGACCAGTGGTAGTGCACCTCGCGGCCCTCCGCCAGCGGGGCCACGCCCTCGATGGCCTCGCCGTCCCACAACTCGCGCACCCCGAGGCGGGTGTTCACGTCAAAGGCCAGCAGGCCGCCCGGCTTCAGGTGGGCCCGCATGCGCGCCAGGGCCCGGCCCAGATCGGCCGGCTCGGTCAGGTTGTTGAGGCTGTCGAAGACGCAGGTGATCAGATCGAAGCGCATCCCCAGCTCGAAGTCGCGCAGGTCCGCCTGCACAAAGCCCAGCTGTGGCAGCCGGGCGCGCGCCACCGCCAGCATCTCGGCGCTGCCGTCCAGGCCAGTGACGTTCAGGCCGCGCCGGTCGAACTCGGCGGTCATGGCTCCGGTGCCGCAGGCCAGGTCCAGCACCCGCGTCACCGGCACCTGCTGGTCACGGGCGTAATTCAGGACAAAGTCGGCCCAGTCGTCGTATTCGATGTCGGCCATGATCGCGTCATAGACGGTGGCCAGCGCCGAGAAGGGAACGTGTTGCACCCGGCCATTATGCGGCGGCGGGCCGCTGCGTGAACGTCCGGTCAGCTTTCCCGGCATCCCGGGGCCCCTTGTGAAGGGCGAGTGAGCCGCATGACAACGGAGTCGGGCTGGCCGCTGGCGGCCACCGGGCGTAGCCTGAGCACGTCAGATTGCATTCGCGCGCACCATTCCGCGTGCCGCACACAGCACGGGAGGCTACACCATGAACAAGATTCTTGCCCTGTCTGCCCTGTCAGTTGCCCTGTCGGCCTGCACCCTGGTCGGCAACCCGCTCTCCAAGGATGTCAGCGGTCAGCTGCGCGGCTTCCCCAGCGGCCAGGACCTGCGTCTGGCCATCGTGGGCTACAGTAACGGGCGGTACACCGCCGACGGCTCCGAATCTCAGATCGTGGACAAGTACCTGACCGGCGGCTTCACGCTGGACCTGCCCAAGACGCTCGGGACCGGTACCTACCGCGTGGTGGTCTACACCGACGTGAACCGGGACGGCCGCTTCTCGACCGGCGACCGGGTGGTCAGCCGCGACAACGGCAAGCTGCTGGTCAACGCCCAGCGCAGCGGTCAGTTCTACCCCGGCATCAAGGCCGGCTGGAACATCTACAACACGGCCACCCGCGAGAGCTCCAGCCTGGCACTCACCAACTACGACCTGGACTACGCCGGCCAGTAAGGCTGCGGAAACCGTCAGGGCCGCCTGTGGGCGGCCCCTTCTGTTGGGCGGGCCTGGGAGTGGGACAGCCCGACGCCCAGCAGGACCGGAATCCCCGCCAGTAGCAGCAGGCCCAGCGCCAGCGGAACCGTGACCGGGGCCGTGTGCAGCGGCGCGATCAGGACCGCGTGCCACGTCAGGGCGAACAGCAGGCCCAGCACCAGCACCCGGAGCGCCAGCAGCAGCGACGGCCGCCGGGGGTCCCGGGCCGTCCAGGCCAGCCCTCCGAGCAGCACGTACACCAGGAGTTGTAGCCACCAGAAGCTCCAGAGTTCGCCCGGAGTGCCCGGGACGGGCGCGGCGCCCAGCCGCCACTGCACCTGAATGGTGGCGGGCAGCTGCGGCAGCTGACGCCACAGCAGCAGAAGGGTCACGAGCAGCAGAACGACGGCCAGCGCCTCAAGCCAGCGGAAACGGCTGATCATTCCAGCCGGAAGGGGCGGGGCGCGTCGTCTTCCGGCACGGTCCGTTCGTCCGGGTGCAGGTCATGGCCGCCGAACAGTCCACGGGCCGCCAGCCCGGCGCCCAAGGGATCGGCGGTGGCTCCGGCCGGTCGGATGCGGAACGACAGCACGATCAGAACGATCGGCAACACCACGAACAGCAGCCAGGGAATCATGCCCGGCTCCGCGACTGAGGGGTCATGCTGAATCTTACTGCAGCAGAGCGCAGGCTATGTGGACAGTCTGCCGCAGGGGACTCATCATACTCATAAAGCTTTATAGCAATTATGAGACATATGATTCCCTCTCTCCCGACCCGCCCGCGCCGCAAGCGCACCTTCGGTGTCTACATCGGCCGCTTCGAGCCGCCGCATCTCGCTCACCTTGCCGTGATGCAGGAAGCGCTGCAGGACGTGCAGAAGCTGATCGTGGTGCTGGGCAGTGCCCGCTCCGCCCGCAGCACCAAGAACCCCTTCACGGCGGAGGAACGCCAGGAGCTGATCTCGGACATGCTGCACGAGGCGGGCGTGGCGCGCAGCCGGGTGCTGTTCGCCCAGGTGCGCGACTACTACTACAACGAGTCTCTGTGGCTCTCCGAGGTGCAGAGCGGCGTGGCCGCCCACGTGCGCGGCAGCAGCGACGTGGCACTGATCGGCCACTATAAGGACGAGAGCAGCTACTACCTGCGCTCGTTTCCCGCCTGGGAATTTCTGCCCACCCACGTGGTCAGCCCGCTCTCGGCCACCGGGGTGCGCCGCGCCTACTTTGAAGATGAGCTGGAAGCGACGCGGGAGATGCTGCCGCCCAGCGTGGACCGCTTCCTGAGCGCGTTCCGCCAGACGCCGGAATTCGCCGCGCTCCAGGCCGAGTACCGCTACCTCAAGCAGTACCGGGCCGCCTGGGCCAGCGCCCCCTACGCCCCCATCTTCGTCACCACCGATGCGGTGATCACCCGCAGCGGCCACGTGCTGCTGGTGCGGCGGGCCGGTCAGCCGGGTCAGGGGCGGCTGGCGATGCCCGGCGGCTTTCTGGAGCCCAGCGAGACGCTGCTGACCAGCTGCCTGCGCGAGGTGCACGAGGAAACCGGCCTCAGCCCCGCCACGCTGGAAGGCCGGCTGCGCGCCCAGGCGGTCTTTGATTACCCGGACCGTTCGCTGCGCGGCCGCACCGTGACGCACGCCTTCCACTTCGAGCTGGGGTTGGGCCAGCTGCCGACCCTGAATGCCGGCACCGACGCCGCCGACGCCTTCTGGATGCCGCTCAGCGAGGCGCTGGCGCAACCGGAAGCCTTCTTCGAGGACCATCACGCCATCATCGAACACTTCGTGTTGAAGGGATAAGCCATGACCGACGACCTAGACCGCGTGCGGGGCCTGATGTACGGACTGGCCTACGGTGACGCCCTGGCCGCGCCCACCGAGTTCATCCGCGATCTGCCGGAGATCCGTCGCCGCTTTCCGCCCGCCGGCCCCACCACCCTGCACCAGGGCCGCGTGACCGACGACACCCAGATGGCCCTGGCGGTGGCCCGCGCCCTGCTGGCCACGCCGCAGCTGACCGCCGGGGCCGCCGTGGAGCCGCTGCGCCAGGAATTCGTGACCTGGCTGCACGACCCGGACAACAATCGTGCCCCCGGGATGACCTGCCTGACCGCCTGCCGGCGACTGGAGGCGGGCGGCCCGTGGACGCGGGCCAGCGTCACCGAATCCAAGGGCTGCGGGGCCAACATGCGGGTGCAGCCGGCTGGAGTTCTCCCGGACGCCGACGCACGCGCTGGCTACGCGCAGCTGCAGGCGGCCCTGACGCACGGCCACCCCACCGCCCTGGCCGCCGCCGAGCTGACCGCCGAGGCCATCTGGCTGCTGCTCGGCGGGATGGCCCCGGCCGCCCTGACGGACGCACTGATCGCCCACGCGAGGGCGCAACGCACCACCTACCGCGCCGAGTGGTTGGGCGAACTGTGGCAGGTGGCGGGTGCCCGCAGCCCGGAAACGTTCATCCAGTTCGGCTGGGACGAGTGCCTTGCCGTGCTGGAGCGCCTGCGGGCCGCCCTGGACACCCCGCCCGCCCCCGACACGGATGTCTGCGACCTGACCGGCGAGGGCTGGATTGCCGAGGAGGCGCTGGCCAGCGGGCTGCTGTGCTTCCTGCTGACGCCGGAGGAGCCGCTGGAGGCGCTGCGCCGCGCCGCCGTCACGCGCGGCGACAGCGACAGCCTGGGGTGTCTGGCCGGCAGCTTTGCCGGCGCCCACCTGGGCCTGGGTGCCTTTCCGCCGGAGTGGGCTCAGCAGATCGAATACCGGGACGAGCTGGCCGCCTGCGCCGACGCCCTGACCAGGAGGTTCGCATGACTACCATCAGCACCAGCCTCAACAATCCGCTGAAGGTGAGCTGGATCGCCGCCCCCTGGCCCGGACAGCTGGGCCTGACCATCGCGCCGGGCAAGCAGGGTCAGGCCCCGAAGCTGCGGCACGAGCGCGACCTCGGCACCGATTTTGCCGCCCTGAAACAGGAAGACGTGACCCTGCTGGTCAACCTGATGGAAGCGGACGAGCAGCGCCGCTGGGGGATGGCGGCCTACCCCGCCGAGGCGCACAGGGCGGGCCTGAACACGCTCGCCTTCCCGATTCCGGACGTGAGCGTGCCGGCGGATCCGGACGCCTTCGCGGCCCTGGTGGAACAGCTGCACACCCGGCTGCAGGACGGCCAGCGGGTGGTCGTTCACTGCCTGGGCGGGCTGGGCCGCTCCGGGACACTGGCCGCCTGTCTGCTGATCCGCGCCGGTCAGCCCAACCCGGACGAAGCCATCCGCACCGTCCGTTCCTTCCGCCCCGGCGCGGTCGAGGCGGACCAGCCACAGTTCGTTCGCACCTATGCCGCTCGCCTGAACGCCTGATCCACCCTTCAAAGGAGTTGAGTTCCCATGACACTGTTGCACGACACCAACCTGATTCTGGACACCGACAGCTACAAGGCCAGCCACTTCCTGCAGTACCCGCCGCACACCGAGCGGCTGTTCAGCTACCTGGAGTCGCGCGGCGGCAAGTACCCGGCCACCCGCTTCTTCGGACTGCAGTACATCCTGAACCGCTACCTGACCCACCGGGTGACGCTGGAGGAGGTGGAGGAGGCCCGGGCCGTGATCGAGGCGCACGGCGAGCCGTTCCCCACCGAGGGGTGGCGGCGGGTGGTGGAGCACCACGGCGGGCGGCTGCCGCTGGAGATCCGGGCGGTACCGGAAGGCACGCTGGTCCCCACCCACAACGTCCTGATGACCGTCACCAACACCGACCCCGAGCTGCCGTGGCTGGTGGGCTGGTTCGAGACGATGCTGATGCGGGTGTGGTACCCCACCACGGTCGCCACCCAGAGCTACTTTCTGAAGCAGATCATCCGGGAGGCGCTGGAACAGACCAGCGACCGCGCCGCCGAGGAACTGCCATTCAAGCTGCACGACTTCGGGTCGCGGGGCGTGAGCAGCCGCGAGAGCGCCGGGCTGGGCGGGCTGGCGCACCTGACCAACTTCATGGGCAGCGACACGCTGGAAGCGCTGCGGGTGGCGCGCAACCACTACGGCGCCGAGATGGCCGGCTACAGCATTCCGGCCGCCGAGCACAGCACCGTGACCAGCTGGGGCAAGCCGCACGAGGTGGACGCCTACCGCAATCTGGTCCGGACCTTCGGCAAGCCGGGTGCCGTGTTCGCGGTGGTGAGCGACAGCTACGACCTGAAGCACGCCATCAACGTCCACTGGGGCGAGACGCTGCGCCGCGAGGTCGAGGAGAGCGGCGCGACCCTGGTGGTGCGCCCGGACAGTGGCGATCCTGCCGCGATGGTGCGGATGTCGATACGGGCGCTGGACGCCAAGTTCGGCAGCGACGTGAACAGCAAGGGCTACCGGGTGCTGCGGCACGTGCGGGTGATCCAGGGCGACGGCATCGACGAGGACAGCATCCGCGAGATCCTGGCGAACGTGATCGGCGACGGCTACTCGGCCGAGAATGTGTCGTTCGGGATGGGCGGAGCGCTGCTGCAGCAGGTGAACCGCGACACCCAGAAGTTCGCCTACAAGGCCAGCGCCGCGCTGATCGGGGGCCAGTACCAGCCGATCTACAAGGACCCGGTCACCGACCCGGGCAAGCGCAGCAAGGACGGGGTGCTGGACCTGGTAAAGGAAGGGCCCCGCTTCGTGACCCGGCAGTATCAGGACTTCGACACGGCCTACCCGGATTCGGTGCTGCGGACCGTGTACCGCGACGGCGAGCTGCTGGTGCGCGACACGCTGGAGGACGTGCGGGGCCGCGCGTGAGCCAGCAGCTGGAGCGCCTGCTGCCGGTACTGTCCGCCATTCCAGGCGTCAACATTCCGGCCACGGTGCTGCAGGGCGCGTCCATCGCCGCCAGTCAGCGAAAAATCGAGCTGCTGGAGCAGGCGCTCCAGCTCGAGGTGAGCCTGCTCCAGCAGCTCATCGAGAACGGCACCGTCCAGCTGGACCACGACCACCTCCGCTCGGACGCTTTTACGGCCAATGTGATGCAGGCGCTGCGGGCTGCGGAGGTGGCCGAGTCTGAATACAAACTGCGGTTCATCGCCCGCGCCCTGGCCGGGTGCGCCCTGAGCTTCCCGCCGCCCAGGCTGGACAGGGTTCAGACCATGCGCATCATCGAGGGGCTGTCGGAGCGAGAGTTGCGGGCATTCACAGGCCTGTTCGCCCTGCTCGACCCCATAGATCCATATGCAGACGGATTGGCGGTAGGCAGCCCGATCACGGTCGCGGGGCTGACCCGCCAGGAGTTCACGGCGGCGCTGCTGGGCCTGCAGCAGCTGGGGCTGTTGACCCGGGCGCAGGCGCCTGCGGAGCCGTGGGCTGAGCCTGCCGCGTCCACCCCCGTCTGGCAACTCACTCCGCTCGCCCAGCAGGTGGCGGTCCTGAGCCGCCTGCACCGGGAGTGACCTCTCTGACCTGAAGGAGCATGCCCATGACCCCTCCCCCCATCCGCTTCTACAACCTCGACCAGCCGTACGGCGAGTTCAGCAACTTCAGCCGCCACCCGCTGGAGCTGGACGGCCAGCGCTGGCCCACGTCCGAGCATTACTTCCAGGCGCAGAAGTTCGTGGGCACTCCGTTTGCCGAGGAGGTGCGGCAGCAGCCGCGTCCGATGCAGGCCGCCCAGATGGGCCGCCGCCGTGACCTTCCACTGCGCCCCGAC
Source organism: Deinococcus sonorensis KR-87 (assembly GCF_040256395.1). NCBI lineage: Bacteria > Thermotogati > Deinococcota > Deinococci > Deinococcales > Deinococcaceae > Deinococcus > Deinococcus sonorensis. Next base: position 1,675,233 of record NZ_CP158299.1, on the reverse strand, counting down.
TGGGAAGCGGTCAAGGACGACGTGATGCGGCGGGCGCTGCATGCCAAGTTCACGCAGCACCCCGAGTTGAGGGCGCTGCTGCTCTCGACCGGCGACGCCGAGCTGATCGAGCACACCGTCAACGACCGGTACTGGGCCGATGGCGGGGATGGCAGCGGGCGCAACCGCCTGGGCGAACTGCTGATGGAGCTGCGGGCCCAGCTGAAGGACGAGCAGTGAACGCCCTGCTCAGCGCCCTCCCCTCCTGGCTGCTTGACCTCTCCGGGGGCCTGTGCGTGCTGGTCAGCCTGTACGCGCTGTTCGCCAAACGCCGCAGCTACTGGCACTGGAGCAACGCCAGCCTGCTGCCGTACTTCCTGCTGTTCGTGGGCGGCAGCCAGTGGATGCTGGCCGGGCTGCAGGTGTGTTACCTGCTGTTCGGGCTGCACGGCCTGTACCTGTGGAATCTGGAGGAGCGCCGCGACCGGGGCGAACTGACCTTCAACGAGCCGCTGTGGTACGGGGTGACCTGGGTGGCCAGCCTGCTGATCTTCGGGTACACCGTGCTGGTCACCGACTTTTCGGCCGTCTGGAACTGGGTGCAGTTCGCGTCGGTCGCGCTGGCGCTGGTGGCCAACTTCGCCACCACCCGGCGCTGGAGCTGGTCGTGGCCGGTGTGGATTGTGGTGAACGCCGTCCAGGCGGTGTACTTCTGGCATACCGCCTACTGGATGCTGTTCGGGCTGCAGTTCGTGCTGGCGGCCATGAGCGTCTACGGCTGGCAGCAATGGCGCCGCGACGACCGCGCCCAGGCGCAGGGAGCGGCCCTTGCCTGAGCCGCTTCCCTTCCGGCACGGTCTGATCGTGGGCAAGTTTGCGCCGCTGCACCACGGTCATGAGCTGCTGATCCGCACATCGCTGGAGCAGTGCGAGCAGGTCAGCGTGTGGTGCTACGCCCGGCCCGACTTTCCCCACATGCCGTCTCCCCTGCGACGCGGCTGGCTGCGGCAGGTGTTTCCGGCGCACCTGTACCCGCAGCTGCACCTGCTGCCGGACGCTCCGAATCCGCCGCTGGACAGCGCCGGCAGCCAGGAGCATTTCGCTTACTGTCAGACGATACTCTCCAGGTGGCAGGTCCGGCCGGACGCTGTGTTCAGCTCGGAGGGCTACGGCGACGGGCTGGCCGCCGCCCTGGGCGCCACCCACCGGTCGGTGGATCCGGCCCGGCGGCAGGTGCCCGTTTCCGGTACCGCGCTGCGGGCCGATCCCCATGGCCTTCGTCACCTCCTGAATCCGCTGGTCTACGCGCACTTTCTGGAGCGGGTGGTGATCCTGGGGGCTGAAAGCACCGGCAAGAGCACCCTGACGGCCGCCCTGGGCGAGGCGTTCGGAACGGTGGCGGTGCGCGAGTACGGCCGAGACGTGTACGAGCGCGAGGACGGCCAGCTGACGCCCGACCACTTTCTGGAGATTGCCCTCGGGCACCGGGCGCTGGAACAGGAGGCGGCCACCAGCCGCAAGGCGCACCGTTACGTGTTCAGCGATACGCATGCCGCCACCACCCTGATGTGGAGCTATCTGCTGACCGGCACCGCCCTCCCGGAACTGCATGCCCTGGCAGAGGCCTGCCGGACACGCTACACCCACACGTTCGTCTGCGCCGACGACCTGCCGTTCGAGCAGGACGGCTGGCGCAGCAACAAGGCAGTGCGGTCGGTGCAGCAGGCGTTCATCCTTCAGGACCTGCAGACGCGCGGCGTTCCGTATGTGCTGCTCCACGGCACCGTAGAACAGCGGATAGAAACCGTTTGGGCCACCCTGCAGCAGCGTCTGTCATCCGCTGAAAGTGCAGAACATTCAGCTTCACTATAAATTTACTCAATTCTCACGAGAGTAACAGGCAGCAACCTCTGGCCGGCCCAGGCCGTACTTGTCGCTGGAGGAACATTCCATGACCGATCCAAAGGATCCGCAAGGCCGCCCCGACGCTCCGCGCTGGATCGATGAGGTCACGCCCCCCCAGACGCCCCACACCCCGGCCGACGCCACCGGCCCTCGCCTCAGCTTCGAGAAGCGGCCGGAAGGGCCGGGCGCAGCCAGCCCGACGTCTGATCCCTGGAGCCAGATGGGGGCCGCGGGCAGCGCAGGCCCACACCCCGCCACCAGCGACGTAAGCAGCCGCAAACTGATTGCCGGTCTGCTGGGCATCTTCCTGGGCAGCCTGGGCGTTCACAAGTTCTATCTGGGCCAGACCCAGGCGGGCATCATCATGCTGGCCGTCACGCTGGGCGGGTGGTTCCTGGGCATCATCGGCAGCCTGATCATCGTGGGCGCGGTGTTCTTCCTGCTGCCGTTCGCCATGAGCGTGGTCGGGCTGATCGAGGGCATCCTGTACCTCACCAAGTCCGACGCCGATTTCGAGCGTGAGTATCTGGTGGGCAAGAAGCCCTGGCTGTAGTGTCAGGCTGCATGCGCGCCAGCGGGGGCATCCCTGCTGGCGCGCGTCCTGTGAATGCTCAGGGATTCTGACCGTGCCCTGAACCGGCATAAACGTTTTCTCGCGCTCTGCTCATGGCGCGTCAAGTGGCCCCACGTAGGCTGCAGTCCAGGAGGAACACCCATGAAGAAGCTCCTTACGTTGTCCACTGCCCTGAGCGCTGCCCTGATTCCGGGCGTCGCCGCCGCAGCTCCCAAGATCAGTGCCCAGAGCATCATCGTGAACCCCGCGCCCAGCAACCTGGTGGTGCGCGTGTACGTGGACCGCGACACCAGCGGCCAGCAGACCCCTGACTATCAGGTGGGCGACCCGATCAAGATCACCACGGTGGTCAACCAGGACGCCTACGTGTACCTGTTCAACCTGGACGGCACCGGCAAGGTCACCCAGATTCTGCCGAACAAGTTCGCGAGCGGCGGCAACTTCCTGAAGGCCAACACCAGCAAGACCTTCCCGGCCGCCGGTGACAACTTCACCTTCACCGTGGACGAGCCCGCCGGCCTGAACAAGGTGCTGGCCGTGGCCTCCAAGACGCAGCTGAACCTCTCGCAGATCACCGAGTTCCAGGCGAGCCAGAACGGCGGCCAGCTCGCCGCCGGCAAGGTCGAGGGGCAGCAGCAGCTGGCCCAGGCGCTGAGCATCGTGGTCAACCCGCTGCCTCAGAACAGCTGGGTGACCGACACCGCGCTCTTCAACGTGGCCCCGGCCCAGGCGGTCACCACCGGCAGCCTGTTCGTGGGCAGCAGCGTGGCCGGCAGCATCGTGTACCTGAACGGCCGTCAGGTGGGCGCCGCGAACACCACCTACACCAATCTGCAGCCCGGCACCTACCAGCTGCGCGTGGCCACCCCCGGCTACAGCGACTTCGTGAGCAACATCAGCGTGCGCTCCGGCGCCCTGGTGAACGTGAACGTGGAGCCCACCGCCGTGGCCGCGCCGGCCCCGGTGCAGCCGGTGCGCCCGGCCCGCGCCACCCTGACGCTGCGCAGCAGCGTGACCGGCGCGGTGGTGTACCTGGACGGCCGGCAGGTCGGCACCATCCAGAACGGCGGTCTGAACATCACCACCACGCTGGGCAGCCACGAAGTCGTGGTCATCGCGCCCGGCTACCGCACCTTCAGCAACGTCTACAACGTCACCCAGAGCGGCACCATCACCATCAACCCCACCCGCTGAAGTCTGCACAGCACAGCGCCCCCGCTTAACCAGCGGGGGCGCTGTGCTTGTTCTTTCAACCGGGCAGCCGCCGCACCTCGTTCTGCAGCGCGTCCAGCTCCTGCCGCAGCTCACTGCTGCGCCGCTGGGCATCCTGTAGCCGCTGCTGCTCGCCCTCGATGAAACGGGTGAAGGGGCTCATCGCGTCGCGCAGCCGGGCGTCGGCACGTTCCTGCTCGCGGTCGTACTCGCGCCGCACGATGGCCTCCAGCGACTCGCGCAATTCGGCCACCTTGACGCGCAGCTGCCGCAGCGTCTGCAGCCGCTTGCTCGGCAGGATCAGCAGGCCCAGGCTACCGATGGCCAGCCCGCTGAAGATGAAGGTGGCGTCGGCGGCCAGCGTGCCCATGATGGCGGCCCCGATCACGCCCAGTCCGATCCCGCCCGCTCCGATGCCAATCACGCCCTTCATGGCCTCCTCGGCGTCGCTGGCCAGTTGCCGGGTCAGCTGCGACTCGGTCACCTCCTCGATGTGGCGGCTGGCGCTGCCGGCGATGCCCTCCAGCAGGGCGTGACGGTCGTAGGAAAAGCGGGTCCGCGCGATCTCGCCGCTCGGCTGGCGCCGGATCAGGAACGCCTGCACGTCCTCCCAGAAGTGCAGGTTGGCCTCCACGAAGCGGTCGATCATGGTCCCGAACTGCCGCTCGACCGCTTCCGGTAGGTCCCCCACCGCCTGTTCGCGGAAGCGCTGCTCCAGCAGGCGGCTGTTGACCAGCTCGCGGAAATGACTCAGCCTCAGCGTCTCGTCAATGAACTTGTCGGCCCGCACCTCGAATTCGCTCAGGATGCGGCCCACCCGGTTCAACTGGCCGTCCAGCTCGCCGCGCATGGTCTCGCGGTGACGCTCACGTTGCGCTTCCAGGCTCTGCAGGGTCTCCAGGTCGCTGCTCAGCAGATCACGGGACGCCTGGGCGCGCCGCTCCTCCCCGCCCAGGATCTCGGCGGCGGCGGCCAGCGGACTCTGCAACTTGAGTCGGGTGCGTTCGGTCTCGCCCAACCGCTGCTGCAATGCGGCGCGCAGCGCCCGGAACCCCTCGTCGCCGCCACGCTGCTCCCGCCGCGCCGACACCAGGTAGACCGGTGGCGTCAGGTTCAGTTCGGCCCGGGCCCCCGCCTCCACGAAGGCGCGCACCTCCTCCTGCTGCTGCGGCGTCTCCAGCAGATCGGCCTTGTTCACCACCATCACCACGCTGCGGCCCCAGCGGGCGGCCAGGCTCAGGAACTGCCGCTCCGACTCGGTGAACGGCCGGTCGGCGCTGGTGAGAAACAGCAGCAGGTCGGCACGCGGCAGAAAGCCCTCGGTCAGCACCTGATGCTGCCGAACGATCGCGTTGGTGCCGGGCGTGTCCACCAGCGCCACCCCGTCCAAAACGGTCAGCGGCACCCGCAGCCGCACCACGAACGGGTCACGGGTGGCTTCCGGCTCGCTGCGTTCACCGTGCAGCAGCACATAGATGCGGTCGGTGGTGGGGGTCACACCCTCAGGCAGGACCGCGTCACCCAGCAGGGCATTCACGAAACTGCTCTTGCCAGCGTTGAATTCACCCACCACCACCAGCAGGAAACTCTCGTCCAGATTCGCCACCGCCTGACGGGCGTGCTGCACCGCCTCCGGAGGCGCACCCTGCGCGCTCAGAAAGGCCTGCAGGTCCGCCAGAAGGCTGCGCTCCCGCGCCAGTACCCTCTGCACCACATCAGAAACGAGCATACGCACAGCTTAGAGTCTGCCGCCACGCGCCCAGCCTTATAAACGGTGAACGTTCCGCCCGCCCGCCGGCCCGGTCAGCTGCTAGCCTGCCTCTATGAGCGCTCCCAGCGGCATCCGCTTCGCCTTAGAGGGCATAGACGAGCCGACCTTTGCCCGCGTGCTGCGCGACCTGATGCAGGACCCGGCCTTTGCCCGGCCGCTGCAGGTGCAGGCCCAGCCGCCCCGGCCCGGCGTGAGCGGCGTGCTGACGCTGGTGTTCCAGGATGAACACCGAACCCAGGCAATCGCAGCCATGCAGCGACTCAAAACCATCATGCTGCGCTATGGGGTGCAGATCGACAGTATTCGCACGCCGTAGCGCGGCTCAGTTGTCCAGCTGCGGTGTGCCGATGTTACGAGGATAGACCGTCACGCTGTAGCGAGTACCGCTGCCCGCGCTGTTGCTGTTGGTGGGGTCTGGCGGAACGCGTACGGTGCCACCCCCGCGTGAGGCCTGCTCAGCCGCCAGGTTGACCGTCACGCTGACGGTGCCGGGTCCTTCGGTCGTAGGCGGCGTGGTGGGCGTGTCGCTCTGGTCAAACAGCATTTGGGTGGGAGTGGGCGGCACGGTAAGTGGCACTGGACGTAGGTAGTCCAGCAGTACCCGGCCTTCCACGCCAGTCGCCGGAATATCTGTGGTGACCTCGCTATAGGCTTTGCCGCTTATGGCGCTGGGCACGTAGCGTCCGCGGAACTCCATCAGCACCCAGGCATTATTGTTGGCTGGATCAGCCCCCGGATCGTTGGAACCGCTGGTACCGCTCACCACCACAGACCGCAATACCGGGTAGTAGGCGTAAAAGTAATAACATTTCGCGGCAGTGGTGACATCCGAGGTGCAGCTGCCCGCTGCCACATTTTGGTCCTTAGGCGGCACGATAAAGGCCAAAATCGGATCGGTGCCTACCAGCCAGTTGCTGGTGCTAGTGCGCGGATTACGGGTGGTGGGCCCGTTGGTGCTGCTAAGCGAGACCGTATCACCTTTACGAAACACATACACGGCGGTCTGCAGCCGCGAGACCATGTAGTTCTGGGCGTTCTGGGTTTCGGCCAGCAGGCTGGTGCGCGACTGCAGGCTGGCGGTGCTGCGCCCGGTGCCCACATTGAGCGTCAGGATAGCGGTCATGATAATGCCGATCAGCACCATGCCCACCAGGAGCTCAGGCAGCGTGAAGCCGTAGCTGCGGTGCGCGCTCACCGGGCCACTTCCAACGTCTGGGTGGAACTGGAACCGTTCACGGTAGCAGTCACCGTCAGGCGACGCAGCGGAGGTGCGTTGTTGGTCTGGGTGGCAGTGGCGGGCGTAGTAGAGCAGGTCGCGCTGACATTTGGATTAGGAGTAGGCGCAGTAAGGTTAATAACACTCCCGATCAGGTTGCCGGACAGGTCCTCGCCCTGCGTAGTCACCGTCACGCCGCTCGGCAGCGCCGTGTCGATGCATGCCTTGTCATAGCGAACGTTTCTCAGCCATTGGCCGCGCACTTGTTCGATCGCCCGCTGGGTCAGGTTGGTGGCACTTACCTGGCCGGTGGTACGCTGGTTCAGACCGAACAGACCAGTCAGCGGCGTCAGCACCACCAGAATGATGACCGCAAACAGCGTCAGCGCTACCAGCACCTCGATGATGGTGAAGCCGGCCTCACCCCGCTTTGTGTGTTGCATCGTTCGCGCCTGCTCAGTCGTCATAGGAGGAAGTCACCAGCACCTTTCCGGTCACGCCGACCGCCTTCACGAACAGCGACTCGTTCAGCGCCGGACTGGTCACACGCCACACCACGCCATCCACGTCCAGTGTGCCGTAGGGCGCTGTGTATGTCAGGGAAGTACTGCCAGCCGCGGTCGTGGCGCTGCTCATGGCCGCCACTGTCAGGTTATAAGGCAGGGTACGGGTGATGGCTGCCGCACCACGCCACTGGGTGGTGTACCGGTTGGCATTGCTGCTCACCAGCGCCACCACGCTGCTCTGCGAACTCAGCTGCGCCTGTGCACGCGCTCGGCTCAGGTCGGTGGCCAGCTGACGGGCGCCTTCCTGCAGCTGCTGGCGGTTGCGCGCGCGCAGCAGGCTCAGGAACACCACGGTCGCCAGGACGCCTACGATGGCCATCACCACCAGCAGCTCGATCAGGGTAAAGCCCTGCTGGACGCGCACACGATGACGCGGCACCTAATTGCCCCCCTGAATCTGGGTACCGCCAACCCGAATCGGCACCGCAAATGTCCCTGTCGTGTTCTGCACTTTGACGTTCCATGCTTGCTGGGTTGGGAAGGCAGGGGGCGCGATGCCGTCACTGGTGCGGGTGTCATAGATGTAGTTGCGGCCGAAGCCGGTACCGTTGGTCACGCCGAACGCCCCGTAGTAGTTCTCAATGATGCCGCCGAGCAGGTTGACACTGCCGAGCGAGTTGTTGGCGGGCCCGGCGCCGTAGCCGTTGACCCAGACCTTGCCGGTGGTGCCGGTGGCCATCATCACCGCCTGAATGGTGACGTTGGGCGGCGCATAGGTGGTGCGCGTACCGTAGGTGCCGCTGCTGCTGCACTGAACGACGCCGCTGGTGGTGCAGTAGTACTTGCTGTCGATCTGCACGTCACCGCCTGCCGAATACAGCCCCAGAATATTCCTGGCGCTCTTGTTGGTGCACTGCGGGTCCAGAGCGCTGGTGCCGGTGCAGGGTGGGTCCTCGTACTTCAGGTCGCTGGTGATATGAATGTCGCCGCTTGAGGCCAGGGTCATCTGGGCAAAGTCGGCCACAGCCGGGGGAGCAGTGGTGGGATCGCTCGCCGTGGTGCGAGCCGGGCCGTTCAGGTTGCTCACGCCGCTCTGGGCATAGATCACGCCGTTAAAGATGCCCTGGGCAGCGGCGGTGCTGACCGCCCAGCCGCCGCCGCTGGTCGCGCAGGGGGCAGTGGTGCCGGTCTGAACCAGTGGCACGCACGGCACCTGGGCCGCCGGCTGCCAGCTGCCACCGGAAAAGATGTACATCCGGTTGTTGGCACCGAAGGCCAGCTGGGTGGTGGTGCCGCCCGCCGTATAGGTAATCAGCTGGGCTTTGCCGGTCACGCCGCCCAAGGACAGGCTGCTGTTCACCGCAAAGCTCAGGTTGCTGGTGGTGCCGGGAATGTACAGGCCGCCGTTCTGGGAAGCACTCAGCTGGTTGTTGCTGTTGACGGGCAGCGAGATAAAGTCGTGGGACCAGTCGGGCGTACCCCTCAGGTCCGGAGTCACGCCGTTAACGACTGGGTCATTGCGGGTAGAGCCGTTCCCGGCCGAGTCCATCTGGGCCGGCGTGGTGAGAGTGGTGGACGACCCGAAGTAGGCGCCTGCATTGGCCCCCGAGTTGCAGTAGTCGCCGTTGGTGCCGGTCCGGATCTGGTTGGCCGGACAGCCGGCGGAGGTGAAGTCGCCACCGAAGTAGGCGTTGCCCTGGAAGGTCACGTTTTGGTTGCTGTGCACCGGCCCCGAAAATTTTGTGTTGGCGGTGAACACGATGCGGCTGTTGTTCGTCTCAGCTGTGGGGTCCGAGAAGTGGTGGTTGGTGAACAGGGCGAACTCGGCAAAACTTCCCCGGCCGACCCGCAGGGTATAGACCGGTTCGGTCACGTCCACTTTTAGCTGACGTGACGCCCCAGTGGAGGCGCTGCCGGTGCTGGTCACGTCCGGAACCTGCACGAAGATGCGGTACTGGTCGGTGGCGTCGCGCACCACGCCTAGCAGCTTGGCCTTGACGCTGGTGGCAATGCTGTCGTTGGCAGCTGACGTCAGCGAACCGTTCAAGGAAACGCCCGCGTCGCTGAACAGCGATTTGAAGAAGGCCGCTTTGGTGTTGGTGCTGTTGACGGTGTAGCCGCGCGCGGCCATCTGAGCATCGCTGAGGTAAGCAGTAAAAAGGCCGTAGCGGGCGTCCGGGCCGACCGTGCCCAGCAAGTTACTGGCCGCGCTGATGGTGCTGTCGCTGGCCGTACTGGCGTCGATGCCACAGATGACGCCGGTGGTGGGCAGCGTGACGGTGGTACCAGTGCACAGCTGGCTGACGTAGTTCTGGATTTCGGTGGTGCCGGTGCTGGCCGGCGGCTGCATATCCTTGCTCAGCAGCAGGCTCAGGGCATTGAGCCGTGCCTGGGCCCGCGACACGCCCGACTCGGCGGCGTACTGCACCCGCACGGTGGATTCCTGATCGCTGCTGTTGCGCCGTGCAGCGATGGTCAGCTGGCTGGTGACGACGATGACGGCTGCCATCAGCAGCAGCACCATCAGGACGGTCAGCACCAGCGTGGCGCCTTCCGTTTTCCGCGACACGTTCATACGGTCAGTCTTCACTGTCCGGGGGGAGAATGTCAGCCCCACCCTGGGGGGGCTCCCCTGCCCAATGCCGCTGCCGCCATGCTGGACCCGTTCCATTCGCAGCCGGCCACCCCCGCTATACTGCCGTGCATGACGGCTTCCGCACCCCTGACCACCGCCCAGATCCGGGAAAAGTACCTGCAGTTCTTCGAGAGCAAGGGCCACCTGCGTCTGCCGGCCCACAGCCTGATCGCGCCGGACCCCACCACCCTCTTTACTGTGGCGGGCATGCAGCCGTTCAAGCCGCAGTTCATGGGCGCCCCGGCCCGCTTCGAGGGTCATGCGGGCGAGCACAAGCGCGTCACCACCGCCCAGAAGTGTCTCCGGGTGGGCGACATCGAGAACGTGGGCCGCACCTTGCGGCACTGCTCGCTGCTGGAGATGCTCGGCAACTTCAGCTTTGGTGACTACTTCAAGCGCGAGGCGCTGACGTGGGCCTGGGAGTTCCTGACCAGCCCCGAGTGGATGGGCATGGACAGAGATCGTCTGTACGCCACCATCTATGAGGACGATCAGGAAGCTTTTGAGATCTGGACCCAGGAGATCGGCCTGCCGGAGGACCACATCCTGCGCTTCGGGGCCGACGAGAACTTCTGGCCGGCCGACGCGCCCGCTTCGGGCCCCAACGGGCCGTGCGGTCCCTGCTCCGAGATCTTCTACGACCGTGGCCCCGCCTACGGCGACGACACCTGGCAGGACTATGCCCAGACGCGCGAGAGCGCCCGCTTCCTGGAGATCTGGAACAACGTCTTCCCGCAGTTCGACCGGCAGGAGCCGCAGCCGGACGGCACGCCCACGCTGGTGGACCTGCCGTTCAAGAACATCGACACCGGCATGGGCCTGGAGCGCATCGCCTCGGTGGTGCAGGATGTCTTCGACTTTTACAGCAACGACGTCTTCTCTCCCCTCATCGCGCGGGTGGCCGAGCTGAGCGGCCACCCCTACGAGGGCGTGCGGAGCGTCTCGCACCGGGTGGTGGCCGAGCACATCCGCTCGGTGAGCATGGTGATCGCCGACGGGGTGACGCTCTCCAACACCGGACGCGGCTACACGGTCCGCAAGATCCTGCGCCGCGCCAGCCGCCACGCCTACCTGCTGGGCCTGCGTGAGCCGGTGCTGCACAGCCTGGTGCCGCTGGTGGTGGAGAAGATGGGCGGCGCTTACCCCGAACTGGTGCAGAACCAAAGCCGCATTGAGGCGGCCGTCCGCACCGAGGAGGAGCGCTTCCTCAAGACGCTGGAGAGCGGCACCCAGCGGCTGGACGCGCTGCTCGGCACCCTGGAGAAAGGCGGCACGCTCAGCGGCGAGGACGCCTTCACGCTCTACGACACCTACGGCTTCCCGATTGACCTGACCAAGGAGATTGCGGAGGAGTACGGCGTCACGGTGGACGAGGCCGGGTACGCCGAGAGCCTGGAACGCGCCCAGGAACTGGCGCGTGCCGGCAGCAAGTACGGCAAGAGCGAGCTGTTCGGCGGGGCCGAGCACGCGCTGGACGGCCTGAACCCCACCGAGTTCGTGGGCTACGACGCGCTGGACACCCAGGGACAGGTGCTGACCCTGCTGGCCGGCGGTGAGAGCGTGGAGCAGCTTCAGAGCGGCGACGAGGGCCAGGTGGTGCTGGACCGGACCCCCTTCTATGCCGAGGGCGGCGGCGAGGTGGGCGACATCGGGCTGCTGGACTGGGCGGGCGGCGAGGCGGTGGTGCGCGACACCCGCAAGACGCCCAAGGGCGTGTTCCTGCACACGGTGGAGGTGCTGCGCGGCACCCTGAAGTCGGGCGATACAGTGCGCGCGCTGGTGGACCCGGCGCGGCAGGCCACCGAGCGGCACCATACCGCCACCCACCTGCTGCAGGCGGCCTTGCGGGCGGTGCTGGGCGACACGGTGCGTCAGGCGGGATCGCTGGTGGCCCCGGACCGGCTGCGCTTTGACTACACCCACGCGGCGGCCCTGACCCCCGACGAGCTGAGCCGCATCGAGCTGCTGGTGAACCGCTGGATCACGGCGGACAGCCCGGTGAACTGGCAGACCATGCCGATTGCGGAAGCGCGGGCGCAGGGCGCCACCGCCCTCTTCGGCGAGAAGTACGGCGACGTGGTTCGGGTGGTGACGGTGGAGCAGGGCGTGCCCTACGGCGCCACCACCGTCACCAGCAAGGAGCTGTGCGGCGGCGCTCACGTCACGCGCACCGGCGAGATCGGCAGCTTCGTGATTGTGTCGGACGAGAACGTGGCGGCGGGCGTGCGGCGTCTGGAAGCGCTGGCGGGCGAGGCGGCGGTGACGTGGGTCCGGACCCAGCTGCAGGGCGTGCAGCGGGCGGCAGCGCTGCTCAACACCTCGCCCGACGCCCTGGGCAGCCGCATCGAGAGCCTGCAGGCCAGCCAGCGCGCGGCGGAGAAGGAGTTGGCCGGCCTGCGCCGTCAGCTGACCCAGGCGCAGCTGGGCGGCGGTCAGGCGAGCGCCGCGACCCGCGACCTGGGCGGCTACCGTGTGGCGGCGCTGCGGCTGAGCGGCATCGAGGGCAACGAGTTGCGCGGCGCGGCCGACACGCTGCTGGAACAGAGCAAGGCTGATCTGGTGGTGATCGCCTCGGACCGCGGGCTGGTGGTCAAGGCCAGCAAGGACGCGGTGGCGCGTGGCGTTCACGCCGGTCAGCTGGTCGGCAAGCTGGCGGCGGCGGCGGGCGGCAAGGGCGGCGGCCGTCCCGACATGGCCCAGGCGGGCATTCAGGACCCGGACGCGGCCCTGTCGGCGCTGGACACCGCTTTCTAGAGGAACTCCAAGGAAAGGAGCCGCCCGATATTGGCGGCTCCTTTCCTTGTGGCTCAGTCCTGGGCGTTCGACTGCTCAGCCACTACCGGGCCGCTCCACAGCACCCAGCGCAGGGCCAGCGCGGTGCCCAGGCCTATCAGCATCAGGGTCAGCCACGGCAGGGCCGGGCGCTGCAGCTGTTGACCCACGTCCACCAGGGCGCCGCCCACCACGCTGCCCACCCCGCCTCCAATCCCCAGGCTGAGCGCCCCGAAGCCGAAGTAGCTGCCGTAGCGCCCGGCCGGGCTCATCAGGGCGGTGAGGCTCTGCTGGGTGGGGAACACCAGCATGGTGCCCAGCGAGAACAGCACGGTGCATGCCAGCAGCTGCACGAAGGTGGTGGTGAGGCTCATCAGGCCCAGCGCCAGCGACGCCAGCATGACGCCCAGCACCAGCACCTGCCGCTGCGACAGGAAGCGCTCCGCCGCGCGCAGCAGCGGGTACTGCAGCAGCACCGCCAGCCCCGCCTGAATACCGTAGAGCGGGCCGGTGGCCTGCGGGCCGTACAGCGACACCGCCTTGAGCGTCACAGCCACGTTGATCTGGGTGCTGAGCAGGAAGTAGCCGCTCATCGCCACGGTGAAGCGCCGGAAGGGGGTGTCCCGGACCGCCTGCCACAGGCCGGCGAAACCCGATTCCGCCCCCAGGCTGCCCGGCACGCGCGGCACCACCGCCAGCAGCACCGCCAGTGCGATCAGGTATGCGCAGGCGGCCAGCAGCGCCACCGTGCGGAATTCGTAACGCGACAGCCACGCGCCGACCAGCGGCCCGGTCACCATGCCGAGGTTCCCGGCCACCCCCATCAGCGAGTAGACCCGGCTGCGGTCCTGGGGCGAGGTCAGGGCGGTGACGGCGGCGTTTTTGGGCGCGTCGAACAGGCTGCCGCCCACCCCGGCCAGCACCGCCGAGGCCAGCAGCGTCCAGAAGGTGGTGGACAGGCCCATACACGCGAAGCCCAGCGACCGGGTGAACAGGCCGGCCGCGATCAGCGGGCGCGGCCCGATCCGGTCGGCATACGCGCCGCCGAACACCGTCAGGCCCTGCTGGGTCAGCTGGCGCACCCCCAGCACCAGCCCCACGCTGGCAGCGGCCCAGCCCAGCTGCGACACAAAATGGACCGTCACCAGCGGGATGATCATGAAAAACCCGCCCCACATCAGGAAATTGTTGAACATCAGGGCCAGCTGGGCGGCACTGGGACGAAAGGGGGCAGCAGTCACAGAGGCCAGTCTAGACCTCTCCATCTGGTTGACATCAGGAGGTTCTGCGCTGGGAGGGCTTCAGGAAACCGTTAGACAAGGGTACGAAATCGGTTTCGTTCTTTGCTTCAGGATGTGTTACTGTACGCCCATCAACTTCGTTTTCAGTTCGCGTTCATCGTCTCGGTGTACGGCGCTCTGCCCTGCACACAGGAGGTTCTATGAAGAATTTGCTCTGGCGTGGTCTGCTTTTTACCGGTCTGGCTCTGGGTGCTGGCTCTGCTGCGGCGAAGGACATCGTGGTGGGCGTGAGCTGGTCAAACTTCCAGGAAGAGCGCTGGAAGACCGACGAGGCGGCCATCAAGACCAAGCTGGCCAGCCTGGGCGCCAAGTACATCAGCGCCGATGCTCAAAGCAACAACGAAAAGCAGCTCTCCGACATCGAGGGGCTCATCACCAAGGGGGCCAACGTGCTGATCGTGCTGGCCCAGGACAGTGAAGCGGTGCTGCCGGCCATCAGCCGCGCCAAGGCCGAGGGCATCCCGGTGATCTCGTACGACCGCCTGATCGAGGACCCGTGGGCCTTCTACATCTCCTTCGACAACCGGGAAGTGGGCCGCCTGCAGGCCCAGATGGTGCTGAACACCAAGAAGAGCGGCAACTTCGCGTTCATCAAGGGCAACAGCGCCGACCCGAACGCCGACCTGCTGTTCGCCGGACAGATGGACGTGCTGGGCGCGGCCATCAAGGCCGGCACCATCAAGAAGGTGGGCGAACAGTACACGGACGGCTGGAAGCCGGAAGTGGCGCAGCGCAACATGGAGCAGATCCTGACCGCCCAGAACAACAAGGTGGACGCCGTGGTGGCCAGCAACGACGGCACGGCGGGCGGCGCCATCGCCGCGCTGGCCGGCGTCGGACTGGCCGGCAAGGTGCCGGTGAGCGGCCAGGACGCCGACAAGGCCGCCCTGAACCGCATTGCCCGGGGCCTGCAGACCGGCACCGTCTGGAAGGACTCGCGCACGCTCGGCACCAAGGCCGCCGAGATCGCGGTGCAGCTGGGCAACGGCACCGCCGTGAACAAGGTCACCGGAGCCAAGCCGTTCAATGGCGGGCCGCGCAAGGTCAACGTGAGCGGCCTGCTGCTCAAGCCGATCGTGATCACCAAGACCAACCTGAACGTCATTCTGGACGCCAAGTGGGCCACCAAGGCCGAGGTGTGCGCCGGCGCCACCGGCGCTGCCGCGCCCGCCGCCTGCAAGTAAGCCCACGCCTGCCTCGCCTGGCCCCTCCTGCTCCAAGCAGGGGCCAGGTGCTTCACGGAGTACTGACATGACCCGAACCACACGCATTCAAACGGCCCGCGGCGGTCTGTCGCTGGCCAACCTGCAACTGGACGGGCGACTGGTGTTCATGATGCTGGCCATCGCCGGCATCGGGGTGGTGTTTCACCTGCTCACCGACGGCGCCTTCCTGTCGGCCCGCAACCTCTGGAACCTGTCGGTGCAGACCGCCAGCGTGGGCGTCATGGTGAGCGCGATGGTGCTGGTGATCGTGATGCGCCACGTGGACCTGTCGATCGGCTCGGTGCTGGGCTTCACCGGCATGCTGATGGCGGTGCTGAGCGCCCGGGTGCTGCCGCCGGACGCCTGGTGGTCCACCCCGCTCACCCTGCTGCTCGGGCTGGCCGTGGGCGCGCTGATCGGGGCCTTCCAGGGTGCCTGGGTGGCCTACCTGGGAGTGCCGGCCTTCATCGTGACTCTGGGCGGCCTGCTGATTTACCGGGGCGGCGCCTGGCTGCTCACCGCCGGTCAGACGGTGGCGCCGCTCAGCGACAGCTTTCAGGTGCTGGGCGGCGGTCTGAGCGGCGCCATCGGCGGCCCCCTCACCTGGCTGCTGGGCGCGCTGGCCCTGGTGGCGGTGCTGGTCAACGACGCGCGGACCTACCTTACCCGGCAGCGGCGCGGCCTGCCCACCCGCAGCCTGCCGCTGCAGCTGCTCGTGACCGGCCTGGTCGTGCTGCTGATCGTGGGCTTCGTGGAGGTGATGAACGGCTACCCGGATCCGCGCAGCGGCCTGCCGCGCGGTATGCCGGTGCCGGTGCTGATCATGATCGTGGTGACGCTGGTGATGATGTGGGTGGTGCGCGCCACCCGCTTCGGGCGCTACGTGTTCGCCTACGGCGGCAACCCCGAGGCGGCGCGGCTGGCCGGCATCAACACGGCGCGGCTCACCACTCTGGTGTTCGCGCTGATGGGCGTGTTCGCGGCGCTGGCGGGCGCCATTCAGACGGCCCGCCTGAACGCCGGCACCAACAGCACCGGCACCCTGGCGGAGCTGAGCGTGATTGCGGCGGCCGTGATCGGCGGCACCAGCCTGTCCGGCGGCACCGGCAGCATCCCCGGGGCCTTCCTGGGCGCCCTGCTGATGTCGAGCCTGGTCAACGGCATGCTGCTGCTGGACCTGCCGAGTGCGTGGCAGAACGTGGTGCAGGGCGGGGTGCTGATGGTGGCAGTGCTGCTGGACGTGATCGCGGCCCGTGGGAGGGCCCGGTGAGCGCCCCCGTCACGCCGCTGGTGCAGATGCGCGGCATTCACAAGGCCTTCGGTGGCGTTCACTCGTTGCAGGACGTGAGCGTGGACCTGTACCCCGGCGAGGTGGTGGGGCTGCTGGGCCACAACGGCGCCGGCAAGAGCACCCTGATCAAGGTGCTGTCCGGGGCCTACACGCCCGACAGCGGCCAGATCCTGCTGGACGGCCAGGAGGTGCGGGTCACCAGCCCCCGGGTGGCGCAGGCGCACGGCATCGAGACCATTTATCAGAACCTTGCGCTGGCCGACAACCTGGACGTGCCGGCCAACATCTTCCTGGGCCGCGAGCTGCGGCGCGGCGCGGCGCTCGACGAGGACAGCATGGAGTCGGCGGCCCGGCAGGTGCTGGACCGGCTGCGCGTCAACATCCCGGACCTCAAGAAGCCGGTGTTCAACTTCTCGGGCGGGCAGCGGCAGAGCATTGCCATCAGCCGGGCCATTCACTTCCGGGCGCGGGTGCTGATCATGGACGAGCCCACTGCCGCGCTCGGTCCCCAGGAAACCGAGCAGGTCAACGCCCTGATCCAGACGCTCAAGCAGGAGGGGGTGGGCATCTTCCTGATCAGCCACGACCTGCACGACGTCTTCGATCTGGCCGACCGGCTGACCGTCATGAAGACCGGGCGGGTGGTGGGCACCGTGCGCACGCGCGACGTGACCCAGGACGAGGTGCTGGAGATGATCATCGCCGGAAAGCTGCCGCGGGTACTCACAAGCGCCTGAGCGCAGGATATCGGGGCCGGAGGGGAGCGGTTCCCTCCGGCCCCGTCAGTTCACCGGCCTGAGCCCGCTGGCCACCCGGCCGCGCTGCAGCCACGTCAGCAGAATGCGGTTGAAGCGCTGCGGGTGCGACAGGGGCCAGGTGTGCAGCATGCCCGGCACCAGCCGCGCCTGACCGTGGGGCAGCAGGCGTTCCAGCTGCCGGGCGCTGCGGCGGATGATCGGCAGCTCGCGGGCGCCGGCCAGCACCAGCACCGGCACCTGCAGATGGGCCAGCTGCCCGGGTGGCCGGAACGTCAGGTTGGCACGGGTCATCTGCAGGTGGCCGTCCAGGGACATCCGCCGGGCGTCCTCGGCCAGTTGAGGCCCCAGCCGGGCCGGCAGCTCCAGGGTCAGGCGGTTCAGCCACAGCGGCAGCCGGGCGGTGCGCTGCGGCCAGTACCACGCCAGCAGGGTTCGCAGCGGCCCGGAGAGCATCACCCCCCCGCCCGGCATCGGCGCGGCCAGCGTGCCGGTCAGCAGCGCCGAAACGAACAGCTCCGGATGGTCAGCCAGCAGCTGCAGCCCCAGCTGGGCGCCCAGCGAGAAGCCCACCACCCGGGCCGACCCTCCCTCCTCCCGGAGCAGCCGCGCCACCTGAGCGGCGGCGTCCTCCATGTGAAAGGGGCCGGGGCTCTGGCCGTGTCCCGGCAGGTCCGGCACCAGCACCCGGTAGCCGGCCCGCCGCAGGGCCGGCAGCTGATCCTGCCAGCTCCAGCCGGCCGTGCCGCCCCCGTGCAGCAGCAGCACCGTGGGCGCGTCCGGGGGACCGTGGCGCTCCACATGCAGCGTCATGCAGGCAGGCTACACCGGTAGGCTGAACCTATGCCTCTGCTTCCCCTCACCGAAGACAGCTTTCTGTTTCCCGGCGCCGTCAACTCGCTGGTGCTCAGCAACGGCTCCGGCGGCGCCCTGCTGGTGGACACCGGGCTGGACGAGTCGCACGCCCGCAAGCTGCTGCGGGAGGTTCAGGCGGCGGGCCTGACGCCCAGCGCCGTGCTGAACACCCACAGCCACGCCGACCACCACGGCAGCAATGCGTTCATCCTGAAGCGCTTTCCGGAGCTGACCATCTGGGCGCCTCCACTGGAGGCGGCCATCATCCGGTATCCGATGCTGGAACCGCTGTATCTGTATGGCGCGCTGCCCCCCCGGGAACTGCAGAGCAAGTTTCTGCTGGCGCCCTCCAGCCCGGCGCAGGCGCTGGAACCGGGCACGCACACGCTGGGCGGCGTGGAGGTGGAACTGCTGCCGGTGCCGGGCCACGCGGTCGAGATGTACGCGGTGCGGCGAGCTGAGCTGCTCTACGCCGCCGACGCGCTGTTCGGGCCGGAGCCGCTGCAGAAGCATCCGCTGACCTTCTGTGCCGACAGCGCCCTGCAGAAAGACAGCGCGCGGCGGCTGGGCACGCTGGAGGGCATCTCCATCACGGTTCCGGGCCACGGCGACCCCACCGGGCAGCTGGACCCGCTGGTGGCCCTCAACCTGCAGAGCCTGGAACGCACCACCGCAGCGGTGTTAGACGCCTGCAGCGAGCCCGGCACCGCAGATGAGCTGCTGGCGCGTGTCTGTGAGCAGCTGCAGGTGAGCATGAACAACGCGGGCGCGGTGGTACTCAACCGCAGCGTGGTGAGCGCTCACCTGACGGAGCTGCTGGCTTTGGGCCGCGTACAGCTGCAGGTGCAGGACAACCGGATGCTGTTTGGCCGCACGGGTGCGTAAAGACCAGCTTATGAGCGCATCATGCTGACCTGATGGGGCCAGCGGTACGGTGCAGCCATGACCAAGAAGAGTGGTGGCAAGAAGGCCGGCGCCAACCCGGTGGGCAAGACCGACGCGGCGCACCAGGAAGGCGTGAACAACCAGGAGGCGAAGTTCGCGCAGCTGATCGACCACAGCTACCTGGACGAGCAGGGCTTTGACGTGGTGGCCGAGAGCCTCCAGCGCAACCTGACCACCACCATCTGCCTGTACCTGAAGCTCAAGAAGTTCCACTGGGACATCCGGGGCCGTCACTTCCGCGACCTGCACCTGGCCTACGACGACTTCATCGCCAAGATCTTCCCCAGCATCGACGAGCAGGCTGAGCGGCTGGTGATGCTGGGCGGCAGCCCGGTGTCGGCCCCGGCCGATCTGGAGCGCTACAGCACCGTGCGGGTGCCCACCGAGACCATCCACGACGCCCGCGAGCAGCTGACGGCCCTGGTGGACGACTTCACCCGCGTGGCCCGCGGCTACCGCGACGACAGCAAGGCCGTGGACGACGCCGGCGACCCGGCCACCAGCGACATGTACAACGCCATCCTGCACATCATGGACGAGGTGCGCTGGATGCTGCAGGCGATGCTGGACGACGCCCGGATGGACTGAGGCAGATGTGGGCCGGCCTGTCTGCCGTGCCCTGCTCAGGCATATCGGCCGCTCTGCTGAACACCGTCTCCTGCCGCTGCGGCGCGGTCTGGCGATTTCGCGCCCATCCGCGCAGCCTGATTGCTGATCAGAACACGTGGCCGGGCCGCTGGAAGCCCTGGCGGGAGGTGTGGCCCAGCACCCTCACCAAGTCCCGTTGCACCCGCTGCAAGCGCCAGCTCCAGCCACGCTGAAGCTGGCCTGAGACCACCCCTCCTGTATGGCCAAGTTTGATTACAGCCTCGACTACGCCCGGCTCGACCTGCGGGCCCATCCGGAACTGTACCGGGTGGGCGTGGGTGAGCAGGGCGTGTTGCTGGTGCAGCCATACAAGAGTGAGCTGCTGCCGCACTGGCGCTTCCGCACCCCGGAACTCGCCCGCGAGAGCAGCGAGACGCTGTACCGGATGTTTCTCGCGTATCTGGAGGCGGGCGACTTGGTGGGCGCGGACATGGCCCGCAAGTTCATTCAGATGGGCTACACCCGGTCCCGCCGCTACGCCAACCACCGGGGCGGCAAAAAGTACGACGGTCCCGTCCCGGAGGAACAGAAGGGCCGCAGCGGCGCCCACGGTCGTGACGAGTTGCCGCGCAGCCCGGAGGACCCGGAGAAGGCCGAGGCTGCCCGCATTTTCAAGGCCAAGTGGGACGAGGCCCGCGCCAATCCGGAGTACCGGCGGCTGCAGGCCGAGCACAAGGCAAAATACGGCTGAACTTCGGGCCGAGGCACGGGTCCGTGCCGACTCACGACTTCCCCGTCCACCCTCTGGCTTTACAGGGCGGCAGCGACCTTCCGGAACAGGGCCGGCACCTCCGGCGCCTCCCGGCCATCGGCCCAGCGGTAGCGCAGGTCCCACAGCGGACCGTGCTCGCCCACGCCCATGCCGGCAGGGAACGCGGCGCGGTAGTCCAGCGAACCGTCCACGGGCTCTCCCCCGAAGGCGGCCATCACCCGCTCCACCTCACGGACATGGCCGAAGTGCACCGCGTGCAGCATGGACCCGTCCTGCCACAGGAAGCGGGGAAGCGCCTCCGGGGGCTGGTCCAGGGTGCCGGGGCGGGCGTGGTGGGCGTACCCCAGCCCCGGACGCAGCCGCACCGTGACCTGCTGCGCCTCACCCAGCAGCCCGAAGCTGCCCACGAACGGCCGCGTCAGGTCGTAGCCCTGCACGTTCTTGACCACCCGTCCCCCGGCCCGGATCAGCCGGCCGCTGGGAGCACGGAAACTCAGACCCAACACTTCGGCCCCAAAGAAGAACGTCTGGGCAAACCCGCCCCGCGTGACCAGACCGCCCAGGCCGCCCGGCAGCTCCACCGGCGGAAACGGCGGATACAGCCCGATCGGCAGCGCCGCCCAGATGTCCAGCAGGGGCGTCTCGGCGCTGGCGGTGCAGACCTGATCGTCGGCGGAGATCTCAAGCATCACTGGCCTCCGGCTGCGGCAGGACTTTGCCGGGATTCAGCGCCATGCCCGGATCCAGCGCCCGCTTCACGTCCCACAGCGCCGCCAGGGTCGTGGGGTCCACCGCCTCCTGCATGAACGCCACCTTCATGCTGCCGATGCCGTGCTCGCCGCTCAGCACGCCGCCGTAGCGGATTGCCACCCGCGCCACCTCATGGGCCAGCTGATGCACCGCCTCCGGTGAATCCTGACGCGGGTCGAACAGGATGTTGGGATGCAGGTTCCCGTCTCCGATGTGCCCGAACTGCACCATATGCAGCCCCGACGCCTGTCCCAGCCGCTCGATCTCGCGCACCACGTCCGGCAGCACGCTGCGGGGCACCACGATGTCCTCGTTCATGCGCTGCGGCCGGATGCGCCCCAGCGCAGGCGACACGCTGCGCCGCGCCCGCCACAGCGCCGCGCTGTCGGCCTCATCGGCGGCGCGGCGCACGGTGCCGCAGGCCCGCATGCAGGCCTGCTCCACCAGCTCCAGTTCATGTTCCACCGTCTCCAGATCGTCGCCGTCGGTGTCCACCACCAGCACCGCGCCCGCCTCGCGGGGCAGCCCGATCTGCAGGTAGTCCTCGACGGCGTTCACGCAGGCCCGGTCCATGAATTCCAGCTTGCTCGGCACCGCGCCGCCGGCAATCGCGGCACTCACCGCCTCGGCCGCCTGCCCCACCTCCGCGAAGTGACTCATCAGGGTGCGGGTGTAGCGCGCGGGCGTGGTGAGCCGCAGGGTCGCCTCGGTGACGAGGCCCAGCGTGCCCTCCGACCCGATCAGCAGGCCCGCCAAGTCGTAGGCGTCGCGGGTGAGCCGGTGCACCTCACCGTCCGCGTCCACAAATTCCAGCGCCTTCACGTAGTCGCCGCTGACCCCGTACTTGAAGCACATCGGGCCGCCCGCGTTCTCGCCGAGGTTACCGCCGATGGTGCTGGTGCGGAAGCTGGCCGGGTCCGGCGGGTACACCAGCCCGTGCGGCCGCGCCGCCTCGCTCACCTGCAGCGTCACCACGCCCGGCTGTGCGCGGGCCTCGCGGCGCAACGGATCGATGTGCAGGCGGGTCATGCGGGTGAAGCTGATCACCAGCCCTTCCTGGGCCGGGGCCGCTCCGCCGCTCAGGCCGCTGGCGGCCCCGCGCCCGACAATCGGCACCCCGGCCTGCCGCGCGGCCCGCACCGCCGCTACCACGTCGGCGGTGCTCTCCGGCAGCACCACCGCCAGCGGCGTGGCCCCAAACTGGATGGCGTCGTAGCGGTAGTTCAGCCGCTCACCCAGCGTGCTCAGCACCTTGCCGTCCCCCAGCAGGCGGGTCAGGTCACGGGCCAGCCCGGCCCGGTCCGGGGCCCCGGGCCGGGCCGGGCCGCTGACCGTCACAGCTCGCCCCGGTACGCCAGGTCCAGCAGTTCGATGGTGTGCATCACCCGAACGGGGCTGCCCAGCCGGGTCAGGTGGCTCTGCAGCTGGGTATGGCAGCCCACGTTGCCGCTCACCACGATGTCTGGCCGCACCGAGAGCACATTCCTGGCCTTGCGGTCGCCCAGCCGCCCGGCCAGGTCCGGCTGCTCGATGTTGTACGTGCCGGCCGAGCCGCAGCACAGGTCACCTTCCGGAATGTCCAGCAGTTCCACCCCCGGAATGCTGCGAATCAGGGCGCGCGGCTCGGCCTTCACGCCCTGGGCGTGCGCCAGATGGCAGGCGTCGTGGTAGGCCACCCGCAGCGGCCGGGTGGTGGGCATGAACGGCTCCAGCCCGCCCGCCGCGCTCAGCTCCGCGAGGTACACGCTGATGTCCTGCACCTTGCTGGCGAGCCGCCGGGCCTGCCCCTCCTCCGGCTCGCCGGCCAGCAGCATCGGGTATTCCTTGAGGCCCGCCCCGCAGCCGGCGGCGTTGCTCAGAATGGCGTCCACGCCGGCCGGGTCGAAGGCGTCCAGGTTACGGCGGGCCTGCTGGAGCGCCAGTGGCCGCGCTCCGGTGTGCATGGCGGCGGCCCCGCAGCAGCCCTGCCCGGGCGGCACCACCACCTCAATGCCGTTGCGGCTCAGCACCCGCACGGTGGCCGCGTTGAAGTTGGGCGTCAGCACCTGCTGGGCGCACCCCTCCAGGAACGCCACCCGGCCGCGCTTCGGGCCGTGCGCCGGCGTGAAGGCCGGCAGCGGCTGGGCCGGCTGGACCGCACTGGGCAGCAGGTCCAGAGGAGCGCGCAGGGCCTGCGGCAGCAGCGGGGCCAGCGGCTTGGCATACTTGCCGACCGTGGCCCCCGCGCGGAACAGGGCCGGGCGCGGCAGCATGGTCAGCACGGCCGAGCGGGTCAGCCGCTGGATCACCGGGCGGCGGCGCTGCGGCTCGGCCCAGCCGCGGAAGCCGCTGATCAGCTCGCCGTAGGGCACGCCGCTGGGGCAGGCGGTGACACAACCCAGGCAGCCCAGGCAGCGGTCCAGGTGCGGGGCCGCGTCCAGCAGCGGCAGCTCTCCCTCCAGCACGCTCTTCATCAGCACGATGCGTCCGCGCGGGCTGTCCATCTCGTCGCCCAGCAGGGTGTAGGTGGGGCAGGCCGGCAGGCAGAAGCCGCAATGGACACAGGCATCCACCGCATGGGCCATCAGCTGGCCCTGCGCGTCGGGATGCTGCGCGGCAATGTCGTTGTTCATGAGTGAGCTCCTGTCAGGGAATCCGGAAATGGGGAACGGCAGGCGCCGGGCCGCAGCCCTGGCAGGTCTTTTTGGACTCTAGCGTCTGCCCGCGCCTTCGATGGTGGCGCAAGGCAGCCGTCTGCGCGCCGCCACTGTCCACACAGCCACGCGTGTCCGGAACACTTCACGCTTGACCAAGCCGCCCGCAGCTTGACCTGGAGTGCACTCCAGGTTGCATGCTGAAGCCATGCCCGAGCTGATGCCGTCAGAGCTGAGCATTCAGGAGGCCGCCCGTTCCACCGGCCTCAGCCCCGATACGCTGCGCTATTACGAGCGCATCGGGCTGCTGGAGCCGGTCAGCCGGCATTCCAGCGGGCACCGCCGCTACCACCCGCAGGACCTGCACCGGGTGGGCTTCCTGTCGTGCCTGCGGGCCACCGGCATGAGCATCCGGCAGCTGCAGGCCTTCACCGCTCTGGCCAGCGAGGGTCCACACACCGTGGACGCGCGGCTGGCGCTGCTGGAAGCGCACAAGGCTCAGGTGCGGGCGCGCATCGCCGAGCTGGAACACGCCCTGAGCACCATCGACCACAAGATCACTTACTACCGCAGCACCGGAGGACACGCATGACCACGTACCGCAAACTGGGCCGCAGCGGCCTGCACCTCTTCCCGATCGGCCTGGGCAGCATGCAGTTCGGCTGGAGCGCCGACGAAGCCACGTCTCAGCAGATCATGGACCGCTATTACGCGGCGGGCGGCAACTTCATCGACACCGCCGACATCTACACCACCTGGACCGCCGGCAATCCGGGCGGCGTGTCGGAGGAGATCATCGGGCGCTGGATGAAGGCGCGCGGCAACCGCGACGACATCGTGATCGCCACCAAGGTGCGCGGCGCGATGGGCGAGCGCGGCGCAGAAGGCCGCAAGAGCATACATCAGCGCGAGGGGCTGTCGCGGCGCTGGATCATCAAGGCCTGCGAGGACAGCCTGCGCCGCCTGCAGACCGATCACATTGACCTGTATCAGGCGCACGCCATCGACAACCAGACGCCCATCGAGGAGACCCTCTCGGCCTTCACCGAACTGGTGCAGCGCGGCTACGTGCGGTACATCGGCTGCAGCAACTACAGCGCGTGGCGACTGATGCAGGCGCTGTGGACCAGCGACCGCAAGGGGCTGGAGAGCTTTGTCAGCATTCAGCCGGAGTACAGCCTGCTCACCCCCACCCGCGCCAACTTCGAGCGTGAGCTGCAGCGGGTGTGCGTGGAGTACGGCATCGGCGTGATTCCGTGGAGCCCGCTGGGCGGCGGCATGCTGACCGGCAAGTACAAGCGCGGTCAGCCGCTGCCCGAGAGCGTGCGGGCCGACGAGAACGCCGCACGCCGCTTCAGCGACCGCAACTTCGACGTGGTAGAGACGCTGGAGACGGTGGCGCAGCGCCACGACGCCAAGCCGGCCCAGGTGGCGCTGGCGTGGCTGCTGTCCACCCCGGCCATGACCGCCCCGATCATCGGCGCCAACAGCGTGGCGCAGCTGGACGACCTGCTCGGCACCGTGAACCTGACGCTGAGCGAGGACGACATCACGGAGATCAACAAGGCCAGCGACTGGGAACGCGCCCGCACCGAACTGGAGTTCTGAAGGTCAGGCGCGGAGGGGAGGCCGGGAGAATCATGCCCGGCCGCCCCTCCGCTTTCGGTTGCCGGGCGGAGGGGCAGCAGATACTTCAACCGCTCAATGCGCCCCTCACCCGGCGAACAGGGCCGGCTGGGGCGCGGCCAGCAGGGCCAGCGCCTTGTGGTCCAGCCGCGACAGGGGGCGCCCGCCCACAGCGGTCAGCGGCTTGGCCGCCTGCGCCCGATACACCCGCAGTTGAATCTGCCGGTGGGTCATGGTGTGGTTCACCACGCCCAGCCACTCGGCCTCCGTGGCGTTCAGCCGCTGCTGCAACCGGTTCAGCGCGCCGGCCACGTCCACATCCCGCACCTCCTCCAGCGGCAGGCCCCACAGCCCGCCCAGCAGGGTGCCGGTTCGCTGCTCCAGATACGCCTGCTCCCCGTCCCCGATCAGCAGCGCCACCGCCACGGTCACCTGCACGGCCGCCCGCTTTTTCGGAGCCGGGTACTGGGCCGGATCGCCGCTGGCGAAGGCGGCGCAATGCGTCTGGAGCGGACAGACCGCGCATCTGGGGCTTTTCGGGGTGCAGATGGTGGCGCCCAGGTCCATCAGCGCCTCGTTCCAGTCGCCGGGCCGCTGGGGGTCCAGCAACACGTCCGCCTGCTGCTGGGCCCAGCGGTCGGTGGGCTCCCGGACGCCAGAGAGGCGGCTGAGCACCCGCCGCACGTTGCCGTCCATCACCGCCTGCCGCTCCCCAAACGCCAGCGACGCCACTGCCGCCGCCGTATACGGCCCGACGCCCGGCAGCGCCAGCCAGCCCTGGTGGGTGGTGGGCATGCCCGAGGCCGCCATTTCCCTGGCCGCCCGGTGCAGGTTGCGGGCCCGGGCGTAGTACCCGCAGCCCTCCCAGGCCTTCAGCACCGCCTCTTCCGGGGCGGCGGCCAGCCGCTCCACGTCCGGGAAGGCCGTCAGGAAACGCTCGAAGTACACCAGCCCGCGCGCCACCTGCGTCTGCTGCAGCAGCACCTCGCTGATCCAGACCCGGTAGGGGTCACGGCGGCCGTCCGGGCGGGTCAGGCGCCACGGCAGCGCGCGGGCATGCCGGTCGAACCACGAGAGCAGCAGCGGGCGCACGGCAGCGGGGTCAGGCACCCGGCGAGTGTATCCACTCTGAAGCCGGCGCGCCGTGTCAGGGTTTACGCTGAAGGCATGACCGGTGCGGCAGTCCAGAAGGCGATGACCGAAGCCAGTTACAGCACCAACACCGCCAACGCCCTGATCCATCTGTACCGCGCCGAGGTGGGCAAGACCACCGCCTACCGCCAGCGGCTGGACATGACCACCAACTGGGCCATCGTGACCACGGCCGGTCTGGCGAGCTTCGCGCTGGGCGACAACAGCAACAGCCACGCCACGTTCCTGTTCGCCATGTTTATGGACTACTTCTTTCTGCATCTGGAGGCGCGGCGCTTCCGCATTTTCGAGATCAGTCACCACCGGGTGCGGCTGATGGAACGCTTCTTCTATCCGGCGATGCTGGGCGACCGGGTGGACCCCGGCTGGCATCAGCTGCTGCTGGCCGAGCTGGGGCGCCCGCGCAGCCCGATGAGCCGCTGGGATTCGCTCGGCTGGCGGCTGCGGCGCAACTACCTGTGGATCTACGCCGCGGTGCTGATGGCCTGGCTCGCCAAACTGGACATTGTGCGGTCCAAGGACGTGAGCTTCTCGCCGCGCACGCTGGTGGACATGGCCAGCATCGGGAACCTGCCCGGCTGGCTGATTTTTGGCGCGGTGGGGGTGTTCTACGGCTACCTGATCCGGCTGGCCGTGAACGCCACCCGCGACTATCCGATGGAAGAAGGCTGAACAGCGGCCACCATCCGGTTCGCCGCGCCCGTATACACTGCCCGCATGTCGATTCCTCCTCACGAATTCCGCCAGACCCTGGGCCGCTTCGCCAGCGGGGTGACGATCCTGACCGCCGCACACGGGGGCGAGTACCGGGGCATGACCGCCAGCGCCTTCATGTCGGTGAGCCTGACGCCGCCGCTGATCGTGGCGAGCGTGGACAAGCACGCCAGCATGCACGCCGTGCTGGAGCAGGAGGAGCGCTTCGGAGTCAACATCCTGAGCTGCCATCAGCGCTCGCTGAGCGATCACTTTGCGGGCCGCCCCTCGCAGACCCCGGTGCCGTGGATGCTGCACGAGGGCCTGCCGCTCGTCAGCGGCGCGGTGGCCCAGCTGGTGTGCCTGAAAACCCAGACGGTGGACGCCGGCGACCACACCCTCTTTATCGCGGAGGTGGAGTACAGCCGCTACACCGACGACGATCCGCTGGTGTACTTCCGCGGGCAGTACCACGAGCTCGGCTGAGGCCGTGGCCCCGGAGGCTATGGTTATACTCGGTCCATGAACTTTGAGACCGTGAGTCTCACCCGCACGGGTGAGGTCGCCACCCTGACCATCACCGCGCCCAAAAGCGCGCTGGGCCCACTGTTCTGGCAGGAGATGCCGCAGGCGCTCACCCAGCTGCAGGGCGTCCGGGCGCTGGTGGTGCGCGGCAAGGAGCAGTTCAGCGTGGGCCTGGACGTGAAGGCCACCGCCGCTGGGCTGGAGGGGGCACTGGGCAACCGCGCGCGCTTCCGGGCGCTGGTGGCCCCGATGCACGCCAGCATCGAGGGGCTGGCCCGGCTGCCATTCCCGGTGATCGCGGCGGTGGACGGCTGGTGCATCGGGGCCGGGCTGGAACTGGCGCTCGCCTGTGACCTGCGGCTGGGCAGCGCAGCGGCCCGCTTCAGCCTGCCGGAGGTGCGGCTGGGCATCGTGGCCGACCTGGGCGGCCTGCAGCGGCTGCCCCGGCTGGTGGGCCAGGGCTGGGCGCGTCAGCTGGCGCTGACCGGCGAACCGCTGGACGCGGCGACGGCCCGGCAGATCGGGCTGGTGACCGAGCTGCACGACACCCCCGAGCAGCTGTACGCGCGTGCCGCAGAATTGGCCGGGCGGCTGGCCGGGCTGCCGGCCGCCGCGCTGGAAGGCACCAAACGGGTGCTGAACGCCGAACTGCCGCACCAGGACAGCCTGATGATGGCCGTGGACTGGAACGCCGACCACATGACCCCCGAAGCGCTCGCCAGCGTCCTGAAGCGCTGAAGTTCCCTGACCCGAAAGGATTCCCATGACCCAGCCCGCTTCTGCCGACTCCACCTTCCGCCCCGACCTGCTGCGCGGCAAACACGCCCTGATCACCGGCGGCGGCAGCGGCATCAACCTGGGCATCGCCCAGAGCTTCGCCGCCCACGGCTGCCGCGTGACCATCCTGGGCCGCAGCCTGGAGAAGGCGCAGGTGGCGGCCCAGGGCATTCAGGACGCCGGCGGTGAGGCGCTGGGCGTCAGCGCCGACGTGCGCGACGTGGAGGCGCTGGGCCGCGCGGTGGAGGCGGCCACGGCCCGGTTCGGCCGCTTCGACATCGTGCTGTGCGGCGCGGCTGGCAATTTTCCGGCACCGGTGGACGGCATCTCGCCCAACGGCTTCAAGACGGTGGTGGACATTGACCTGCTCGGCACCTACAACACCATCAAGGCGGCCGCGCCCCAGCTTCAGGTGCCGGGCGGCTCCATCCTGAGCATCAGCGCCTACGGGGTGCCGGTGCCGATGCAGGCGCACGTGGTGGCGGCCAAGGCGGGCGTGGACGCGCTCACCCAGGTACTGGCCATCGAGTGGGGACTGCGCGGCGTGCGGGTGAACGCGATTATCCCCGGCCCGATTGACGGCACCGAGGGGATGCGCCGGTTGGCC
This sequence comes from Deinococcus sonorensis KR-87, assembly GCF_040256395.1. NCBI lineage: Bacteria > Thermotogati > Deinococcota > Deinococci > Deinococcales > Deinococcaceae > Deinococcus > Deinococcus sonorensis. Next base: position 1,646,188 of record NZ_CP158299.1, on the reverse strand, counting down.
CCCGACGAGGCCACCCGGCAGCAGTTCACCCGCACCGTGCCGCTGGGCCGCTTCGGGGTGCCGCAGGACATCGCCAATGCCGCGCTGTTCCTGGTCAGTGACGCCGCGAGCTACATCACCGGCGCGATTCTGCCGGTGGACGGCGGTCAGAACATGCTGGGCGGCGCGCCTCAATATCAGATGATGCTCAACATGATGGAACGGCCCAGCTAAATGAGGCTGATTATCATAATCAACATCCAATTCTCAAGGTGAGATGATGTTCTTGACTACCGGTTGGACTGATAAAATGAAGGTATGACACTGCAAGCCGCCCATATTCTTCTGGTCGAGGACGATCCAGGGGACGTGATGTTAACCCGGGAAGCGTTCAAACAGACGGAGATGGTCAGCGAGATCAGTGTGGCGGCCGACGGCATCGAGGCGCTGGAGTTCCTGCGGGGGCAGGGCGACCACCCGGCGGCCCAGCGTCCGGACCTGATCCTGCTGGACCTGAACATGCCGCGCATGAACGGCCTGGACTTTCTGTCGGCGCTCAAGGGCGACAGCGAGCTGAAGCGCATTCCGGTGGTGGTGTTCAGCACCTCCACCGCCGACGCGGACGTGGTGGCCAGCTACGACCGCTACGCCAACAGCTACATCTCCAAGCCGGTGCATTACCACGAGTACAGCGACGTGGTGAAGTCGGTCGAGGAGTTCTGGCTGCGCATCGCCAAGCTGCCGCAGGACTGAGGACAGTTCGCCCACCGGGCCGGCAGTATGCTGCCCGAATGCTCAGACGCTTCCTGCTGCTGGCCGTCCTGCTCACCGCCTGTGCCGAACGCCCGCTCAGTCAGGTGCGCGGCGAGGTCCACGGCCGGACCGGCGGCCCCGGCACGGTGGCTGTATTGGACCCAGACGGCCAGCGGCTGACGAGCGCGCCGCTGGACCGGGTAGGGCGCTTCACCCTGCCGCTGCCCGAAGCCGCGGCGCTGGACGGGGTGCTTCGGCCGAGCGTGGCGCCCGCGTTGCCCGGCTGCACCAGCCAGATCACGGCCAGCGTCCCCGCCGCCCGCTACTGGGTTCAGGACCGGCTAACCGCCTTTCCCACCGGTGGCCCCGCCAGCGGGGTGCCGCTGATCAGCGAGGACCGCAGCAGCGGCCAGACGACGCAGCGGCTTATCCACCGCATGTATGTGTACGCCAGCGCCGCCACCCGGGTGACGGGACAGTCGAGCTGCCCGGCTGCGCCAACCACCCGCTACCAGATGGACCTGAAGGCCGGCTGGAACACCGTGGCGGCCCAGCAGACGCGCGGCAGCGATACCGTGCTCATCAGTGTGGGCGACGACGGGTTCGAACGCTGGAGCGTGGCTCCCTAAAGCCTCCGCAATTGCGCAGGCGCGCTCAGCTGCACAGACATCAGGAGGCGCCGCTGAGAAAAGTCCCCACACCTGTGCCCCCTGGCCCGGCTCAACATGATGCCTTACGTGTCAGGGAGGTCTGAAGGGTTAGGCGGGGAGACGATCTCCCACTGCAGGTGAAGGGCGCTGTCTACCCAGGACTTATAGCTACGACGCAGCTTGGGCGTGAAGGTAAGCCAGGACACCCGCCCTTCCCGAACGCGGAAGGACCAGCTTTCGAACCACCATTGCTCCACGTTTGCATTGAATTCACGTAGACGTCGGTCACCTGGTTGATAACGAAGATCAAGCGCTTCGACAAATGGCCGCAACTGGGCAATGTCACCGCGGCTGATGAGTTGCTGCACCCGCACCTGAATGGCAGCCAGAATATCTATGGTGAAAGGACCGGAGCGTCCCCTACTGCGGTTCAAATCCGCTCTGAGGTCAGGAATGGCTTCTCCAACATCTTGCAGAAACTCAGCCATCCAGCGGTTATTCAGGCCCACGTTTCCATGCTATCGGTCAGCAGGTCGTAGGCTTGCTTATGTGACCGGTCGCATAGCCCCTAGCGCAGCAGGGCAAGGGCCTGCCGGTCCACCGGCCCCAGCCCCTGCGGCAGCCGCTCCGGGGCGAAGAACCGCAGTTCGCTGCCCTCGTCGCCGTCGGCCATCGGGGTGCCGGTCCAGTCGCTCACACGGTACACGGCGGCGTACTGATAGAACTCGTCGCCGTTGGGCAGCCGGACAAAGGTCTCCGGGCCACTCACGACGGTCAACAGCTCGGCCTGCAGCACCCGGATACCCGCCTCCTCCTGCACCTCGCGGCGCAGGGCGTCGTCCAGCCGTTCGCCCAGTTCGCACAGCCCGCCCAGCGTGCCCCAGCCGCCAGTATCGGTGCGGCGCTGCAGCAGCACCTCACCTGAGTGGTTCAGCACCAGCGCGCAGACCCCCACCCAGTTGACCGGGCGCGGCCCGACCAGCGCCCTCAGCTGCCGCACGTAGCTCACCGCGTCAGCCCGCCGAGCCGCTGCAGCTCAATCCGGAGCTGTTCCGGCTGGCCCTCGGCCAGGTACTCGTGGGTCAGATACGTCAGGGCCGGGGCGCGCTCCATGGTCCAGGCCAGCAGCGCCCAGTCGTCCTCCGAGAGCAGCTGGTGGCGGTCACGCAGCCCGTCCTGCTCCAGCCGTGGCCCCGACACGTGAATCTCCCGGACCCGCTCCAGCGGCAGCTGCTGCAGGTACTCCTGCACGTCCTGGCCCAGGTGCCAGCAGGCCACCCGCGCGTGGGCCAGGTCCAGCAGCAGGCCCGCCTGCGCCGCCTCCAGCGCCCGCCGGATGAAGGCCGGGTCCACCCCCCAGCCGGGCTTCTGGCGCCACGGATACCACGGCATATTCTCCAGCAGCAGCGGCACGCCGCTCAGCTGTCGCAACTGCTCTGCCTGCGCCGCGACCCGGCGCAGCAGCTCCGCCTCGCTCAACGCCCCGTCCAACGCGGGCGCGGGGTCCAGATGCACCGACAGGTGAGGGGTGCCGCTTCGGGCGCTCAACGCTCGCAGCAGTTCCGGTTCCGGCAGCTCCGGGCGCGTCACCGAGTAGCGTGGCGGGCCCCAGCCATGCAGCAGCACCGGGCGCAGCGCGAGGGCGCGCTCCACCTCCGGGCGGCTCTGCGGGCTGAGCGGACATTTGATGTGGTCCAGCGGCAGCGCCTCTTCCTGCTCCAGCACCGCATACAGGTCCGGGATACCGTTGGCGGCCAAACTGATACTCATGTGAGCATCTTACACACGTACAGCGGCGATCACGGCGGCGGCCACCGCGTCCTGCACCACGGCGCTGAGCAGCATCGCGTCGGCCGGCGGCCGGGTGCCGCTGCTCAGCACGAAGGCGCTGTCGCCGTCCCAGAAGGTGTGGCTGGGCCGGATCACCCGCGCCAGGGCGGTCTGGGCGGCGTCGGCGAGCCGCTTGGCATCCGCCTTGCTGAGCGTATGCTCGGTGGCCACCGCGATCAGGGTGGTGCTCTCAACCTCGCCGGGTGTGAAGGCCATGGCGCCCGGTCCCTGGCCCGGCCCGGCCAGCAGCCGCCCCTCCTCATCCAGCACGTCGCCGATCGGGTTCACCACCGCCAGCGCCCCCACGCTGACCCCGTGCCGCGTCACGAAACTGCTGCCCAGGCCGCCCGGCGCGGTGTGGCCCGGCCCCAGGTACTTGCCGCAGGTGGCCCCGGTGCCGGCGCCCACCCGGCCCAGCGGCACCGGGTCACTGCTGGCCTCCTGAGCTGCGCGATACCCGTGCTCGTCCAGCGGCCGGGCGCGCGGGTCGCCGCTGCCCAGGTCGTAGATCACGGCGGCCGGCACCAGCGGCACCCGCGCGAACGGGGTGGGGTGTCCCACGCCCTGCTCCTCCAGCCAGCGCACCACCCCGTTGGCCGCGCCCAGCCCAAACGCGCTGCCTCCGGTGAGCAGCAGGGCGTGGACCCGCTCCACCTTCTTGTCTGGCGCCAGCAGCACGCCTTCGCGGGTGCCGGGGCTGGGGCCCAGGAAGCTGGCGCTGGCCACCGCCCCCTCCGGCGGACACAGCAGCACGGTGCAGCCGGTCCGGCCCACCGGATCGGTCCAGTGGCCCACCCGAAAGCCGGGAATGGCCGTGAGGGTGCGGTTGCCGCTCACAGCCGCTCCCCGGCACGGATTTCCGCTACCAGCACGTTCTGTGGTGGGGCCAGCGGGCAGCTCCAGCGCGGGTCGTGGAAGCACGACGGGTGGTAGGCGAAGTTGAAGTCCAGGATCAGCCGTCTGTCCCGGCTGCCCAGGTCAGCACTCTTGACCGTATCCAGCAGGTAGCGCCCGCCGCCGTAGCTGGTGTGGCCGGCGCTGGCGTCCCGGAACGGAATGAACAGGCCGCCGCCGTACACCTCGATCCAGTAGGCGTCCAGCGTGCCCAGGTCGTGGTAATCGTTGTGCAGGGGCAGCCGGCCCAGTCGGCGCAGCGGCAGGTCATGGCCGGCCGAGGTCTGCACCACGAACGCGTCCTCGGGCAGCCCGCCCAGCAGCGGCGCCTCGAAGGCGTAGGCCAGGTCATAGGGCCAGACCGGGAGGTCCATGAAGCTCGACCGGCGCTCCGGGGGCAGTGGCGACTGCGGATGCTGCCGGTACAGCTCCGCCCGCACCCGCTGCCAGTGGGCGTGGGCGGCCGCCGGGTCCGTGGCGTACCCGGCACGGACCTCGGCGTACAGGTCGGCCAGCCGGCGCCGCCAGTCAAGCAGGGTCAGGTCAGCGAGCGGCGGAGCCGGGGCAGCGTCAGGAACCATACGGTCATGCTACCCGCCGCCGGGGCTATGCTCACGTATGCCCCAGGACCAGATGATCTCGTTCGCGGCCGGGTCGCGGACCCTCCAGGCCTACGTCGCTCGCCCGCAGGGAGCCGGGCCGCATCCGGGCGTGCTGGTAATCCACGAGATCTTCGGGCTGCGCGACGACATCCGGCGGGCCGCCGACCGGATGGCCCAGGCCGGCTACGTGGCGATGGCGGTGGACCTGTTCACCGATCAGAACCGGGCGGTGTGCATGACCCGGATGCTGGCGGGCATCTTCCTGAACAGCCTGGAGCACCAGGGCATCCGCGACACCCGAACGGCGCTGGGGGTGCTGGGTACGCTGGAAGGCGTGGACGCTTCACGGCTGGGCGCCATCGGCTTCTGCATGGGCGGCAGCCTGGCCGTGGCGCTGGCCTGCAGCGACGACCGGGTGCGGGCGGTCGCGCCGTATTACGGCTTCAACCCCAGGCCGCTGGAGGCGGTGCGGCGCAGCTGTCCGGTAGTGGGCAGCTACCCTGGCCAGGACGTGACCCGGCAGCAGGGCGAGCGGCTCCGGGCCGAACTGGACGACGAGGGCATCCCCAACGACATCCGGATCTACGAGGGCACCCGGCATTCGTTCGCCAACGCCGGCCCCTCCTTTGACGCGGTGGCGAGCGTGGACGCCTGGAACCGGGTGCTGGCCTTCTTCGACGAGCATGTGCGTGGCGAGGAGAACCTCGCAGGCCGCTGAAGAGTGAGGGGCTGTGAACTTGAACGGCCGTGCACCAGAGCGTCCGCGGATGTCTCCCCCGGAGCTCGAGAAGCTCACGTTCCGGATGTGATCGGCCAGCGGCCCAACTTGAGGCTCTGCACGCTGTCATCCATGTGATCATCGAAAAGCCATCACGTATTGATTCAGCCGGTGCGCCTGCAGGCCCAGATTGTCGGACGCAGATTGATGCCGGGCGACGTGGAAACCTGCCAGTAATTGCCACAGAACTGCAGCCCGGGATAGGCCCCTGATCCTGGACCCCCACGTTGTTCTGGCCTGCTTAGCGCTCACATGAGAAACTGCCCGGCCTCCACACAAGCCCAGCTCAAGAAATGCTGCGGAGCGGGATCATCCTCATGCTTTTCACTGTTCCTATCCTGGGGTTGACAGCCTCCCCTTCCTGATCTGCGTCTTCACCGGGTGGACCAACGCCGCGCGGCCTCCCCCTTCTGTGCCCGCCGACGTACGCGGCCTGCCCCCGGCAGGCGGCCGGGTCCGGGTTGTCGCAGGTGACGCTGCCGCCTCTGGCCCCCGGGCCTATATCCATCCGGCAGCGCACGAGGAGAAGGGCCATGACAACACATCTCAGAAACTCACTCGGCTGGAGCGTGGCGCTGGGGCTGCTGCTGGCCGCCTGCAGTCAGCCTGTCACGCCGCCACCTTCAGGAGCGGAACCTCGTCCCTGGACCTACAAGGCCGAGGCCGGGGGCCAGAAGCGCCTGACGCTGGCCGCCGGCAGCATCAGTCTGGTGGACGGGCCGCTGCTGTCGGCCCGCAACGGCTCCGGTCCCTTTGAGCGCAACCGCAGCAACGGCAGCAGCACCGAGGGTGACGGCGCCGCGCTCACCGTGAACGGTGTGCGGTCCGCGACCGGCCTGGGCGTGCATGCCCACAGTGAACTGAACTACGCGCTGCAGAGCACCACACAGCTGGGCTGCACCTTCAGCGCCAGCGTGGGGGTGGATGATGAGGTGGGCGATGACGGATCGGTGGTGGTTCAGGTGGCCGTAGATGGCGTCCCCCGGTACACCAGCCCGGTCCTGACCGGCCGCAGTCCCGCCCGCAACGTCTCAGTGCGGCTGGATCAGGCCAGCACGCTCACGCTGAGCGTCACCGACGCGGGCGACGGAGCCGACCACGACCACGCCGACTGGCTCAATCCGGTGATCCGCTGTACCGAGACGGTCGCGGCGACAGCGGGCCGGCCGGACCCGACCTTCCAGACCGGCGGGTTTGGCCGCCCGGCCAGCGTAACCGCCCTGCAGCCGGACGGCCGCATTCTGGGCTTCGGGGTGGAACCGGCCCCACCTGACGAGCAGCCTCAGAAGTTCTTCGTGGCGCGGCTGCTGCCGGACGGCAAGCCGGACGCCAGCTTCAAGGCGCCCGCACTGTCCTTCTCTGCAGCGAACACCGCGCTGAGCGTGGCCGTGCAGCCGGACGGCGACGTCCTGCTGCTGGGCCGGGCCAGCCTCCCCAGGAGCCCGCTGCCCGACCTGAGCAACGACAATTTCCTGTTCCTGCAGCGGCTGCTCCCGGGCGGTCAGCCGGACCCCAGCTTCGGGAACGGAGCGGATGCGGGGTACCCCGGCACGCTGTTTCTGGAGTGGCCGGGCGACGCCCGCGCCCTGACGGTCCAGCCGGACAGCCGAGTGCTGATCGGCGGCAGCCAGGGCAGCGCGTTTGTGGTACGGGCGCTGCTGCCGGACGGTCAGCCGGACGCCAGCTTCGGCGTGGAGGGTGAGCGCGTGCTGGACCTGGGACCAGCGGCCCGGCTGGAAACGCTGACGACCCTGCCGGACGGCCGCTTCCTGGCCGCCGGCCGCAGCGGCGACCAGGGAGGCCAGCCCACCGTGGTACGGTTCACGGCCAGCGGCGCACCGGACCCGACCTTCGGCGCGGCCGGCGTCACCCGACTCGACGACCCGGCAGCGACCGTGCATGCCGCGCTGCTGCGGCCCGGCGGTCAGGCGCTGCTGGCCGGAACGGTCCAGGTGGGCGCCGCTCAGGTGTGTGCCCTGTGGCAGCTGACCCCGGACGGCGCGCCCGACAGCACCTTCCACGCCTCGCCGGACCTGACCGTGACCGCCCCGGCGGACCAGCCCACTTCTCTGGCCCTGCAGGCCGACGGGCGCAGCATCATGGGCGGCTGTGCCATGAACGCTGCGCCCGCACTGTTCCGATTCTTGGACAATGGGACGGCCGATTTTAGCTACGGCGGCCCCGCCGGCGCAGCGGTGCAGGACAGCCGCAGCGTCCTGCTTCAGCCAGGCAGGGGTGCGGTCAGCGGGCTGACTCAGCTGAGCCGGCTGCTCCCCTGAGGTCCGGGGTCAGCGCTGACCCAGCCGCGTCTGAATGGCGCTCATGAACTCGGCACGGGTGCGCTGATCGCTTTTGAAGGTGCCGCGCATGGCGCTGGTGGTGGTGGTGCTGTTCTGCTTCTGCACGCCGCGCATGGCCATGCACAGGTGGATGCCTTCCAGCACCACCGCCACACCTTGCGGCTGCAACAGTTCCTGCACCGCCTCCGCAATCTGGGTGGTCAGGCGCTCCTGCACCTGCAGCCGGCGGGCGTACAGGTCCGTGATGCGGGCAAACTTGGACAGACCCAGAATCTGGTTGCCGGGAATGTAGCCGATGTGGGCGCGGCCATAGAACGGCAGCATGTGGTGTTCGCACATCGAGTAGAACTCGATGTCCTTGACCACCACCATCTCGCTGCCTTCCGCCTGGAAGACCGCGTCGCCGGCCACCTCCGCCAGCGTCTGACGGTAGCCGCCGGTCAGGAAGCGCCAGGCCTTCTCCACCCGCTCGGGCGTCTTGATCAGGCCCTCGCGCTGCGGGTCTTCCCCGATCAGGCTGAGCCACTGCCCGGTCAGGTCGGCGAGGCCGGTGGCGTCTGCCGTGGGGTTCAGGGCCTCATTGGTGTTGGGAATGGGCATACCTTCTAGTGTATCGAGTGGCAGGGTCACAGGCGGGGTCCTCCTTGAATGAAGGAGAGTGTAGAAGCCCGGCGCCCTCCAGACTGTCTGTCTTGCAGCAGTGCCGCCCCGCTCTCCCGCGCCGCTCTCAGGACCAGCTCACCTCACCGTAGGTCTGCTCGCGGGCCGGGCCGGCCGAGAAGATCACCACCGGGCAGTTCACCGTCTCCTCGATCAGGTCCAGGTAGGCCTGCGCCTCCTTGGGCAACGTGGCGCGGCTGACGGCCCCCTCGGTGGTGCTCCAGCCCTTCATCTCGCGGTAGACCGGCTGGCCCTCGCTGCCGTAGGCCACGCAGACCTTAAGGGTATCGATGCCGGCCAGCACGTCCATCTTGTTGATGACCAGCCCGTCCATGCCGTTCACGTCCACCGCGTAGCCGAGCAGCGCCAGGTCCAGCCAGCCCACCCGGCGGGCGCGCCCGGTGGTGGTGCCGAATTCGTCCCACGGCTGAGAGCCGTCGCCGCGCAGCCGCTGCTCCATCTCCCCGAACACCTCGGTGGCAAAGGGGCCGTGTCCCACCCGGGTGTTGAAGGCCTTGGCCACGCCGTACACCCGGTTGATGGCCTTGTGGCTCACGCCGGTGCCCACGATGATGCCGCCCACAGTGGGATGACTGCTGGTCACGAAGGGGTAGGTGCCGTAGTTCAGGTCCAGCAGGGTGGCCTGCGCGCCCTCGAACAGCACGTTGCGCCCGGCCTTGACCGCCTCGCGCAGCTGCGCTCCGGTGTCGTGGACAAACGGCGACAGCTGCTCGCGGATGGGCGCCAGATCCTTCAGGGCCGCGTCCACGTCGGTCCAGCCGGCGTCACGGGTACTGTTGGGCTTGGCTTCCAGCAGCCGCTCCACCCGCTCGCGCAGCACCGCCTCGTCCAGCAGGTCGCCGAACCGGATGCCCACCCGCCGCGCCCGGTCCGCGTAGGCCGGACCGATGCCGCGCCCGGTGGTGCCCACGAAGTCCTTGCGGCCGTCCACGTACTTGTGATGCGGCAGCACCAGATGCGCGCGGTCCGAGATGCGCAGGTCCGGCTGCAGACCGGCCGCGAGCAGGTTGTCGCGCTCCTCGATGAACTTCATCGGGTCGATGACCATGCCGTCGCCCAGCACGCTCACGGCGCCCGGGTGCAGCACCCCGCTGGGCAGCAGGTTGAGCTTGAAGGTCTGGCCCTTGGCCGTGACGGTGTGGCCCGCGTTGGCGCCGCCCTGATAGCGCACCACGAACTCGGCCTGAGGGGCCAGGAAGTCGGTGATCTTGCCCTTGCCCTCGTCTCCCCACTGCGCCCCGATGATTGCGATTCCAGGCATTGATGCTCCCACCAGCCACGCACTCGGTATTGGCCTCCACGCTGCCACCGGAGTGACGGCAAAAAAAAGCACGGTGCGCGGCACCGTACTTCAGAGTATCAGGCTATTGGGGCCAGCGGGGGGGCGGCACCCTATGCAGGGCAGGCGGCTGGAGGCGAACCCAGATCACCCCGCCGACTAGGCCGAGCAGCAGCGCCAGCACCAGCACGATCAGCCCAGTGTCCCAGACCCGGTCCAGAAGCGTGTCCGGCTTGGGGGAACAGCGGTCATAGAAGTCATCCTCGGACAGCCAGGGCAGCGGCTGGCCCGCCGACACGCCCAGCGTTCGGCGCAACTGGACCTCGTCCGGCAGGGGCTGCAGCGACCGGGCCTGGGCGTGGACCACGATGTACCCCTCGCCCATCTGCAGGAATGCCTGCCCCTTCAGACAGCCGAAGCGCCGCACCTCGTTCTCGGGGCTCATGGAGGTCCCCCCCCGCCCCGCCTGATCCAGGTAGGCCGGCCCCTCGGTCGTGTCGATGCGCGTGGCGTAGTATCCGCCGCCCAACGGGGTCCGGAACAGGTCGGACCAGCCGGTGTCGGCGTCACTGTCGCTGCGCCAGAACAGCGGCACGATCATGGCGGCGCCGGTCAGGCCCACCAGGATGAACGGAACAGCGACGGCCGCCATCAGCACAGCGGTATGACCAGGCCGGCCCCGGGTGAGCCAGTGAACCAGCAGACCCAGCAGCCCGGCAATCGGCACCGCGACCACCCCCAGGAGAAAGACCCCGAACAGCATCATGCGCCGAGCGTAGCGCGCTCGCCGGTGCTCACCCCGCGCACTTGTGGCCTACCTCGCTGCCGTTCACACAGAATTCACACAGGCTCCCAGCGGCCTTCACAGGGTCCGGCCTACCTTGCATGCACGCAGGGCAGTGGATTCCGCCCGGCACAGGAGTGAACACATGGACGTCATCATCAACAACCCGCCCGCCCAGACCTTCCAGACCCAGGCCGTGCCCAGCTACCCGGCCGGCTATTACGCCCCCCACGACCACGGCGGCCCCGGCTTCCTGCTGCCGCTGCTGCTGATCGGCGGCGCGGTGCTGTTCTTCCGGGGCCGGGGCCGCCGGCACTGGCGCGAACGCCGGATGATGATGGGAGCGGGCAACGGACGACGGCTGGGAGGCGCAGACGGACGCCAGCAAGGACGACGGCGACTGGAGCGAGAAGCTGCGGCGTGGACGGGACCGCTTCTTCAGCGACGGCGCGCTGAACATTGCCCGCGAGCGCTATGCCCGCGGCGAGATCGACGCCGAGCAGTATGAGGCGCTCCGGCGTACCCTGGGCGACCCGACCGCGTCGGCCGCTCCAGAGCGCTCGTAACGCTGCCATCGTCTGTCAGGATGGTCCACAGGAGATCACTATGTCCCAGACCATCCTGATCGTGGAGGACGAGCCGCGCCTGGCCGACATCCTGGAGCAGTACCTGCGGCGCGAGGGCTACCACACCGAGCGGGCCGGCAGCGGGCTGCGCGCCCTGGAACTGTGGCGCGCGGCGCGCCCGGCCCTGCTGCTGCTGGACCTGATGCTGCCGGAGATGGACGGCCTGGAGGTGGCGCGGCGGGTGCGCGCCGAGTCAGAGGTGCCGATCATCATGCTCACGGCACGCGACGAGGAGGTGGACCGGCTGGTGGGCCTGGGCATCGGGGCCGACGACTACGTGGTCAAGCCGTACAGCCCGCGCGAAGTGGTGGCGCGGGTACGGGCGGTGCTGCGCCGGGCCCAGGGCAGCGCGCCGCAGCCCACCCGCTTTCAGGTGGGTGAGCTGCGGCTGGATCTGGCCGCGTTCGAGGCGCACTGCGGCCCGGAGCCGCTGGACCTGACGGTGGCCGAATTGCGGCTGCTCTCGGCGCTGGCCCGCGAGGAGGGTCACGTGCGCACCCGCACCGAGCTACTCTCCGCGCTGGGCGGCCTGGAGCGCGGCACCGACGAGCGCGCCGTGGACGCCCACGTCAAGAACCTGCGCCGCAAGCTGGGGTCCTGCGGGGCGCAGCTGGAGACGGTGCGCGGCGTGGGCTACCGGCTGAGGGCATGAGGGAGGAACGGCGCGAGCGCAAGCGGGCGGCCCGTCGCCACCGGCGGCGTCCCACCGGCCTGCGGGCGCGCCTGACCCGCACCTTTGTGCTGGTGGCGGTGCTGGCGGTGGCGCTCACCAGTTTCCTGACGGTGGGCTCAGTGTTTCGGGTGCTGCGCCAGGAGCAGCTCAGCCCGACCAGCCTGGACGCCACGCCGGCGCGCACCGCCGGTCAGCAGATCACCAGCAGCGCGGTGCGGGCCGGGCTGCTGATCGCCGGGCTGGCCAGCGTCGTGGCGGCGGGCGTCACCCGGCAGATCACCCGGCCGCTCTCCTCGCTGACCGAGGCGGCGCGGCGGCTGGAGGCTGGCGAGCGCGGCGTGCAGGTGCCGGTGCCGCCGCGTGCCGACGAGGTGCAGACCCTGATCCTGACCTTCAATGCCCTGACCACAAGGCTGGCCCGGCAGGAAGCGTGGCGACGCGGGCTGGTGGCTGACATCGCCCATGACCTGCGCACCCCGCTGGCGGTGCTGCGCAGCGAGATTGAGGCAATGCAGGACGGGCTGGTCTCGCCGGACGAGGCGGGGCTGGCGCGGCTGCACGGTGAGGTGCTGCTGCTGGCCCGACTGGTCAGCGACCTGCGGACCCTCTCGCTGGCCGAGAGCGGCGCCATGAGCCTGAACATGCAACCGCTGGACGCCGCCCTGCTGCTGCGTTCAGCGGTGGACGCGCACCGGGGCCGCGCCGGGGCTGCCGGGGTGCAGCTGACCCTGGACGCGCCCGGACCGGTGCCGTTCCACGCGGACCCGGACCGGATGACCCAGGTGCTCAACAACCTGATCGACAACGCGCTCCGGTACGCCGCGCCGGGGCCGCTCGATCTGCAGGCGGGCCAGGAGGGTCAGCGGGTGGTGCTGCGGGTGCGCGACCACGGTCCAGGCTTCCAGAGCGGTGACCTGTCGCGGGCGTTTGAGCGGTTCTTCCGGGCCGAGGCGAGCCGCACCCGCCACACCGACGATCAGGGCCGGGCCAGCAGCGGTCTGGGGCTGGCCATTGCCCGCGCGCTGGTGGAGGCGCAGGGCGGGCACATCGAGGCGCGCAACCATCCGCAGGGCGGCGCGGAATTCGTGATGCAGTTTCCGGCCGACACGCCGGGCCGCCCCTAGCCCTGCTCGGTCATGTCCAGCGGCCGGACCCAGGTGAGCCACATCGGTTCCGGCCGGTACCCGAGCCGCTGATTGACCCGCAGCATCGGCAGGTTGGCCACGCTGCCTCCGGTGCTGGCCCGGGTGTACCCTTCCGCCCGGGCCCAGCCGAGCGAGGCGGCCTTCACCACCGTGGCGAGCCCCCGGCCCCGGTGCGCGCGGTCCACCACGGTGTGTTCGGTGTCCACACTGTCACCGGTGGGAGTGAGGCGGGTGCTGGCCACCGGCTGCCCCTTCCAGCGCACCAGAAATACCACCTCCTGCTGCAACTGGCTGCGGAATGTCTCGGGGCTCAGCGGATCCGGCGTGGTGGTGGGGTTGCGGGGCGCGTCCTGCACGCCCTGTTCCCACAGCCGGTACAGGCTGGCCAGATCGGCGGCCGGGGCGGGCCACGCGAGCCGCTCGGTCTCGTAACCCGCCAGATACAGCCGCTCCTCCAGCGCGTCATACCGGGTGAGGTCCAGGTCGGGCAGCGCCAGGTGGGCACCCCACGACTGGTGGGCGTTGCGGAACCCGGCGGCTGTCAGGAAGGCCACCTGATCAGCGTGGTCCTCGCGCACCACGCTGATCAGCTGCCGCACGTCTGGCGCGCTGGTGGCCACCCAGCTCAACGCCGCCAGATACAGCGGGGTGGAGGCGGACGGAACGCCGCACCACTGCAGCCGCACTGCGGCGGGCGCCGTCGGAAACCCAGAGGCCAGCACGCCGGCCTGCACCGCACCCTCGGCTTCAGCGACCAGCACGAAGTGGTTGGGCCCGGCCGCGTCCATCCGGGCCACCAGCTGTTCGGGCGTGGTGATCCACTGGCCCAGATAGGCGGCGCTGACCAGCGGCGCCAGCGCTTCGGCATCGGCGGCGCAGGCCGCACGGACAGTCCATTCAGGCATACAGGCAGCCTGACAGCTCCACTCCAGCCGGACAAACCGGGCCACTCCGCCATCTGGCCTAGATACGACATACAACCGGTATGCAGCGAATCACATTCTTCTAATTCGCTCCAGGCGTAATATGTTTATACCGGAATGGAAGTGCCGTCGGCGCACTTGTCCTCCAGCTTCGGCCAGGCACCCGCCAACCAGTCCGCCCCTGCTGAAGCTTCAGCAGGGGCGGACGCTGTCCATGGGCTTACAGCGGACTGGGCATCGGCATGCCGGGGGTATCCGGGTTGGGGGTGGGGTCCGGCATCGGCATGCCGGGGGTGTCCGGGTTCACCGGCGGGTCATTGACCGGCATCGGCGTATCGTGGCCGGGCATCTGTTCGGGCATCGGCAACGGGGTATCGGTCGGTTCGGATGCCGGGGCGGGCGGACGGTCGTAGGGTCCGGTCATGCGCTACCTCCTGTGCAGTGCTGGCAGTATGCCTCCGGCACATGCCACCGGCGCGAGAGGCACATGAAGGGGCCTGAAGGTGCCGGTCTGCCCCTGACGGTCAGCGGGCCGGCTGACCATCGTCCAGGCTGCTGCCCTGCTGTTCCGGCATCCGGCTGAGCACCAGCCCCACCAGCACGGTGGCCAGCAGCGAGAACACCGCGCCCATGAAGAAGGCCGCGCCCGGCACCCGCGCCTGCGGATTGGCGGTGAAGTGGGCGAAGACCCAGGTGGCCAGCAGCGGGCCCACCACCCCCACCAGACTGTTCAGGCCGGTCAGCGCGCCCTGGACGCTGCCCTGCTCGCGCTCGTCCACCGAGCGGCTGATGCGGCCCTGGAGCGCCGGACCGGCGATGCCGCCCAGGCTGCCCACCACGATGGCGATGTACATCATCGCGTCGCTGCGCGCCAGCCCCATCAGCACGAACTGCACCGCGCCGATCAGCAGGCCCGCCAGGATGGCCCGACGCTCACCCAGCACCCGCATCGCCACCCCCACCAGCACCGCCTGAACCAGCGCCGTGGTGACGCCCACCAGCGCCAGGCCCAGCCCGTTCTGCGCCGGGGTCCAGCCGAGCACATCCTCGGTGAACAGCACCCAGGTGCTGAAGATCACCTGCTGCGCCAGCCCGAACAGCACGAAGCTCCCGGCCAGGCTGCGCACCAGCGGATAGCGGCCCAGGTTCGCCAGCGGCGCGAACGGGTTGAGCACGTTCCTGGCCACCGTGCCGCGCCGCTCCGGCGGCAGCGACTCGGGCAGCACCAGCAGGCCGTACAGGGCGTTGAGCAGCGCCAGTCCCGCTGCGAAGGCGAACGGCAGCCGCAGGTCCACGTTGCCCAACACGCCGCCCAGCACCGGCCCCAGGATGAAGCCCACCCCGAAGGTCGCGCCCAGCAGCCCGAACTGCCGGGCACGGTCCTCTGGCCGTGACACGTCGGCGATGTAGGCGTTGGCCACCGTGATGCTGGCACTGGTCACGCCCGCGATCAGGCGGCCCAGCAGCAACCACCACAGGTTGGGCGCGAAGTACAGCAGCAGGTAGTCGAGCCCGGTGCCGAGCAGGCTGCCCAGCAGCACCGGACGGCGGCCGTAGCGGTCCGAGAGCGCGCCCAGCAGCGGGGCGCACACGAACTGCATCAGGCCGAAGACGGCCGCCAGCACACCCAGCATCTGCGCGCCCGCCACCTCCGAACCGGCCAGCCGCTTGATCAGCTGCGGCAGCACGGGAATGATCAGGCCGATGCCCATCACGTCGATCAGCACCGTGATCAGGATGAACGCCAGGGCCGCCGGTCGTTGAGGTCGCATACGACTGAGCTTAAACCACAAGTGTCTGTTCTGCCTCCGCCAGATGATCTAGGGCCTGTCCGCTACTTGCCGACGCAGAAATTGCGGAACACGCCATCGATCACGTCCTCCTGCACGTCGCGGCCGGTCAGCTCCGAGAGCGCCTGCAGCGCCTGCTCCAGCTCGTAGCTGGCCAGCTCATCCGGCAGGGTCGTAGCCGCCTCCAGGTGCTGCAGGGCGCGGCGGGCCGCGTCCACCTGCCGCTCGCTGCCGAGCCACACCTCGCTGCGGGCCGCGTCACCCAGCAGCGCCGCGCGGATCGCCTCGCGCAGCTCTGCCAGCCCCTCCCCGGTACGGGCACTGACCGTCAGGGCGGCCGGGTCCTGCCACACCGGCGGCAGATCCTGCTTGGTCTGCACCCGCAGCATCGGCAGCCCCTCCAATTGCGGCAGCGGGTCGCGCGGCTGGTGGCCGTCCTCCAGCAGCAGCACCAGATCGGCGTGGCGCGCCAGCGTCTCGGCCTGCCGCACCCCGGCCGCCTCGATCTCGTCGTCGGTCAGGCGCAGCCCGGCGGTGTCCACCAGCGTGATCGGCACGCCGGCCAGCTCCAGCTGCGCTTCCAGGTAGTCGCGGGTGGTGCCGGGGCGGCTGGTCACGATGCTGCGCTCATACCCCAGCAGAGCGTTGAGCAGGCTGCTCTTGCCCGCGTTCGGCCGCCCCACGATGGCCAGCCGGGCCCCGCGTGTGGCGAGCCGCCCCGCCCGGCTGGTGGAGATCAGCGTGCGCAGCTCGGCCATCGCCTGCCGCAGAGGCCGGTCGCGTTCCTCCTCCGGCACGCCCTCCTCCGGGTAGTCCAGCAGCGCCTGAATGGCGCTCAGGGTGCGCGTCACCTGCCGCTGCACCGCCGCGATGCGCTCCGACAGCGCCCCCTGCAGGCCCAGCGTCGCCTGCCGCCGGGCCGTCTCGGTCTGGGCGTTCACCAGGTTCAGCACCGCCTCCGCCTGCGAGAGGTCCAGGCGGCCCGCCAGGTAGGCCCGCAGCGTGAACTCGCCGGGCCGGGCCGCCCGCGCGCCCAGTTCCAGCGCCCGGGTCAGCACCCGCTCCAGCACTGCCGGGCTGCCGTGCGTCTGCAGCTCGGCCACGTCCTCGCCGGTGTAGCTGTGCGGCCCCCGGAACACCAGACACAGGCCGTCGTCCAGCGCTTCGCCCTGCTCGTCCAGCACCTGCCCGTACAGGAAACGGCCCGCCGGGGTGCGGCTGGGGGTGCGGCGGCCCGCGAACAGCCGGTCGGCCAGCGGCAGCGCGTCCGGGCCGCTGAGCCGCACCACCCCCACCCCGGCATGGCCGGGAGCGGTGGCGACGGCGGCGATGGTGTCTTGAAGGCCGAGGCGGGTCATGCGCCGAGCATAGCGGCTGGCCCCGGCCCGCTTCAGTGCTCGATGTGGACTTTGGGCAGGAGGCGGTCCAGCCACGCGGGCAGCCACCAGTTCCAGTCGCCGGCCAGCCGCAGGAAGCCCGGCACCAGCACCAGCCGCACCAGCGTGGCGTCCAGCAGCACCGCCACGGCCAGCCCCAGGCCCACGCTCTTGTTCACCACCACCCGCCCCACGATGAAGGCGGTGAACACGATGAACATGATCAGCGCCGCGCTGGTGATGATCCGGGCGGTGCGCCCCACCGCCCGCACGATGGCCTCCTCGTTGCTGGCCCCGGCCAGGTATTCCTCCTGCACCCGTGACAGCAGGAAGATCTCGTAGTCCATGCTCAGCCCGAACAGCACCGCGAACAGCACCAGCGGCAGCGAGCTGTCCAGCACCCCCACGTCGGCCGGAATGCCCAGCGGCCCGGCCAGCACACCCTTCTGGACCACCAGCACCACCACGCCATAGGTGGCCCCCACCGTCAGGGTGTTCATCAGAATGCTCTTGATGGGCACCACCAGGCTGCGGAAGGCCACCAGCAGAAGCAGGAAGGTGGCGGCAAACACCACCCCGATCGCCAGCGGCGTGGCGTTCACCAGGGCGCGGGTGAATTCTCGCTCGCCCACCGGCGCGCCGCCCAGCAGATACGGGTGCCCGCTGCCGTCCAGCACGCGGCGCACCCGCTGCTCGAACGGATCGATGTGGTCGGCGCGCAGATTGCTCTCCGGAATGACCGTGACGCGCAGATACTGCCGGTCCCGGCTGACCGAGCGCTGCGCCAGCGCCGCCAGCTGAAAGGTGCGGTCCAGGCCGGTCCCCTGCGCCGTGCCCAGGTCGCTGGCCCGCACGAACGGCGAGATCACGGCCGCCACGCCCGGCAGCCGCTGCAGCTGCTCCACCAGCTGCCGGAACTGTGGCCGGGTGGCTGGCCCGTAGCGCTCGGCACCCAGGTCCACGATCACCTCGAAGCTGCTGAGCAGGCCGCCGGCCCCCAGCCGCTGCACGTCCGTCAGGGCGTCGCGCGACTCGACGCCCGGCGTCAGCCCGAAGGCGCCCGCGTAGCCGGTCTTGAGCTCCAGGGCGGGCGACGCCAGGGCCAGCAGCAGCACCGTCCCAGACAGCACCGACAGCCACGGCCGGGCGGTCACCCGGCGGGCGAAGCGCGTCCAGGCGGCGCTGGCCTGCGGGCTCTGGCTCCAGCTGAGCCGCAGCAGGCGCGGGCTGTTGACCCGCTCGCCGAGCAGCACGAAGCAGGCCGGCAGCGCCGTCAGGCTGGCCAGCACCGTCAGCACCACCACCAGCACGCCGCCCAGCCCCATGCCACGCACAAACGACAGCGGCGGAATGATCAGCGCGGCCATCGCGATGGCCACCGTCAGGCCGCTGAAGGCCACCGACCGCCCGGCGGTCAGCACGGTGCGGCGGGCCGCCTCCCGGGCGTCGCCGTGCCGGGCCAGTTCCTCGCGGAAGCGGTTGACCATCAGCAGGGCGTAGTCGATGCCGGCCCCCAGCCCCAGCAGCGTGATGACGCTCTGCGCGAAGGTGCTGACGGTGGTGAGCTGAGTCAGCCCGTACAGCCCGGCCATGGCCACCGTGATGCTCAGCACGCTCATCAGCAGCGGCAGCCCGGTGGCCACCAGCGCCCCGAACACGAACAGCAGCACGACGGCCGTCAGCGGCAGCGCCGCGAACTCGCTGCGCTTGGTGTCGCTCTCGGCGTAGGTGGTGAAGTCGTCGGCGATGGCCTGCCCACCCGTCACCCGCACCCGGAACGGCAGGTCTTTCTGCGCGGCGACATACGCCCGCACCGCCGAGAGTGCGGCCGAAGCGCCTTCGCGCAGCGGAATCTGGGCCACCGACAGGGTCAGCAGGCCATCCGGGCTGACGGTGCGGTAGGCCTGCTGGGCGTCGTAGCGCACCGTGCGCGACACGCCCGGCACCTGCGCCAGCCCCGCCATGAAGCGGGTATAGGCCGCCTGAAACGTGGGGCTGCCCTGCGGCACACGGCCCTCCAGCACCAGCAGCACGGTGTTGGTGTCGGCCTCCCCGAAGCGCTCCTTCAGCAGCTGGGTCACGCGGACGCTCTCCGAGACCTGCAAGGCGCCGGGGTCGGCGCTGAGCCGGCGAGGGGCCTGGGCCGCAAACGGCAGGCAGAGCAGGACCAACACTCCCCAGAGGGACAGCACCAGCCAGGGACGGCCGGTCACGAAACGGGCGAGCGATGGCATCCAGCGCAGTAGAGCAGAAGCGGGACGTGGGCATACCATGCCCCGGCTTCATGTGGAGCAGCTCAGCCGGGCACCAGCAGCAGGACCCAGCCGGTCAGAGGAATCTGGACGCGCAGGCGGGGCCAGCGCCGGGCAGGGCGGCAGGCGGCCAGCTCCCGGACCTCACGGTGCAGCGACTCCAGACGAACTTCAGCGTGCTGGTGGAGCAGGTCGTGGTTCATGGAGGTATGGTGCGCGGCGTGCTACTCGCACCGTAAGATACGGCCGTGAGTAGCGCGCTGCACGTCACTGACCCTGCCGCCATCCGTTTGTTGCTGCACCCCCGGGTGCGGGAGGTGCTGGGGCAGTTCCTGGCCCAGGAGGCGAGCATTGCCGCCGTGGCCCGCCGGCTCCGCACCGATATCCGGCAGGTGCACCGCGACGTGCTGGCGCTCGTGCGGGCCGGGCTGCTGGTGGTGACGCGCCAGGAAGCGCGGGCGGGCCGCCCGATCCGCCACTACCGAAGCAGCGCCCCAGCGTATTTCGTGCCGCGCGCCCTGACGCCGGACGCCGACTTCGGGGAGCACTTTGAACGGCAGTTTCTGCCGCTCGACCGGCTGCTGGCCCATGCGCTGGGCCGGGAGTTCGAGCGGGCGCTGGCCGAACAGGCCGCCGGACGCGAGTGGGGCCTGCGGCTCTACTGGGACGGCCAGCGGGCGCAGACCGACGAGGGCTACGCCGACGCCGAACTGCGCGACGTGCTGACCGGCTGGCAGGGGCCGGACCTGAACGCCTTCACCGGGCTGGCAGCAGGCCTGCTCACCCCCGAGCAGGCGCACACGATCATGGCCGACTTCGTCCGGCTGATGCAGCAGGTCCATGACTGGACGCGGGACAACCGGTCCAGCGGGCACGGGCAGACCTTCGCGGTCCGGGCGGTGCTGGCGCCCATCACGGCCGAGGAACTGCGGGCGGTCCGGCCCTGACACAGCTGGCCCGGCCTGTGCAGGCCGGGCCAGCTCCTCTGAAGCGCTGTGCTACGCCTGCTGGGCCCGCTCAATGGCGCGGCGCGCGATCACGCCCACCAGATGCGCGCGGTAGTCGGCGCTGGCGAACCGGTCGCCCAGCAGCTCGTCCGGCGAGATGGCCTGTTCGGTGGCCCGCTGCACGTTCTCCGGGCTCAGGTCGCTGCCCAGGGCCGCCTCCGCCGCGCTGAGCCGCACCGCGTTGGGGCCGGCGCCCGTGAGGCCCAGCCGCACGCCGCCGTCCGTCAGGATGGCCGCCACCCCCACGATCGCGTAGTGGCTGGCCGGGTGCGGGAACTTCTCGTAGGCCATCTTCGCGCCCTGCAGCACCGGGATGTGAATCTCGGTCAGCAGCTCATCGGGCCGGGCCGCCGTCTCGAACATGCCGTGGAAGAACTCCAGGGCCGGCACCACCCGCTCACCGTCGCGGCTGACCAGCTTCAGCTCGGCCTCCAGCGCCACCATGCTGGCCGGGTAGTCGGCAGCGGGGTCGGCGTGGGCCAGCGCGCCGCCGATGGTGCCGCAGTTGCGGACCATCGGGTCGCCCACGTAGCGGGCCGCGTCCGGCAGCAGCGGGCACAGCTGCGCCAGCAGCTCCGAGTGCAGCAGCTCCGCGTGGGTGGTGCCGGCCCCGATGATGATCCGGTCGCCTTCCTGGCGAATGCCCCTCAGTTCCTCCACCCGGCTGATGTCGATCAGGGCGGTGGGCGCGGCGAGGCGCAGCTTCATGGCCGGCACCAGCGAGTGCCCGCCGGCCAGCAGCTTGGCGCCTTCATTGGCGGCCAGCAGCTCCAGGGCGTCCTGAACCGAGCCGGCGCGGTGGTAGTCGAATTCGGTGGTGTACATGCAAACCTCCGGAGAAGGGGGGAAAGAGGGTGGAACGGAGCGCCGCCCGGTTCAGTCGTCGGCAGCCTGCGGCTGGCTCTTGCGGGCGTCCTGAATGGCGCGCCAGACCTTCTCCGGGGTGTAGGGCATGTCCAGATGGTGGATGCCGAACGCCTCCAGCGCGTCCACCACGGCATTGGCCACCGCGGCGGTGCTACTGATGGTCCCGGCCTCCCCGATGCCCTTCACGCCCAGCGGATTGTGCGGGCTGGGCGTCACCGTGTGGCCCACCTGAATCTGGACCATGTCCTCGGCGCGCGGCATGGCGTACTCCATGAAGGTGCCGCTCAGCAGGTTGCCGTCCTCGTCGTAGACGGTCTCCTCCAGCACCGCCTGACCGTACCCCTGCGCGATGCCGCCGTGCACCTGACCCTCGGCGATCATCGGGTTGATGATCGGGCCGCAGTCGTCCACGGCCACGTACTGCCTGAGTTTCACCTTGCCGGTGTCGGCGTCCACCTCCACCACCGCGATGTGGGTGCCGAAGGGGTACACGAAGTTCTTGGGGTCGTACATGTACTGTTCTTCCAGGCCCGGCTCCATGCCTTCGGGGAAGTTGTGCGCCAGGTGCGCCATCAGCGCCACGTCGAAGAAGCTCTTGCCGCCCTCCGGCACGCCCTTCACCCGGAACGAGCCGTCCACCTGCTCCACGTCCTCGGGTGCGGCTTCCAGCAGGTGCGCGGCGATCTTGGTGGCCTTGGCCTTCACCTTGCCGAGCGCCATCTTGAGGGCGCTGCCGCCCACCGCCGCGCTGCGCGAGCCGTAGGTGCCCCAGCCGAACGGCATCTTGCCGGTGTCGCCGTGAATGATGCTCACGTCCTCCATCGGAATCTGCAGTTCCTCGGCCACGATCTGCGCGAAGGTCGTTTCGTGGCCCTGGCCGTGGCTGTGCGAGCCGGTCAGCACCTCCACCTTGCCGGTGGGCATCACCCGCACCACCGCGCTCTCCCACTGCCCCGCCTGCGCGCCCAGCTGTCCCACCAGCGCGCTGGGGGCCAGCCCGCACGCCTCCAGGTAGGTGGAGAAGCCGATGCCGATGTACTTCTGCCCGGTCCGGCGGCCCTCGGCCTGCTCCTGGCGCAGCTGAGTGTAGTTGACCATGCCCAGCGCCTTGTCGAGCGCCGGCTCGTAGTTGCCGCTGTCATACACCAGCGCCACCGGGGTCTGGTACGGGAACTCGTCCGGCTGAATGAAGTTCCGGCGCCGGATCTCGCTGGCATCCAGCCCCAGTTCGGCGGCGGCCTTGCTCACGATGCGCTCCAGCAGGTAGGTGGCTTCCGGGCGGCCCGCGCCGCGGTAGGCGTCCACCGGCACCGTGTTGGTGAACACGCCCGTCACCTCGGCGTGAATGGCCGGGAACTTGTAGACCCCGTTGAGCAGCGTGCCGTACAGGTAGGTGGGCACCGCCGGCGCGAAGGTGGTCAGGTAGGCGCCCAGGTTGGCGATGGTCTTCACGCGCAGGCCCATCATGCGGCCGTCGTTCATCAGGGCCAGTTCGGCCTCCGACTCGTGGTCGCGGCCCTGCATGTCCGTGACGAAGGCCTCCGAGCGCCGGGCCGACCATTTGACCGGCCGCTTCAGCCGCTTGGCCGCGAACAGCACGATCACCTCTTCCGGGTACTGGAAGATCTTGGACCCGAAACCGCCGCCCACGTCCGGCGAGATGACCCGCAGCTTGTTCTCGGGAATGCCCAGCACGAAGGCCGCCAGCAGCAGCCGGTGGATGTGCGGGTTCTGGCTGGTGGTCCAGAGCGTGTACTCGTCCCCGGCGGCCTGATACTGCGCCAGACTGGCGCGCGGCTCGATGGCGTTCGGCACCAGCCGGTGGTTGCGCAGCTTGAGCGTCACCACCCGGTCCGCCTGAGCAAAGTGCGCGTCGGTGGCGTCCTTGTCGCCGATCTGCCACTGGAACGCCACGTTGCCCGGCGCCTCCGGATGCACCTCCACGGCGCCGTCCGCCAGCGCCTGGCTGCCGAGCGACACGGCCGGCAGCGGCTGCAGGTCCACATCAATGAGCGCCACGGCGTCCTCGGCGATGGCGCGGGTGTCCGCGATCACCACCGCCACGATGTCGCCCACGTAGTTCACCTCGCCGTGCGCGATGGCCGGGTGCGGCGGCACCTTCAGGTCCGGCAGCAGCCAGCCGGTGGGAATGCTGCCCACCCCGGCGTCCGCGAGGTCCTGGCCGGTCAGCACCGCCCGCACGCCCTTGACCGCCAGCGCGGCCGAGGCGTCGATGGCCCCGATCTTCGCGTGGGCATACGGGCTGCGCAGCATGGCCGCGTGCAGCTGACCGTGCAGGTTGATGTCGTCGGTGTAGTGGCCGGTGCCGGTCAGAAAGCGGGGATCTTCGACGCGCTTGATCGCCTTGCCCATGAACTTCTGGGGCGAGGTCGGCTCTTTGTAGTTGGAATCGGGAAGCTCGGTCATGGGTGGCTCCTCCATCAACAGGCAGCGGGGCTCAGAAACAGCCGGAACACGGGCGCGGGCAGCTCAATCGTCGGCGGCGCTGGACTGCGGCTGAGCTCCGGCCGCCATGGCCCCGGCCGCGTGCTGCACGGCCCGCACGATGTTGTGATAGCCGGTGCATCGGCAGAAGTTGCCCTCCAGCGCATGCCGGATCTGGTCCTCGCTGGGGTTGGGATTGGTCCGCAGCAGCTCAGCGCTGCTCATGATCATGCCGGGCGTGCAGAAACCGCACTGCAGGCCGTGTTCCTCCCAGAAGCCGGTCTGAAGCGGGTGCAGTTCCCCCACTGCCCCGATGCCCTCGATGGTCAGCACCTCGCGTCCGTCCGCCTGCACCGCAAACAGGGTGCAGCTCTTGACCGCGTGGCCGTCCAGATGCACCGTGCAGGCCCCGCACTGGCTGGTGTCGCAGCCCACGTGGGTGCCGGTCAGCTCCAGTTCGTCGCGCAGGAAATGCACCAGCAGCATGCGCGGTTCCACCGAAGCCTGCCGCTGCTCACCATTGACCGTGACCGTGATGTCCATTGTGCTCATGCCTGTCCTCCGTGGAAAGTGGAAAGTCGGTGCCGACGCTTCGGAAAAAGAACGCTCAGGCGGTCTGCGCCTGGGCTTCCTTCTCCAGGTTGCCGAAGAAGATGTCGGCCTGCTGCTTGCTGATGCCGCCGATCAGGCGACCGGCCAGGCTGGCGATCATGCCCATCAGTTTGGGGTCGCCCACCCAGTCCACCCGGGTGCTCGCGCCCTGGTCCACCAGCGTCAGCGTACCCACCGCGTTCACCATGCCGGTGGGGGCCTTGGCCTCCACGCCCAGCGTCATGCGCTCGGGCGGCTGCTGGTCGCTGACGCGAATCTTGGCCTTGAAGGCCCCCTTGACCGGCCCCACCGCCACGTCCATCACGGCGCGGTAGGTGCCACCCCCCTCATCCACCATCTCACGGACGCCCGGCACACAGCGGGCCAGCACGTCCGGGTCCTGCAGCAGCGCCCACACCCGCTCGCGTGGTGCCTGAATCACGTTGGTTCCCTGTACCTGCACGTTCGTACCTCCGTCCGGAGCCCGCCCACGCACGATTGACCCACGCCGGGTTCCCGCCGTCCGAACGGTCTCCGATCTGCCACCTTGAGATGCAGCGATCTTAACACGTCGAACCTTCGCGCTCTGCCGTCTCCCCCGTCCGGTCTGGCTCGGCCTGACCGCAACTGTCGCTTGACAGACACTCAGGGTTACCGGTAACGTTACGCATATCCAAGTTCGACCATGCGGTTCAAAGGAGTCCGATGCGCTCTGCTGTCACGCTTGCCGACATCGCCAGCCACGCGGGCGTGTCCAAAATGACCGTGTCCAAGGTGGTGAACAAACAGCCCGGCATCTCTGAGGCCACGCGGCAACGGGTGCTGCAGGCCATTGAGGACCTGGGCTACACCGCCAACGCCTCGGCCCGCGCCCTGGCCGGCGGCCGCACCAACACGCTGGGCGTGGTGGTGCCGTCCATCGGGCCGCAGTACATCAGCGAGGTGGTGCGCGGCGCCAACCTCACCGCCTACGACGCCGGCCTGGACCTGCTGATCTCCACCACCCAGGAGGACACCATCCACGAGCGGCAGAACGTGGGCCGGCTGACACGCGGGCTGGTGGACGGCCTGCTGATGGTGCTGCCGCGCTCGCTGGACCGCTACGCCGAGGCGCTGCAGCAGGCGCGGGTGCCGGTGGTGGTGGTGGCGTCGGCGGATTCGGCGGTGCCGTTCCCGCTGGTGGACGCCGACCACTACCACGGGGCGCGGCTAGCCGTGTCGCACCTGCTGGAGCTGGGGCATCAGCGCATCGGGTTCATTGCGGGCCGCCGCGAGACCAGCGCCAGCCTGGAGCGGCTGCGCGGCTACCGCGAGGGCCTGCTCACCGCCGGCCTGCCGTTCGACCCTGGGCTGGTCCGGCCCGGCGAGTACACGCAGCCGGGCGGGTTCGCGGCGGCGCGCGCCCTGCTGGACCTGCCGCAGCCGCCCACCGCCATCTTCGCGGCCAACGACCTCTCGGCCTTCGGCGCGATGGAGGCGATCAAGGACCGCGGCCTGCGCGTGCCGGACGACCTGTCGGTGATCGGCTTCGACGACATTCCGCACGCGGGGCAGGTGCATCCGGCGCTCACCACCATCCGGCAGCCGCTCGTTGAGATGGGCACGGCCGGCACCCGCATGCTGCTCAACCTGCTGCACGGCGGCCTTCCCGTCACCGAGCGGCTGGTGCTGCCCACCGAACTGGTGGTGCGGGCCTCCACCGGACCACCTCCGGCCACGTGACCTGAGCTGTCCGGGCCCCGGGAAAGGCGGGGCTCTCCCACCACCGTCAAGTTCAGCCTCTCCCCTCCGGACGCCCCCCGCGTTCGTCCGGACACTATTGCCTCCAGGAGCCTGCCATGAATCACAAGCGCGTTCGTGCCCTGACCGCCCTGCTCGCCGCCAGCACCACGCTCGCCCAGGCCCAGACCACGCTGGACCTGTGGCACATCCAGACCACCGACAACGGCAAGAAGATCATTCAGGACGCCGTGAACCGCTTTCAGAAGGCCAACCCCGGCGTCAACGTCAACGTGGTGGTCACGCCCAACGACACCTACAAGACCAAGCTTAAGATCGCGGTGGGCGCCGGCAACGCCCCGTGCGTGTTCATGTCGTGGGGCGGCGGACCGCTGTACGAGTACATCAAGTCCGATCAGGTGCTGGACCTCACCCCCTTCCTCAGCAAGAACGCCGCCTTCAAGAACCGCTTCCTGCCGGCCGCCTGGAGCGCCGTCACCTTCGACGGCAAGGTCTACGGCATTCCGGCCGAGAACACCGGTGTGGCGGTGGTGCTGTACAACAAGGCCCTGTTCGCCAAGTACAACCTGCAGGTCCCCAAGACCTGGCCGGACCTGCTGAAGGTGGTGGCCACCCTCAAGCAGCACAACGTGGCGGCCTTCTCACTCGCCAATAAGGCCAAGTGGCCCGGCAGCATGTTCTACGGCTACCTGGTGGACCGCATCGGCGGCCCGGACGTGTTCAAGAACGCCGTGACGCGCACCAAGGGGGGCAGCTTCGCCGACCCGACCTTCGTGAAGGCCGGCCAGATGCTGCAGGACCTGGTGAAGGCCGGAGCCTTCGTGCAGGGCTACAACGGGCTGGACTACGACAGCGGCGTGTCGCGGCAGCTGCTGTACTCGGGCCGCGCCGCCATGGAGCTGATGGGCACCTGGGAGCTCGGCACCATCAAGAACGAGAACCCGAACTTCCTGAAGAACGTGGACTTCTTCTCGTTCCCCACCGTGCCGGGCGGCAAGGGCAACGCCAACACAGTGCTGGGCACGGTGGGCGACAACTTCTACAGCGTCTCCAAGACCTGCAAGAACCCCGATGCGGCCTCCAAGCTGCTCACCTACCTGATCGACGATCAGGCGGCCCAGGACCGGGTGGGCGACAACCGCCTGCCGCCGGTGAAGGGCCTGAAGGTCACCGATCCGCTGCTGCAGCGCATCCAGCAGCTGGTCAGCAAGGCCCCCAGCGTGCAGCTGTGGTACGACCAGGACCTGGCGCCTCAGCTGGGTGAGCTGCACAAGGACACCAGCCAGGCGCTGCTGGGCCTGAGCGTCACCCCGCAGGCCGCCGCTGACCAGATGGAAACGCTGGCCAAGAAAATCCTGAAGTAATCGCGGCGCGGGCGCCGGCCGGAAGCGGCCCCGGCGCCCGCGCTCCACCGGCCAAGGAGTCGCCATGAGCCTCATCACCCCCGCCAAACCGGTCCGTGTGCCGTCACGGACGCGTCAGGTGCGCAGCCAGAACTGGGTGGCGGCGGCCTTTCTGCTGCCGGCCCTGCTGACGCTTGTCGTGTTCCTGGTGTACCCGCTGCTGTCGAGCTTCCGGCTGTCGCTGCTCAACTGGAACGGGCTGGGCAACACGGCCCGCTTCGTCGGCCTGCAGAACTGGGCCGACCTGCTGCATGACCGGGTGTTCCTGACCGCCATCCGCAACAACGGCGTGCTGGCCGGGCTCTCGATCCTGGTCCAGATCCCGCTGGGGCTGGTGCTGGCCTTCCTGCTCGACCGGGCCGGCCGCGCCTCCAGGGCGCTGAAGGTGCTGTATTTCCTGCCGCTGCTGATGTCCAGCGTGGCCATCGGGACGGTGTTCCGCAGCATCTACGACCCGAACTTCGGGCCGCTCAACAGCGTGCTGCGTGCCCTGCACCTCGATGTGCTGGCCCAGGACTGGCTGGGCGACCCGCGGCTGTCCCTGATCGCGGTGATCGCGGTGGTGTGCTGGCAGAACGTGCCGTTCTACATGCTGCTGTTCCTGGCCGGGCTGTCGAGCATGCCGGCCGAACTGCGCGAGGCGGCCACCCTGGACGGCGCCACCGAGCCGGTGATCTTCTGGCGCATCACGCTGCCGTTCCTGCAGGGCACCATCCGCAGCGCCATGGTGCTGTCGCTGATCGGCTCGCTGCGCTACTTCGACCTGGTGTACGTGATGACCGGGGGCGGGCCCTCCAACAGCTCGGAGGTGATGGCCACCTACATGTACCGGACCGTCTTCAGTTCGTTCAACATCGGCTACGGCGCCGCCATCTCCAGCGCCATGTTCATCATCGTGGCGGTGGTGGCGGGCCTGACGCTGCGCGCCACCCGCCGCTTCGAGACGGAGGTCTGACGTGACCGCCACCCGTCCCCGTTCCTCGCGGCCCAGCCGCACCCTGGTGGTGCTGGCGGCGGTGGTGTGGCTGCTCATCACCACGCTGCCCTTCGTGTTCATGGTGCTCACCAGCGTCAAGAGCCAGAGCGACATCTACTCCACCCCGGTGTGGGCGCTGCCGCGCACCCTGGACCTGAGCAGCTACCTGGCGGTGCTGCATGGGCCCTTTTTCGGCTACCTGAAGAACAGCATCTTCGTGGCGGTGGTGAGCATCGTCCTGACGCTGCTGCTCAGCAGCATGGCCGCCTTCGCCTTTGCCCGGCTGCGCTTCCGGCTGAACGGCCTGCTGTTCAGTCTGGTGGTGGCGGGGCTGATCGTGCCGGTGCACGTCACGCTGATTCCCATCTACCTGATGTCGCGCGCCATCGGCGTGTATGACACCCCCTTCGCCCTGATCGGGCCGTACGTGGCGTTCGCCCTGCCGATCAGCATCTTCATCCTGACCGAGTTCATGCGCCAGATCCCCCGGGAACTGGAAGAAGCCGCCCACATTGACGGTGCCGGCCCCGCCACGCTCTACGGCCGCATCTTCGTGCCGCTGTGTGCGCCGGGCCTCGCCACCGTGGCGATCTACAACGGCATCGGCATGTGGAACGAGTTCATCTTCGCGTATGTGCTGACCTCCAACCCCCAGAACCGCACCCTGCCGCTGGCCATCTGGGACTTCCAGGGGCAGTACAGCAGCAACGTGCCGGCCATTCTGGCGGTCGTCACGCTCACCACCCTGCCGCTGATCGTGGCGTACATCTTCGGCCAGGAGCGCATCATCCAGGGCATGATGGCCGGCTCCGTCAAGGGCTGAAGGCCAACCCCGGCCCCGCTTCTCCCCGCACCTCAAAGGATCCACCATGACCACTGCCTACCTCAGCCACCATGCCCCCTGGGGCGCGTACGCCTCCTTCGTGCTGGGCACCCACGGACACGGCGGCGGCTTTGCCGTCTCCGACGTTCATGCTCCGGAGCAGAGCGTCTACGTGGGGTACCGTACCGGCCAGCAGGCGGTGCAGCTGCTCCCCTTCCTGAGCGCCCCGCTGGGACTGGGCGAACTGGCCTATCAGGCGAACGCGGACGGCGTGGCCCGGGCGGCCCCGGAGGTCCGGACCGTGCCGGAGCAGGAGCTGGAACGCCGGCTCGGCTGGGCCTCGGACGAATGGCGGCACGGCCCGCTGCGGCTGCGGCTGCTGAGCCCCTTCGGGGAGGTGCCGGCCCCCGGCCAGGATGACGAGGCCCTGCGGCTCGCGGTGTGCCCGGTGGTGCTGGCCGAACTGGAACTCGACAACCGGCACGCCGACGAGCCGGCCACGGTGCTGTTTGCCCTGGAGGGCGTCACACGGCCGCTGTCCGACACCACCGGCGGTCAGCTGCTGGGGTCGGCGTCCGGACGGCTGTGGGGGGTGGCGGCGCTGCCGGGGGCCGGCATTGAGGAGGTGCAGGACTTCGACGTGATCGGCGCGGCCTTTGGAGAGCGCCGCCCGCGCATGCGGCGGCTCGGCAACACCGGCGGCGTCATGCTGACGGTGCCGCCCGGAGAGACGGGCCGGCTGGTGCTGGCACTCGGCACGTACCAGGGGGGGCCGGTCACCAGCGGGCTCGACACCACTTTTCTGTACACCCGCTGGTTCTCCGGGCTGGAGGAGGTGCTGGACTTCGGGCTGAAGCACGCCGGGCATTACCGGCAGCTCAGCGACCTGCGGGACGAGGAGCTGCGCGCCAGCGGCCTGAGTCCGGAGCGGCAGTTCCTCCTGGCGCACGCCACCCACGGGTACCTCGCCAATACCCAGCTGATGCAGCGGGACGATGGCCGCCCGCTGTGGGTGGTCAACGAGGGCGAGTACCGCATGATGAACACCCTCGACCTGACCATCGACCAGCTGTTCTGGGAGCTGCGCTACCACCCCTGGACCAGCGCCAACGTGCTGGAGCTGTTCCTGGAGCGCTACGCCTACACCGACGAGGTGAAACGCGGCATGGAGCGGTGGCCGGGCGGCCTGAGCTTCACCCACGACATGGGCGTGGCGAATACCTTCTCGCCGCCGGGCCTGTCGTCGTACGAGACCGAGAACCTGAGCGGCTGCTTCTCGCACATGACCTTCGAGCAGCTCACCAACTGGACGCTGAGCGCCGTGGTCTATGGCCTGCTGGCCGACCCGGCGTGGCTAGAGCAGCATGGAGACGCGCTGGAACAGTGCCTCACCTCGCTGCTGGCCCGCGACCTGGACCACGATGGGGTGATGGACGTGGACAGCGCCCGCACCGAAGGCGGCGCCGAAATCACCACCTACGACAGCCTGGACGCCAGCCTGGGGCAGGCGCGCGGCAACCTGTACCTGGCGGTCAAGACCTGGGCCACGCTGGTGTGCCTGGCCCACGCGCTGCAGACGCTGGGCCGGGATGGGCAGGCGGCAGCGGCCCAGGCGGCCAGGGTCGCGCGCAGCGTCAAGGCGGCCTTCGACGAGCGGCGCGGGTACATCCCGGCCCTGCTGGAGGGGGGCAGCGACGCCTGCATCATTCCGGCCATTGAGGGGCTGCTCTACCCGCTGCTGCTGGGCCTGCAGGACACCCTCAGCGAGCAGGGGCCCTACCGCGACCTGCTGCTGGTCCTGCGGCGGCACCTGCACACGGCGTTGCAGCCTGGCGTCTGCCTGGACCCGCAGTCGGGCGGCTGGAAGCTGTCCAGCACCAGCGACAACACCTGGATGTCCAAGATCTTCCTGTGTCAGGTGGTGGCCGAGGAGGTGCTGGGCGTGCAGCCGGACCCCCGCTGGGACGCCGCTCACGTGGCATGGCAGCAGGTCGGGTCAGCGGCCCACGGCCCCACCGATCAGGTGCGCTCCACCGATGGCGCCGACCTGGGCAGCCGGCTGTACCCGCGTCTGGTGACGGCCGTGCTGTGGCTGCCGCGCCGTCAGGCCGCGCTGCTGCCGGAGCCGGTTCAGGAAGCGGCGCGCTAGCACCGGCCGGAACGAACGGCGGGAGGCGGGGAGCCCAAACCAAGCTCCCCGCCTCCCGCGGTCTGCCGTGGGTTGCGCTCCTGCCTTCAGATGTCCTCGCTGCCGGTGTCCATCCGCACCACCTGCGGCTGAAAGCGGCCCAGCACCTCCACCAGCGGCTGCTGCGCGGCGATCACCTGCTCGATGCGCTTGTAGGCCTGCGGCGCCTCGTCAATGCCGCCGCCGATCAGGGTCACGCCGCGCTCCTTCAGGTACTGCTGCACGTCGCGCTTGTTCAGGCTGCGCTCGGCGGCCTTGCGGCCCAGCTGACGGCCCGCCCCGTGGGAAGCGCTCTCCAGCGCCGCCGGTTCGCCGCGCCCGCGCACCAGAAAGGCCGGGTCAGCCATGCTGCCGGGAATCAGGCCCAGCTGTCCACGTGCCGCCGGGGTCGCGCCCTTGCGGTGCACGATCAGCTCGCGGCCATCCACCATCTGTTTCCAGGCGAGGTTGTGGCTGTTGCTGACCGACAGCAGCGGCGTCATCTTCAGGGCGCGGCTGATGCGCTGATGAATCTGCTCGTGGTTGGCCAGCGCGTAGCGCCCGGCCAGATTCATGGCCGTCCAGTATTCCTGGCCTTCCTCGCTGTCCAGGCTCAGCCACGAGAGCTTCTTGGCCGCCGGGTCCAGGCCGGGTCGGGCTGCCTCGGCCAGCCGGGTATAATGCCCGGCCACCTGCGCCCCGAAGCCGCGCGAGCCGCTGTGGGTCAGCAGCGCCAGGTAGTCACCGGCCGGCACCCCATTCTGCTCCTGCTCCAGGGTGAAGCGACCGAACTCCGCGAAGTGATTGCCACTGCCGGAGGTGCCCAGCTGCGTCACGGCCTTGTCGTGGAGGTGGCGCAGCAGCGGCAGCGCCTGCCAGTCCGGGTCGTCCAGCACCTCGTGGGGCAGCCGCTCACGACGGTCCCAGCCCACCCCGGCCCCGAAGCGGGTGTGCCGCTCCAGCAGTTGCTGGGCTTCAGCAGTGGACAGGCTGCCGCGGGCGAACACCGACAGGCGCATGCTGCACCCGATGTCCACGCCCACCCCGTAGGGAATCACCGCATTCTCGGCGGCCAGCACCCCGCCAATGGGAAGGCCGTAACCCACATGCGCGTCGGGCATCAGGGCGCCGGAGCGGCTGACCGGCAGGCGCATGGCCACGTCCATCTGGGCGCGGGCACCCTCCTCAATCAGCTCGGCGCCATACACGGTGTAGGGCTGGGGCCGCTCGTGCAGCTGATCCGCGAGCTGATCGATCTCCTCCTGCAGCTGCGCTTCCAGGCTGCGGGCCAGCGTGTCGTAGGTGCCGCCCAGGTAGCCGGCCGGGTTCTGACGCACCAGCGCCAGCTCCGCCAGAATCTCGTGACGGGTCAGGCCCATCGCCTCACGGCGGCCCGCCGCGTCCAGCGCCAGCCGGATGTCTGCTCCCGTGAATCCCAGGTTGGTGATGTGCTTGCCGTTCATACCGAATGTTCCCCGTTCCGCGTGCAGGCACGCAGGACCCAGTGTGCAATCTGGAGACTCGGTAAACATCCGGCAGGTGGCCTGCAGCAGACTAGGCCAGATGGCTGGACGGCTCAGCGCCCGTGGGACACCAGCCGGATGCCGGGCAGACCCAGAAACAACGCGAGGTAACGATTCTCGAGCTGCCGCACGTTCACGTGGGAGTCGCTGGCGGTGGCGCTGAGTCGGACGCTCAGCAGCGACCCGCCCAGGGGCCTTAGCTCCCACATCAGCTGCACGGTGTTCCGGCCCTGCTGCTGGATGGCATACCAGGGGAACTGAAGAGGGGGCGACTCCCCGGTGGAACCCGGCCGCCCGGTGCTGGTCTCGCTATCCGGAATACTGAACCCAGAAAAGCAGGCCCGGACGACGGGAGCGTCGCGTGGGCAAGCGCTCGACGTGTAGCCGGGCACCGGCGTCTTCCACGCCCTGGACTCCAGCTCCCTCAGGTCGCGAAAGCCCATCAGGAGGGTCTCCTCCGGGCTCACCCGGCCCCCGTCCTGCAGCTGCACTTCTACGATCACCTCACCATGCGCTGGCCTGGGGGCGAGCGTGATCTGGAGAGCGTGGGCAGAGGCAGCCACCAGCAGCAGCCCCAGAGCGAGATGCTTCATCTCCTGCACCGCGAGGAGCGCGTCTCTGAGCCTTGCTGAATGACGAACATGGCGATTCAGCGCCCGCTGGCCACGAGCCGGACGCCCTCCATGTTCAGGAAGGCGTTCAGGTAGCGGTCTTCCACTTGGCGCACGTTCAGGCTGGGGTCGGAAGCGGTGCCAGTCACCCGGACGGCCAGCAGGGAGCCGCCCACGGGCCGCGAGTCCCAGACCAGCTGCACGGTGTTCTTGCCCTCCTGCTGGGCGGCCTGCCAGATCATGTGAACGTGGACCGGCTCGCCCTTGGCACTCCGCAGTTCGATGCCCTTGCCCTGTTCTTCGTTCCCTTCGTCCGGGAAGTGGAACGCCGCGTAGCCGGGCAGCGGTGACCGGAACTGGTTGATCAGCAGCGCCGTGAGATCGGCGAAGCCCACCACACCGGCCTCGTGTTCGGGCTCCAGCTTGCTGCCTCCCGGCACCTGGGAGTGGACCTCCACGATCACCTCGCCGGGGGCCGGTGTAGGCGTAGTGGACATGGCGGGGGCACAGGCGGCGAGCAGCAGCGGAAGGGCTAGGAGAAGGCGCTTCATCTCCGGCACCCTAGCCGAAAGATGAAGCGCCCATGAGCAATGTTGTGGCCCGCCTTCTTACTCGTCGGTGCTCAGCACCGCCAGGAAGGCCTCCTGCGGCACCTCCACCGTGCCGATCTGCTTCATGCGGGCCTTGCCCTTTTTCTGCTTGCTGAGCAGCTTCTTCTTGCGGCTGATGTCGCCGCCGTAGCACTTGGCGAGCACATCCTTGCGGAACGCCTTGACCGTGGCGCGCGCGATGATCTTGCCACCGATGGCGGCCTGCACCGGCACCGCCCACATCTGGCGCGGAATCACCTCGGCCATCTTGTCCACCACCTTGCGGCCCAGGCTGTAGGCCTTGCTCTCGTGGACGATCACGGCCAGCGCGTCCACGATCTCGCCGTTCACGTAGATGTCCACCTTCTGCAGGTCGCCCTCGCGGTAGTCAATGATCTCGTAGTCCATGCTGGCGTACCCGCGCGAGATGCTCTTGAGCCGGTCGTGGAAGTCGTACAGGATCTCCGCGAACGGCACCTGATACACCAGCTCCACCCGCTTGCCCATGTAGTTCATGGTGACCATGCTGCCGCGCCGCTCCTGCAGCAGCTGCATCACCGGCCCCACGTGCTCCTCGGGCAGCATCACGCTCATCTTGATGTACGGCTCTTCCACCAGTTCGATGCGGTCGCGGGTGGGGAATTCGGCCGGGTTCTGGGTCACGATCACCTCGCCGTTGGTGAGCGTGATCCGGTAGATCACGGCAGGGGCCGTCGCGATCAGGTCCAGGTCGAACTCGCGCTCCAGGCGCTCCTGCACGATCTCGGCGTGCAGCAGCCCCAGGAACCCACAGCGGAACCCGAAGCCCAGCGCCTCACTCGTCTCCGGCTCGAAGCTGAAGGCCGCGTCGTTGAGCTTCAGCCGCTCCAGCGCCTCCCTCAACTTGCGGTAGTCCTCGGTGTCGGTGGGGTACAGTCCCGAGAACACCACCGGCTGGGCCGGCTTGAAGCCGGGGAACGGCTCCAGGGTCGGGTGCTCACGGCTGGTCACGGTGTCGCCCACCTGAGCGTCCTGAATGTCCTTGATGCCGGCGGCGATCCAGCCGACCGACCCGGCGGCCAGCACGTCACTCACGATCAGCCCCGGCGTGAAGGTGCCGACCTTGTCCACCTCGAAGTCCTTGCCGGTGTTGAACAGCGTCACGGCGTCCTTGGCCCGGACGGTGCCCTCCAGCACCCGCACGAACAGGATCACACCCTGGTAGGCGTCGTAGAAGCTGTCGAAAATCAGCGCCTTGAGCGGCGCCTGCGGGTCGCCGGGTGGCGGCGGAATGCGCTCCACAATGGCTTCCAGGATCTCCGGCACCCCGGCCCCGGTCTTGCCGGACGCGAAGATGGCGTCCTCGGCCGGGATGCCCACCACCTCTTCCAGTTCCTGGGCCGCGCCCTCCGGATCGGCGGCCGGCAGGTCAATCTTGTTCACCACCGGGATGATGGTCAGGCCCGAGTCGATCGCGAGGTAGGCGTTCACGATGGTCTGAGCCTCGACGCCCTGGGAGGCATCCACCAGCAGCAGCACGCCCTCACAGGCGGCCAGCGAGCGGCTGACCTCGTAGCCGAAGTCCACGTGCCCGGGCGTATCGATCAGGTTGAAGACGTACTGCTCCCCGTTCGGGCGGGTGTAGTTCAGGCGCACCGGGGTGCTCTTGATGGTGATGCCGCGCTCGCGCTCCAGTTCCAGCGTATCGAGCGTCTGGTCGCGCTTGTCGCGTTCGCCCATCGCGCCCAGGTGCTCCAGGATGCGGTCGGCCAGCGTGCTCTTGCCGTGGTCGACATGGGCGATGATGGAAAAGTTCCGGACGTTCACGCCGGGCATTCTAGCGGCCTGCCCCCGCTCACAATAGGAGCACGTGCCGGAGTGCGGCTGCGTCCGCACTTCTGCCCCGGATGTTGGCTGCGCTACAGAGCCTGGACCCGCCACACGTCGGCGTCTTCACATTTGCCGTTTTCTCATTTCCGCTATACCTTTGCCCTCCAACACTCGTTCAATGTGAAGCTGTTTCACACATTGCCACGGCCTGGGAGGGCGCAATGAGCGATTATCAGCAGGATCTGTTCCGTTATGTTGCTGAGGAATTTGCAGAGGACTTCCACCAGGGAGAATTGCCGCGCCGGGAGTTTCTGCGCCGCAGTGTGCTGCTGGGCGGCTCGGTACCGGGCGCCCGGCTGCTGCTGGCGACCCTGGGGGTCACCGGTGTGAGTGCGGCCGAACTGGCGGCCGCCCAGACGGCGGCCCCGCAGAACGAGGCGGCCACCAACAGCTACCACGTGGACCCGGCCGACACGGCGCTGGAGGCCGGCCCGGTCACGTATCAGGCGCTGGGCCGCACCAACTACGCCTACGTCGCCCGCCCCAAAGGCATCGCCAGCGCCCCGATCGTGATGATCATCCACGAGAACAAGGGCCTGCAGCCGCACATCGAGGACGTGGCGCGGCGCATGGCCAAGGCCGGCTACATCGCAATGGCCCCGGACTTCGTCTCCATCGATCCGGGCAGCCGCGACGGTGGCACCAAGAAGTACAGCGACATCGCCCAGGTGTCGGCCATCATCGCCAAGCTGGCCCCGCCGGATCTGGCCGCCCACGGCCTGGAAGCAGTGAAGTTCCTGAAGGCGCAGCCCGGCGCGCAGGCCGAGCACTTCGGCATGGTGGGCTTCTGCTGGGGCGGCGGCATGACCTGGACCATGAGCACCCTGCTGCCGGACCTCAAGGCGGCCGTGCCGTTCTACGGCCCCTCGCCGTCCTTCACCGACATTCCCAAGATCAAGGCGGCGGTGCTGGGCATCTACGGGGGCCAGGACGCCCGCATCACCAGCAATGCGCCGGCCACCGACAAGGCGCTCACCGATGCGGGTGTGAAGCACGAGTTCAAGATCTACGCCGACGCCAACCACGCCTTCCACAACGACACCGGGGCCAACTACAACAAGGCCGACGCCGAGAACGCCTGGGCCAGCACCCTGGTCTGGCTGCGCGCCAACCTCTGAAGCGAGGGCCACAGCGGCCCGAAAGAACGGGGGCCCTGCTGGTGAAGTTCGGCGGGGCCCTCGTGCTGTTCGGACGCTCAGACCGGGTCCGGCTTCAACGCACGTGGAACACGGGCGCGGAACGCCGGGCTGGCCAGCAGCGCCGCCAGCAGCACCAGCCCGCCACCCATCGGCCCCAACCACAGCAGGTGCGTCCCGGCGACCAGCCCGCCCAGCGGCGCGCCCAGCGCCTGCCCCAGGTACAGGGCGCTGGCATTCAGGGCCAGGGCTACGCCCGGCGCGTCGGGACCCAGCTCCACCACCCGGCTCTGCTGCGGCGGGTTGATGGCCAGCGACGCGACGCCCCACACGGCGCACAGCACCGCCACCGCCCACGCCGAGGGGGCCAGCACCGGGAACAGCAGCAGCACGGCCGCCGTCAGCAGCAGCCCCAGCAGCAGGGTGCGCGGTCCGCTCCACAGGTCGTTGAGCCGGCCGCCCAGCAGGTTGCCCAGCAGCCCCGCCGCACCGAAGCCCAGCAGCAGCAGGGTGACGCCCAGGGTGCCGAGTCCGGTCACGGTGCGCAGTGTAGGGGCCAGATACGGGTACAGCGCGAACTGGCCCATGTACAGCAGCAGCATCACCAGCAGGGCGCGGCGCAGGGCCGGACGCTGCAGCAGCTGCAGCCAGTGGGCGGTGGGGCGCGGCACCTCCACGCGGCGCACCAGGAGGGCCACCCCGGCCAGCGCCACCACACTCAGGCCCACCACCAGCCAGAAGGCCGCCCGCCAGCCGAAGGTCCCGCCGATCCAGGTGCCGAGCGGCACGCCCAGCACCGTGGCCACCGGCACCCCCACGAACACCAGCGCCAGCGCCCGGCCCCGCAGCTCCGGCGGCACCAATGCGGCCGCCACCCCGGACGCGACCGGTGTAAACAGAGAGGCGCCCACCGCCGACAGCACCCGCGCGGCCAGCAGCAGCGGAAAGGTGGGGGCCAGCGCTGCACCCAGGTTGCCGAGCGTGAACAGCAGCAGGGCAACCAGCAGCAGTGGCTTGCGCGGCAGGCGACTGGTCAGGCTGCCCAGCAGCACGGCGCTGAGGGCGTACGTGAGTGAGTAGGCGCTGACCACCGCGCCGGCCGAGCCGAGCGGCACGTGCAGGTCGCCGGCCAGCACCCCCAGCAGGCCAGCCACCACCAGGGCGCTGGTGCCGATGGCAAAATTTCCGAGCGCAAGAATCCACAGAGAACGAGGCATGTCAGGAGCATGCGCCGGGTAGTATGGTGGTACAAGGGTGTGGTTATCCTGGTAGTCGCACTCCTCCCCTTTCCGAGGTTTCCATGACGACAGCCGCCCACTCCGGACTTCAGCCCCCGCCAGAACTCAACCTCACCCTGGACCGCCGTGCCGAACTGGCCGACTTTCTGCGGACCCGGCGAATGCGCCTGTCACCGGAACAGGTGGGGCTGGGTGGGGCCGGCCGTCGACGCACGCCCGGGCTGCGGCGCGAGGAGGTGGCGCTGCTGGCCGAGACCAGCACCACCTGGTACACCTGGCTGGAGCAGCGCCGCGACATCCGGGTGTCGGCCCCGCTGCTGGACCGGCTGGCCCGGGCGCTGCTGCTGGACCACGGAGAACGCACCCACCTGTTCGCCCTGGCGGGGCTACCGCTCCCGCTGAGCACCGAGCTGCATGAGGACGTGTCACCGGCCGTGGAACGCTTTATACACGGCCTGAGCCAGCCGGCCTACGTGCTGGGGCGGCGCTGGGATTACCTGACCTGGAATGCGGCCGCTGAGGCGGTGTTCGGGAGCCTCTGGCTGCTGCCGCCGGAGGAGCGCAACATCCTGCGCCGGCTGTTCCTGGACCCGGAGCGGCGCCTGTTTCACACCGACTGGCACTGCGCCGCGGCCGGGCTGGTGGCCCGCTTCCGCGCGGACAGTGCGCCCTTCCTGGAAGAGCCCTGGATGGCGGCCCTGATCGAGGAACTGCAGACGCGCAGCCCCGACTTCCGTCGGCTGTGGGCCCGTCATGATGTGCGGGGCGATCCGGACGGCCTCAAGGACTTCCAGCACCCGGAGATGGGCCGCATGATCTTCGAGCACCTGATCCTGCGGCTGCCCGACGCGCCGGACCTGCGGGTGGTGGTGTACACCGCCCTGCCCGAGTGGGACACCCCGGCCAAGCTGCAGCGGCTGCTGGCCGCGCCCCGGACCCCGCCGTCAACCGTGGTGGCCACCCTTTGAGTGACCCGGCCCGGCTGTGTTACACTAGCAAGGCTTGCCCGGCGGCGGCGGCTCACCCAAGACGTGAGCGTGCCCCAGGCTGAAGAAGGAGTATCAGTTATGGCGAAAGTGTGCGAAATGTGCGGCAAGGGGCCCATCGTGGTCAACTCGGTCATCCGTCGCGGTAAGGCCCGTGCGGCCGGCGGCGTGGGTCGCAAGGTCACCGGGATCAGCAAGACCCGTCAGGTGCCCAACCTCCAGAAGGTCACCATCCGCAAGGAAGGCGCCAGCGTGCGCCTGCGCCTGTGCACCAAGTGCATGCGCGCGGCGACTGCGGCCTGAAGCTCGTTCAGGCAAGCAGCGGCCCCCGGGACATCCCGGGGGCCGCTGCCGTTGCTGCCGCCCGGACAGTGGTAAGCCTCGGCCTGCCCCTGAGGCGTGGAGCCCGCCGGGTCTCAGTGCGGCTGGACCGGGTGATGCGGTTGCAGATTGATGCCCAGCACCACGGCGGTGTGGTGCTGACGGGACAGGCGCAGGCGCGCAAAGCTGGTGTCCTCAAACTGAAACCAGGCGCGGCTGGCGCCCAGAAGCTCACCCAGCACCGCATTGAGAAAGCCGCCGTGTGAGACCACCAGGAAGTTGCTGCCCGGCAGAGCCCACAGGTCGTGGAGCGCCGCCAGGGCGCGTGCCCGGAACTGGACCTGCGACTCTCCACCATCCTGGGTGAAGGGCGAGAAGTCATGACGGAAGCTGGGAATGGGATAGCGCTGGGCCGATTCCTGCCGGGACATGCCCGCCAGAGGGCCGTTGTCGAATTCACGCCATAACGAGCTCACTTGCGGCGTGAGCCCCAGCGGAGCACAGACGATCCGGGCCGTTTCGGAAGCGCGGCTCAGATCGGAGCAGACCACTGTGTCAAAGCCAGGGGGATGGGCCTGCCAGTAGGCGGCGAGCCGCTGCGCCTGCTGGCGACCCAGCTCGGTCAACGGGCTGTCGTAGCGCCCCTCATGCACCTGTTCGTCATCCGCCCGGCTCCGGCCATGCCGCAACAGGATCAGCTGCACCTGACTCTCCATGTCAACCTGCTCTTCCCGTGGGGACTGGGCGCCAGGCTCAGGCTTCAAGAACAGACCTCAAGCGAACGCGACCGGAGCTGGAAGACCATATGAACCACGCCACCGACGTCCTGGCTGATCTTCAGGGCCGGGGGCCGGCCATGCCCTGCGGGCGGCGCTCCGGCAGGAAGCTCAGCACGATCAGCAGCAGGGTGCCCACAACCACGCAGCTGTCGGCGATGTTGAAGATCGGGAACTCGCCGGCCCGGAAGGCGCGGGTCACGGCTGAGAGCGCCGGCGACACGATCATGTCGGTCACGCGGCCCCGCCACAGGCCATCGATGGTGTTGCCGATGGCCCCCGCCGCGATCAGCGACAGCACCACCGCCAGCAGGCGCGGCTGGGGCCGCCGGAACAGGTAGGCCAGAATACCCAGCCCCACCAGCAGCCGCAGGATCGCCAGCGGCACCGTGGCGCCGGACAGCAGGCTCCAGGCGGCCCCGGTGTTGTAGGTCAGCTGCCAGCTGATCAGGCCAGGGACGAACGGTTCCGGCGCGGCGCCGAGCGTCAGGTGGCTGCGCGCCCAGGCTTTGAGCAGCTGGTCTGCCACGATCAGCACGGCCGCGATCAGCAGGGCGGTCCAGCCGGACAGACGCGGCCGGGTGGTCAGGGGGTCAACATGCACCCGGTCAGTATAGGGGGGCGTGAGCGAGGTGCTGGTCTGGGCACGCGGAACCCGCCAGAATGGGTGGATGGCGAACGTTGAATCCTTCGATCTGGACCACACGAAAGTCAGGGCCCCCTACATCCGACTGGCGGGCCTGAAGCGGACGCCGCACGGCGACGCCATCAGCAAGTACGACCTGCGGCTGCTGCAGCCGAATGTGGCCGCCATTGACCCGGCCGCCATTCACACGCTGGAGCACCTGCTGGCCGGCTACCTGCGCGACCACCTGCCGGATGTGGTGGACGTGTCCCCGATGGGCTGCCGCACCGGCATGTACATGGCGGTGATCGGGGAGCCGGACGAGCAGCGGGTGCTGCAGGCCTTCGAGTCGGCGCTGCAGGACGTGGCGGGTCATGACCGTCCGATTCCCGGCGTCAGCGAGCTGGAGTGCGGCAACTACCGCGACCATGACCTGGATGCTGCGCGCGGCCACGCCCGCGACGCGCTGGGCCAGGGCCTCAAGGTGCAGCCGACCATCCTGATCGAGCGCTGAGCGAACACGCCAGAGGGCCCAGGCACGTTGTCTGGGCCCTCTTTCCTGCTACCTGTTGCTACTCCGCCTGATAGTCGCCGCTCTTGCCGCCGCTCTTGGAGAGCAGGCGCACGTCCTCAATGCGGATGGCTTTGCTGGCGGCCTTGAGCATGTCGTAGACGTTCAGGGCCGCCACCGTGACGGCCGTGAGCGCCTCCATCTCCACCCCGGTCTGCCCGCTGGTGCGGACGGTAGCCTGCACCCGCACGCCGCGCTCCAGCAGCTGCACGTCCATCTCGACGCCCTGGATCGGCAGCGGATGACACAGCAGCACCACGTCGCTGGTGCGCTTGGCCCCCTGGATGCCGGCCAGC
Organism: Deinococcus sonorensis KR-87; assembly: GCF_040256395.1. Taxonomy (NCBI): domain Bacteria; kingdom Thermotogati; phylum Deinococcota; class Deinococci; order Deinococcales; family Deinococcaceae; genus Deinococcus; species Deinococcus sonorensis. Next base: position 1,604,312 of record NZ_CP158299.1, on the reverse strand, counting down.
CGGGCCACCGTGAGCGGGTCACCCTTGCGGTTGTGCCCGCCATCCAGCGCGGCGCGGGCCTCCGGCGGCAGCACCACCCAGCCCTCGGCGGTGGCCGTGCGGGCGGTGCTGACCTTGGCGCTCACGTCCACCATGCGCGGCTGGCCGTCGGTAAAGTGGGTCAGCTCCGGCGCCTCGGCGGCCACCCTCAGTCCTCGGGGAGCTTGAGGCCCTTGAGGGCCGCGAACGGCGTCTGCCGGGCGTGCTGATCGCTCAGCGGCGCGCCGAGCTCATGGGCGTGCGCGTCCTCGATCGGCACGGCGGCGCTGTGCTCGCAGGGCCCCTCGTTCAGGTCGTGGCCGCACACCTGACACAGGCCCTTGCAGGCCTCGTCGTGCAGCACGCTCAGCGGCGCGGCCAGAATGGTCATCTCGGCCAGGTAGCCGCTCAGGTCCAGGTCCGGGTTCCCGAACACCAGCAGTTCCTCGCCGGTCTCGGCCTCCTCCAGAAACGGCTCCTGCACCGCCGGGCGATACTGCATCAGGGTGCCGAGCCGCAGCTCCAGCGGCACCTGCACCGGCTTGAGGCAGCGCGAGCACTCCTGCTCCAGGGTGGGTTCAAAGTGGCCCTGCAGCCACAGCTCGTCACCCTGCAGGGTGTTCACGTCAATGTCGTAGGGGGCGGGGCCGGCAAACTTCAGCGTCTGTGGCCGGCCGCCCTGCTCGTAGGTCAGCTGCGTGACCTCACCGCTGGCGCTGGCGTCGCCGGGGGCGCGCAGCAGGCTGCCGAGGTGGATGCGGGGGGCTTCCGATGTCATAGCAGAATCATAGAGCCTGCCGCCCCCCGGAATCAGGAGCGCGGTGTCAGTTCGCGCACGGCAGCCCTCACATGGCGGCGCTAGAATGCCCCGCGTGTCCCGCAAGCTGCCGCTCTACGTCCTGCGCGAGGTGCTGCCCTGGTACCTGGGCGGCCTGCTGCTGTTTCTGTCGTTGCAGATGACCGACTCGCTCACCAGCACGGTGGGCTACCTGATCACCTACCGGGTGGGCCTGGGCCAGGGCCTGCTGCTGTTTCTCAATCAGCTGCCGCTGATCTTCAACCGCTGCCTGGTGCTGGCGGTGCCATTCGCGGTGCTGCTGGCCTTCGGGCGGCTGGCCAAGGACAGTGAGTTCAAGGCGATGTTCAGCGCCGGCGTGGCCCCCACCCGGGCGTTGTGGCCGCTGCTGCTGCCGGCCGCCGTGATCGGGGTGTTCGCGTGGTACAACGCCGGCTGGCTGACCCCCGCCACCCAGGCGCGCTGGTGGAACGCCTGGTACGGGGTCTACGGCGTACAGCCGCCGCCGCCCAGCCAGGACCGCTACGCCTTCGCGCAGGGCGACACGCTCTTTACCGCCGGGCGGGTCCAGAACGACCGGCACAGCCAGAGCGCCCAGCTGATCGGGGTGCTGATCCAGCGCGGCCAGGAGACCTACACTGCGTCGTCGGGGGTCTGGGACGCGGCCAAGCAGACCTGGAGCATCTCCAACGGCTGGGTGGTCGGGCAGGACGGCGTGCCGCGCCAGATGGTGGCCCCGCTGACGCTGCCGCAGCATGACGTGCTGAAGCAGCCGCCCACGCCGCCCAACCAGACCAGCACCCCGGCGCTGCGCGCCCGGCTGGCGGCTGACCAGACCGACAGCCCCGACCGGCGCGACGCCGCCTTCGAGCTGAGCCGCCGCAGCGCCGACCCGGTCACGCCGCTGGCCTTCGCGCTGGCGGCCGGCGCCCTGGGCCTGCTGATCCGCAATCGCGCCTGGGCCGCCGGCTCGGTGATCCTGTTCATCTTCTCGTTCTACGTGCTGTGGAGCACGGTACCGCAGCTGGCCCGCGAGGGCGCCCTGACGCCGGATCTGGCCGCGTGGCTGCCGAACCTGGTGTTCATCAGCCTGGGTCTGCTGCTCACCTGGAGGCTCCGGTGAGCGCCGGCCCCACCCCGGAACCGCGCGCCGAACTGCCCCGCCTGCGGGTGGGTCGCCGGTTCCGGCGCCCGCAGCTGCGCCGCTTTGACCGCTACGTGCTGGAGGAACTGCTGCCGTACCTGCTGGCCGGGCTGGCGGTGGTGATCCTGCTGCTGCTGCTGGCGGCCCTGCAGAGCGTGATCGCGCCGCTGCTGGCCAAGGGCGCCTCGCCAATGCTGGTGCTGCGGCTGGTGGCGCTGCAGGTGCCGGAGGCCATCGCGCGCGGGCTGCCAATCGCGCTGCTGTTCGCGGCGCTGCTCGGCACCTCGCGGCTGGCCGCCGACGCCGAACTGAAGGCCGCGCAGGCCAACGGCATCCCCGGTACCCGGCTGTTCGTGCCGATCATGGCGCTGAGCGCCTCGGTGGCGCTGATCAGCTTCGTGGTCTCGGAGACGGTGGTCCCGCGCGCCAAGGTGCAGGCGCTGAGCGTGCAGCGCGAGATCGTGCTGGACAACCCCCGGGTGCTGGGCCTGGGCACGGCGGGCGTGGTGCTCAAGGACGCGCTGGGCCGCGCCATCAGCGTGCAGGAGGTGCACAGCGGCGGCGTGCTGCAGGGCCTGCGAATCGTGACTCAGGCGGACGGCCAGACCGCCCGTGAAGTGATCACCGCGCGCCAGGGCCTCCTGATTCCCGGCAGCAACGTGCTGGCCCTGCAGGACGGCCGGCGCATCACCTACCAGGACACCCGCCCGATCACGGTGGTGGAGTTTGAGCGCGGCACGCTGCCGGTGCAGGACCTGCAGGCCAGCCTCAGTCAGCAGGACCAGCTGCTGCCGATCTACCTGACGCTGCCGGCCCTGATTGAGCGGATCCGCGCCTACCGCGCCCAGCACATCAGCGCCCCGGCCGACTTCACCGCGCTGCAGCGCAAGTTTGCCGAGCCGCTGGCGGCCGTCACCATGGGCTTTTTCGCGGTGGCGCTGGCGGTGTTCAGCTTCCGCAGCGGCGTCAACATCGGGCTGGTGTGGGTGCTGATGCTGACCTTCGCGTACTACGCCACCTGGAGTGTCTTCCGGGTGATGGGCGAGAACGGGGCGATTCCGCCGGAGGTGGCCGCCTGGGTGCCGACCCTGCTGTACCTGGTGGCGGGCCTGGGTCTGCTGACCGCCGCCCGCCGTTAAAGCGGCTTGGGTCACGGTTCATTTTTATCAGGACAGAATGACGCAGTCGGAATTGCGCACCACTGAACATTGCCCGCTGCATGGAGCTTTCCTCAACGCAGAAGCTGCGCCAAACCTTCTTCACCTCGCATTCATGGCTGCGGTGAGGTGTCTACACTGAAGCCAATCATGAATCGCCCGCCCACTGACATCGTGACCCTGCGCGTGGCCCACTGCCGCGCCGAACACGCCGCCAATGGCGAGCAGTACCACCTGGCGGTGCTGCACTACCGCATCTGCCTGGAAGCGGCCGAGCGCCGCGAGGACTGCCAGGCGATGCGCTTCTTCGCCCTGCGCCTGAGCGACTGCTACCGGCAGATGGGGCTGATGGACAAGGCCCGGCAGTTCCGCGACCTGGCCGACTGCGACACCGGCCTGATCAGCTGAACCGCAGCGGCCGCACTACAGTAGAGCCATGACTGCTCCCACGCTCAGCCCGGCCGCCCAGCTGGCCCAGGCGCTGTTCAGCCCGGCCTCCCTGCAGGACCCGTACCCGCTCTACGCCCAGGGGCGCCGTATGGACGAGCTGCTGTGGGTACCGGAGTGGAACGCCACCCTCCTGTTCTCGTATGCGGCCACGAATGCTGTGCTGCGCTCCCCGGCCGCCCTGAGCGGTCAGGCCATCGGGGCGCAGCTCGCAGACTACCCGGAGGCCGGCACGCTGCTGCGCAACATGATGCTGTTCCAGAACGGCATCCCGCACACCCGCCTGCGTGGGCTGGCCCAGGCCGCCTTCACGCCGCGCGTGATCGAGGGCCAGCGCGAACTGGTTCAGGAGCAGCTGGACCGGCTGCTGCAGGCCGCCGCACAGCAGCCGGACTTCGACGTGGTCCGCGACCTGGCGGTGCCGCTCCCGGTGGGCGTGATTACCCGGATGCTGGGCCTGTCCGGTCAGGACGAGGCGCAGTTCCGGGCCTGGAGCGGCAGCATCGCCGATCTGCTGGGCGGTGCGGAGCAGGGCGAAACGCTGATGCAGCGCATTGAACACGACGCGGCCGAGATGCGCGGCTACTTCCGCGACCTGGCCAGCGAGCTGCGCCTGAACCCTCAACCGGGCCTGCTGAGCGCCCTGGCCGCCGCCGAGGACGGGGGCGAGCGGCTCAGCGGCGACGAGCTGCTGGCCAACGCGGTGCTGCTGCTGGCGGCCGGCCATGAGACCACCACCAACCTGATTGCCGGGGGCGTGCTGACGCTCTCGCAGCAGCCGGAGGCGTGGCAGGGACTGGTGGCCCGCCCGGAGCTGGCACTGCAGGCCACCGACGAACTGCTGCGGCTGGTGGCACCGGTGCAGATGACCGGCCGCTCCCTGAGCAGCGACGTGGTGGTGGAGGGGCGCACCCTGCCGGCCGGCAGCCACGTCCAGCTGATCCTGGCGGCCGCCAACCGCGACCCGCGCGTCTTTCCGGATCCGGACCGCCTGGACCTGCAGCGGCCGGGCGCGGCGCGCCACCTGTCGTTTGCCAGCGGCCCGCATTACTGCCTGGGCGCCAGCCTGGCCCGGATGGAAGGCGAGCTGACCTTCCGGACCCTGGCCGAGCGCCACCCGCAGCTGCAGGTGCCGGCCCAGCCGGTCACCTACCGCCCCAACTTCGTGCTGCGCGGCCCGGCCCGGCTGCAGGCCCGGCTGAACTGAGCGGCGAACGGGCGCCGGTTCGCGCTCGGGCAGCCCGCTGAACCAGCGTATGGTCCACGCTGCGCCTGGACCCCGGTTCACTCCCTGTAGCTACGGAAGACCCGCCTTGACCTTCGGGCGGGTCTCCTGAGCATGATGTGCTTATTCCTGCAGGCGCTTCCCTGCTCGGGTTGTGCTGCTCAGCGGGTGCCGATCCAGGTCACGTCGGTGGGGCCGTCATCGGTGGCTCCGCCGGTCACCACCAGCTTGGTGCCCAGCACACCCGCTACCGGCGACTGGCGTGGGGCGGGCAGGTCGGTCAGGCGGGTCCACTTGTCGGTCTTGGGATCATAGTCCAACACCGTGTTTGACTCCTTCCCCTCCACGTCGTCGGGCGCCGGGTTTTCGGCCAGCGTCACGCCGCCGGCCACCACGATGTGGCCGTTCCAGACCACGGTGGAGGCCATGGTGTGGCCCAGCGGCAGCGGCAGGTTCTTGCGGGCACTCCAGCGGTCGGTGGCCGGGTCATACACCTGCACGTCCGGCAGGTCACCGGCCACCTCGTCTCCCAGGTGCTGGCCGCCGATGGCGTAGATCAGGCCGTCCAGCGCGATGCCTGATAGGTGGTTGCGGGGGGTGGGCAGCGGAGCAGCCTCGGTCCAGTCACCCGAACCGTCCAGGTCCAGCACCCAGTGGGTGCCGAAGTCCTGGGTGTAGTCGTGCAGTTCAGTCGCATCACGCCGGGTGCCGCCGAAGAAGTGCAGCTTGCGGCCCACCAGCGCCAGCGCCCCCGCACCCCGGGGAGCCGGCAGGGACGGACCGGCGCTCCAGCGGTTGGTGGCCGTGTCATAGATCCAGACGTGGTCAGTCTCGGGGCCGGGGTGGTCCCCGATGAACCCGCCGGCCAGATAGACCTTCGACCCGACCGCAACGGTGGCGGCGTGGGTCACCGCCTCCGGCATGTCGGCCAGCTGGTTCCAGCGCCCGGAGGCCGAGTTGTAGACCGAGGTCCGGACCGTGACGAGCGGTTTGTTGTTGAGCAGGGTGTAGAAGCCGCCGAAGACGTACAGCCGGCCATCGATGCTGGCGCCGGCCGCTTCGTACTGGCTGATGGGGGCAGGGGCCGCCGTTTTCCAGGCGAGCGGACCGGGAGGGGTGGGGCCAGAGCCACTGCCGGGCGGCGGAGTGGATGGTTCGGCACACGCGCCCAGGGTCAGCAGCAGGGCGCCTGCCAGCCACAGGCGTCGGAGGGGAAGGACGGCGTGTCGATTGGTCATGTGGGCTCCTCAGGCTGCCGGCGGTCGCGCCGCAGGGCAGTGCAGCCAGTCTTATGTGGCTGCGGCGCATAAACCACTCAGACGCCCGGAGCATTCACGCTGACTTAAGCCAGCAGCAGCCCCAGGCGTAACCAACAGACTAGGATAAGGCATGAGCATAACTCCCAACTACCTGAGCTTCACGGTGGCCGATCTGGAACGTGCCCTGGACTTCTACCGGACGCTGGGCCTGCCGATTCCGGCCGGTGCCCACCTGAACGCCCAGGGAGACGCGGAGGACCATGTGGAGATCACGGTGGGCGGTCTGCGGATCGCGTGGGAGAGTGAGCGGCTGATCCGGCAGCTGTCGGCCGGGTGGACGCGGCCCAGCGGCCAGAGCATCGGGCTCGGCTTTCAGCTGGACCGGCCCGAGCAGGTGGACCAGACCTGCCAGCGGATGACCGGCGCCGGTTATACGGTCGTGGCCGCCCCCTACGACGCTTTCTGGGGGCAGCGCTACGCCACCGTGCAGGACCCGGACGGGCATACGCTGGACCTGTACGCCTGGCTGGAGCAGCAGGCATGAGCCAGCGTGTGCTGCTGATGGACGTGGACGGCGTGCTGGTGACGCCGCCGAGCATGTACGGCAGCGTGATGCTGCAGCGCCATCCGGAGACGATGCTGCGGTTCTTCAAGGGGCCGTTTCTGGAGGCCTCGTGTGGCCGGGCGGACCTCCCCGACCTGCTGCCTCCCCTGCTGGCCGAGCTGGGGTATACCGGCACCCGTGAGCAATTCATGCTCGACTGGTTCCGGCACGAGGATCACCTGAACCGGCCGCTGCTCGAGGCGGTGCGGGCGCTGCGGCAGGACGGGTGGCCCTGCTACCTTGCCACCAACCAGGAGCGTCACCGGCTGCACTACCTGCTGCACGACATGCAGCTCAGTGAGGTGGTGGACGGCGAGCTGGCCAGCTGCAGCGTGGGCGTGCGCAAACCGGACCCCGCGTATTACCAGCGGGTGACCGAGCGGCTGCAGCGCGCGCCCGGTCAGATCGTGTTCTGGGACGATGATCCTGGCAACGTCCAGGCCGCGCAGGCCGCCGGCTGGCAGGCGCACCTGTACCGGGACGTGGCACAGTTCCGCCAGACCATGAGCCGCTCTGAGGTGCTGCTGCCCTGAGCTGTCCGGACCGGCCCTGCAGCCTGCTCATGGCCGGCCCGTATACTCCGGCTCATGAACGCACCGGCTTCGTCGACTCCCCAGAACACCCCCGAGCCCCGCTACGCCCAGCTGGTTCAGGAGGCCGCCCATCAGCTGGTCGCGCACACCGGTCCGGTCGTGATTCTCAGCCACGTGGACCCGGACGGCGACGCCCTGGGCAGCTGCCTGGGCCTGCAACGGGCCCTCAAGGCGGTGGGGTGCAGCGCCTGCACCTACATGGACGTGCCACACTACCTGCGCTTCCTGGCGGAGCCGGGCGAGGTGGAAACGCGGCTGGACGAGTGGCCCGAGAACGCGCTGCTGGCGGTGCTGGACGTGGACAACAACGACCTCAACCGGGTGGCGGGCGCCGACCTGAGCCGGTTCCAGGGCCGGGTCGTCAACCTCGACCACCACGGCACCAACCTGCGCCGCGCCGACCTGAGCCTGGTGGACCCCAGCCAGGCCGCCACCGCCAGCATCGTCACCGACATCGTGGACGTGATGCTGCAGGAGGCGGGCGTGGCCTGGACCGCTGCCATCGCCACGCCGCTGCTGACCGGCCTCAACACGGACACCGGGTCGTTCCGCTTCGCCAGCACCACCCCGGCGGTGCTGCGCTGTGCGGCGCGGCTGGTGGAGCACGGCGCGCAGCTGGCCTGGATCAATGAGCGGCTGTCGCAGAACCCGCCGCGCTACTACCTGCTGCTGCGTGAGGTGCTGGAGAGCCTGCAGTTCAGCTTCGGCGGCCTGCTGGTGACGGCCCGCATCGACCAGACCATGCTGGACCGCGCCGGAGCCCAGTGGGACGACGTGGAGTCCTACGTGAACACCATCCGCAGCGCCGAGGGCACCGAGCTGGCCACCATCTTCAAGGACTACGGCGACCGCGTGAAGCTCTCGATCCGCTCCAGGGGCCGCGCCAGCGCCCAGAACATCGCGGTCAGCCTGGGCGGTGGCGGACACTTCCCGGCGGCGGGCGCCACCGTGGAGGCCCCCTACGCCGAGGTGCAGCCGCGCTTCGAGGCGGCCGTCCAGGCAGAGCTGCAGCGCTGCGGCCTGCTGTAACGACAAAGAGAGCGGCGGCCCCACCTTCAGGGCCGCCGCTCTTCTTGTTTTGTCTAACCTTTGTAGAAGGTCAGATGCCGGCCAGGGCCCGCAATGCCGCCTCGTTGGACAGCGTGATGCAGCGGTAGGCCGGGCTGAGCAGGCCGTCGTCGCGCATTTCCCCGATCAGCTTGCTGACGCTCTCACGGGTGGCGCCGGTGCCCTCGGCGATCAGCTCGTGGGTGGCCCGCACAAACAGCTGGCCGCCTGCGTGGCGTCCGCCCAGGCTGCTGTCCGAGAGGTTGAGCAGGTAACGTGCGATGCGCTCGCGCAGTTCGCCGTCCTGAATGTGCACGCCGTCGGTCATCACACGCTGCAGCTGGGCCGAGAGGCTGCGGGTCACCTGCCACAGCTCCTCGCCGCTGAGGTGCTGCATGTGGATGGCCTCCACGCTCGCGTCGGTCAGCGCGATCACCTGGTGGGTGCGGGTCAGCCCGTGCAGGGCCTCCTCACCGAAGATGTCGCCGGGGCGGATGTGCCGGACCGTCAGGTTGCGGCCCTGTGGAGTGAGGCGCACAGCGCGCAGCAGGCCACTCTCCAGCCGGTAGAGCGTGGGGCTCTGGTCGCCGGCGTAGTAGAGGGTATCGCCGCGCCGGACCGGGCGACCGTGCAGTTCGGGGTGGAGGGTGGACAGTCCTGCAGGAATCGGCATCGTCATGGTGGGCTCCTAGGGTGGCCCACACATGGGCCGGAAGGGGAACACAGGGAGGGGATATCCCGTGGTTGATCTGACCGTACAAGGTTTGTACAACCCTCAACTGTGAACTTCAGACAATGTAAAGAAAGTACAGATCAGGCCGCTTTCCCTCGGCAGCGGCCCAGTGGTGGTTCAGGACCCACAGCGCCAGATGGGTGAGAACAGGTCTTCAGATTCCGGGGGAAGCCACAGAGGTTTGGGCCGGGCCACCGTAGAGTTCCAGGCCCTCCAGCACCACGCTCACATGTGCCTCGATGGTCAGGGCGTGGTCGCGGTTGTACCCTCCGGCGGCCATGCTCACCAGCGGCACGTCACGCTCCCTGGCCCAGGTCAGCACCTGCCGGTTGCGCTCCCGCACCCCGTCCAGGGTCAGGGCAAAGCGACCGAAGCGGTCGCCGGCCAGCACGTCGGCCCCGGCCAGATACAGCAGCAGGTCCGGGCGGAACCGGTCAAGCGCCGGCAGGGCCTGGGTCCGCAGCACCTCCAGGTAGGTGTGATCGCTGACCCCGTCCGGCAGGCCAATGTCCAGGCTGCTGCGCTCCTTGCGAAACGGATAGTTGCGCTCGCCGTGGACGCTGAGCGTGTAGGCGCGCGACTCTGCCCCCAGCAGCGCTGCGGTGCCGTTGCCCTGGTGCACGTCCAGGTCCAGCACCGCCACGCGCCGGGCCAGCCCGTCGTCCAGCGCCACCCGGGTCAGGATCGCCGCGTCGTTGATCAGGCAGAAGCCCTCGGCCCGGTCGCGGAAGGCGTGGTGGGTGCCGCCCGCCAGGTTGATGCCCCAGCCCACCGAGAGCGCGTCGTGCAGCGCCGCGAGGCTGCCGCCGGCGGCCCGCCGTGCCCGCTCCACCACGCCCTCACTCCAGGGCAGGCCAAAGGCGCGCTCCTCACTGTGTTCCACCTCGCCGCGCCGCCAGCGCCGCAGCCACAGCGGGTCGTGGACCCGGCCCGCCGTGGCCCACGGCAGGGCCGGCGTGTCCAGAATCGGCAGCCGCCCGCTCAGGCGCGCCACCATGCCCCGGTACTTGTAGTACGGAAACCGGTGACCCTCCGGCAACGGAAAGTCGTGGGCAGCGGGCGTGTAGGCCCGGAACGTCATGCGCGGAGTGTAGCGGGCGGGTGCACGGCACATCGTGTGAACGGCTGGGAAGTCGGAGCGGCCTGTGGCCCGGCTGCGCCATCTGGCCTATTTTACCCGGTAGATATTGACAGCCGTCATTTTACCCGGCAAGAATAGCAGCATGACCCCGCACCCCACCTACAGCAGTTTCCAGGGCCACACCCACATCGTCACCGGCACCCTCACCGACATGCTGCACCGCACCCAGCGGTATGCCGAACAGCCGGGCGGCGCGCCGCTCCTGATTTTCGAGGACCACACCGGTCGGCAGCTCGACTTCGACTTCCGGGGCGACATCAAGGCGATCCTGGCCCGCGAGGTGCCGCCCGCGCCCCGGGCCGGACCGGGCCGCCCGAAGCTGGGCGTGGTGTCGCGGGAGGTCTCGCTGCTGCCGCGTCACTGGGACTGGCTGGAGCAGCAGCGCGGCGGCGCTTCGGCCACACTGAGGCGGCTGATCGACGAGGCGCGCCGACACGACGCGGGTCCCGAGCGTGAGCGGCAGCGCCAGGAAGCGGCCGGCCGGGTCATGACCGCCCTGGCCGGCGACCTGCCCGGCTACGAGGAAGCCTCGCGCGCGCTGTACGCCGGCCGGACCGACCTGCTGGCCGAGCACACGGCCGCCTGGCCGCCGGATGTGCGGGCATATGTGCTGCGGCTGGCGGCAGGAGAGAGCCGCCCGGCCTGAGCGGGGCCCGCTCCCCCTCTGCCTACCGCTCGCGCAGCGATCGCAGCAGCCAGAAGCCCAGCGCGTCCAGCAGGCCCAGCATCAGCAGCGTGCTGAGGCTGCTCCCCCACTGACCGTGACCCAGGCTCAGCCCCAGGCTGGCCAGCCCGCCCACGTTCAGCAGCAGCAACATCAGGGCCAGCAGGCCCAGCATTAGCCGTCTCCGCGCAGCACTGCGAGCAGCTCGTGATGCAGCCGCTCATTGGCCGCCACCAGCATCTCGCCGTGTGGGCCGGGGTGGCCGTGCACGTCGCTGACCAGACCACCCGCCTCGGTCACGATCAGCGCGCCGGCCGCGCTGTCCCAGGGTTTCAGCCCGATCTCCCAGTAGCCGTCCAACCGCCCGCAGGCCACGTAGCACAGGTCCAGCGCGGCGGCGCCGGGGCGGCGCAGCGGCACGCCGCCGGCCAGGAGGCGCTCCAGCGGGCCCATGAAGCGCCGCTCGGTCGCGTCGTAGGGAAAGCCGGTACTGATCAGGGCCGGAGCCCGCAGGCTGGCGGTGGCCGAGACGTGGATGGCCGCGCCGTTCAGGTGGGCGCCTCCGCCCAGCGTGGCGGTGAACAGCTCGTCCCGGGTGGGATCATAGACGGCTCCGGCCAGCCGCTGGCCGTGGTGCTCCACCGCCACCGAGGCGCAGTACACCGGAAATCCGTGGGCGTAGTTGACGGTGCCGTCCAGCGGATCCACCACCCAGCGGTACTCGCCGTCACCCTGCTGCCCCTCCTCCTCGCCCAGTACCGCGTGGTCCGGATAACGGGCCGCCACCACCTCGCGGATGGCGGCCTCGGCCAGGGCGTCCACCTCGGTCACTAGGTCACTGAAGGTGGTTTTGCTGCGGACCTCGAAGGCGCGCCCGGCATACTGCTGGTGGATGCGTCCGGCTTCACGGGCCGCCTGCACCGCGACGGCCAGCAGGTCGGTGAGGAGGGGAGCACTCATGGCTTCAGTGTAGCGGGGCGCTGGCCTCCAGACAGCCGCGTCTGCGAGCAGGGACGCAGGCGCTACCCTGAACCCCATGATCGACCGTTACAGCACCCCTGAACTCAGCCGCCTGTGGAGCGAGGCCAACAAGTACCGTGCCTGGCTGCGGGTAGAACTCGCGGCCATGGAGGCCCAGTCGGAACTGGGCGAGATTCCGCGCGAGGCCTTCGACGACCTGACCCGCCGCTCGGCCGCCGACCCGCTCGATGAGGCCTTTGCCGCGCGGGTGGCCGAGATCGAGGCGGTGACGCGTCACGATATCGTGGCCTTCACCACCGCCCTGTCGGAGCGCTACGGCGAGTCGGCGCGCTTCATTCACCACGGCCTGACCAGCACCGACGTGGTGGACACCGCCCAGAATCTGCTGCTCGACGAGGCGCTCGGCACGGTGCTGGAGGACGCCAGCCGGCTGCGCGAGGTGTGCCGCGCCCAGGCGGTGCAGTACCGCCACACCCCCACGGTGGGGCGCACCCACGGCATTCACGCCGAGCCGATGACCTTCGGCCTGAAGTTCCTGAACTGGATGAGCACGCTGGACCGCGACCTGGAGCGGCTCACGGCGGCCCGCGTGCGGGTGCGGGTCGTGATGCTCTCCGGGTCGGTCGGCACCTACGCCCACGTCTCCCCCGACGTGGAGGAGCGGGTGGCCGAGCTGTGGGGCTGGCGGCCGGCCCCGGTCACCAACCAGACGCTGGCCCGCGACCGTCACGCGGAGGTGCTCTCGGCGCTGGCCATCTTCGGCACCACGCTGGAGAAGATCGCGGTGGAAATCCGGCACCTGCAGCGCAGCGAGGTGCGCGAGGCGATGGAGCCGTTCGGCAAGGGCCAGAAGGGCAGTTCCTCCATGCCGCACAAGAAGAACCCGATCCTGACCGAGAACGTGACCGGCCTGACCCGGCTGCTGCGCGGCTATCTGGTGACGGCGATGGAGAACGTGCCGCTGTGGCACGAACGCGACATCTCGCATTCCAGCGCCGAGCGGGTGATCCTGCCGGACGCCACCCAGGCCGCCAGTTACGCCGCCCGCCGCCTGACCGGGGTGCTGCGCGACCTGGTGGTGTTCCCGGAGCGGATGCTGCGCAACCTCAACGACCTGGGCGGGCTGGTGTTCAGCCAAGCGGTGCTGCACCGCCTGATCGACGAGAAGGGCATGGCCCGCGAGGCCGCCTACGCCATCGTGCAGCGCAACGCCCTGACCAGCTGGGAAACCGGCGAGGGCCTGCGCGACCTGCTGGAACGTGACCCGGAAAGCCCGCTCACCGCGGAAGACCTGGACGCCGCCTTCGACCTGAACTGGTACCTGCGTCAGGTGGACCGCATCTACGCCCGCTTCGGCCTGTAAGCGGCAGCAACCCTGACTTCTCTTCCTGAGCCGCCCCGGAGTCGGCTGCTACTCTGAACGTATGGCTCATTTCCTCATCAAGCTGGTCGTCAATGCCCTGGCGCTCTGGCTGACCGCCCGCATCTACGGGGGGCTGTCGTTTCAGCCGGGCAGCGGCGCCGGGGGCGTGCTGGTGGCCGCGCTGGTGCTGGGCATCGTCAATGCGCTGATCCGGCCGCTGCTGCTGCTGCTGTCGCTGCCGGTGAACCTGCTGACGCTGGGCCTGTTCACCCTGGTGGTCAACGGGGTGGTGCTGAGCATCGTGGCGGCCGTGACCAGCCTGAACGTGGCGGGCTTCGGGGCCGCCATCGTGGGTGCCCTGATCCTGACGGTGGTGAGCTGGCTCCTGGACGCCGTGCTGAACGCGCTGGGCGTGGACCGCCAATGAAGCTGATGACCGAACCGACACCCGGGCTGCCGCAGGCCGAGCCGCAGCTGATCCGGACGGTGGCTGACCTGCGAAGCGCGCTTCACGGCCACGCCAGCGTGGGGCTGGTGCCGACCATGGGCTACCTGCACCAGGGACACGCCCAGCTGATCCGGCAGGCCCGCGCCGAGAACCGGCTGGTGGTGGTGAGCGTGTTCGTGAATCCGCTGCAGTTCGGGGCCGGAGAGGACCTGTCCCGCTACCCCCGCGACCTGGATCACGACCTGCGGCTGGCCGGGGCAGCGGGCGCCCAGCTGCTGTTTGCGCCCACGCCGGAGCAGATGTACCCGGACGGCTTTGTCACACAGGTGCAGGTGGGTGGGCTGGCCGGGCGACTGGAGGGCGCGTCCCGACCCGGCCACTTCGACGGGGTGGCCACGGTGGTGCTGAAACTGCTGAATCTGGTGCAACCGCAGCGCGCCTACTTCGGGGAGAAGGACTGGCAGCAGCTGGCGGTGGTGCGCCGGATGGTGCAGGACCTGAACCATCCGGCGCAGATCGTGGGCGTCCCGACTGTCCGGGAACCGACCGGGCTGGCGCTGAGCAGCCGCAACAGCTACCTGAGCCCGGAGCAGCGGGCCCGGGCGGCCGTGCTGTCGGCCGGGCTGCGGGCGGTGCAGGCGGCCTGGGCGGCGGGAGAGCGGCAGCCGGAGGCGCTGCTGCAGGCGGGCCTGTGGGCGCTGCAGCAGGAACCGGAACTGCAGCTGGACTACCTCAGCGTGGTGGACGCCGAGCTGAACGTGCTGGCCCAGCTGGGGAGCAGTGTGCCCAGTTCTGAACAGACAGCCGCCACCTCCGTCCTGCACAATACGGACATGACCACGGCGACTGCAGCGGCGGCCCGGCTCCTTATCGCAGCCCGGATGTTCGGTGTCCGGTTGATCGACAACATGCCGCTGATTCCGGTGCAGCCATGACCGGGGTGCGTCCGGCGGCCGGGGCCGGGCACGTCACGGTGGAGGAACTGCTGTCGCAGATGGTGGCGCGGCGAGTCAGCGACGTGCACCTGCAGGCAGGCAGCCCGCCGATGGGCCGGGTGGACGGGGTGCTGGTGCCGTTCGGGACCGTGACGCTGATGCCGCCCGACACCCAGGCGATGGCCAAGTCGCTGCTGACCCAGGACCAGTGGGAGGACTTCGAGTACCGCAACGAGCTGGACACCGCGTACTCACTGACCGGGGTGGCCCGCTTCCGCTGCAACATCTTCCGGCAGCGCGGCGCGGTGGGCATCGTGATGCGGGTGGTGGGCGACGCGATTCCCAGCTTCGAGGCGCTGGGCCTGCCGGTGCAGACCATGCGCGACTTCACGGCCGCGCCGCGCGGCCTGATCCTGGTGACCGGTCCCACCGGCAGCGGCAAGAGCACCACCCTGGCCAGTCTGGTGGACCACATCAACCGCACGCTCGCCTACAACATCATCACCATCGAGGACCCGATCGAGATCCTCCACAAGAACAAGAAGAGCATCGTGGTGCAGCGCGAGGTGGGCTCCGACACCCGAGATTTCCGCAGCGCCCTGAAGTACGCGATGCGGCAGGACCCGGACGTGATCATGATCGGCGAGATGCGCGACAAGGAAACGGTGGAGGCGGCCATCACGGCGGCGCAGACCGGCCACCTGGTCCTGAGCACGCTGCACACGCTGGACGCCATCCGCACCGTGAATCGCATCATCGATTTCTTCCCGCCGCACGAGCGCGACCAGATCCGCATCCTGCTGGCCGACTCGCTGGTGGGCATCATCAGCCAGCGGCTGCTGCGCCGCGCCGACGGGGTGGGCCGGGTGCTGGGCAGCGAGCTGATGGTCAACACGCCGCTGATCCAGGACTACATCAAGGACGAGCACAAGACGGCCCAGATCAAGGACGCGATGATGGAGGACAACATCCGCGGCATGCACACCTTCGATCAGCATCTGGTGGAGCTGTACCGGCACAGCCTAATCACGCTGGAAGAGGCGCAGGCTTCGGCCAGCAGCCCGCACGAGGTGCGCATGATGATCACCCGCCAGGGCATGACCTTCTGAAGCCACGCCACAGAGCGGGGCGGGCCAGTGAATTAGGCCCGCCCCGCGCGTTTCTTCTTACTTCCAAGCGTTGATGCACTCGGCCAGCAGCACTTCGCCTTCTTCCCATTCGCCGTGGCCGCTCAGCACGTTGATGTGGCCCGCCTCGCCGGCCGTCACCAGTTCGGCCTCCCAGGCTGCGGCCATCTGCTCGGCGCGGGTGAACGCGCTGTACGGATCGTTCTCGCTCGCCACCACCAGGGCTGGGAACGGCAGCGGCTGCAGCGGCACCGGCGCGTAGGGCCGCACCTCGTCCAGCATGTCCGCCTGTTCAGCGTCGGTGGGTGCCACCAGCAGGGCGCCCAACACCCGCGCCGGGACTGCATGGGTGCCGGCCCAGTGGACGATGTTCAGCACGCCGCAGCTGTGGCCCACCAGCACCAGCGGCCCCGGCGTGGCGTCCACCACCTCCTGCAGCCGCTGCGACCACAGCGCCGGCACCGGATGGTCCGGGTCGTCCTGATGCACGCGGGCGGCGCCGTACTTGTGCTCCCAGAGCGTCTGCCAGTGCTGCGGGCCGCTGTCGTTCAGGCCCGGCACGATGATCAGGGTAGGCGTCATGCGGGGCAGTCTAGCGTGGCGGGCAGAACCAACCAAAAAGCAGGTGGCCCTCCCGCACGGGAAGGGCCACCTGCAGGTCTGGACTCAGACCAGTTCGATCAGGGCCATGGTGACGCCGTCGCCACGACGCACGCCGACCTTCAGAATGCGGGTGTAGCCGCCGGTCCGCTCCGCGTACTTGGGAGCGATCTCGTCCATCACCTTGCGCAGCACGGCGTTGTCCTGCACGTCGCGCGCCACCAGACGGCGGTCGTGCAGGGTGCCGCCCTTGGCGGTGGTGATCAGCTTCTCCACGTAGGGCCGCAGTTCCTTGGCCTTGGTGAGGGTGGTCTGGATGCGGCCCTCGCGCAGCAGGGCGGTGGCCTGCGCGCGAGCCAGGGCCGTGCGGCTGCTGCTGTTGCGGTTAAGTTTGCGACCGGAACGTCCGTGACGCATGGTGTGTCTCCTTTGGGGTCAGGCTTCGCCAGGCACCCTGGCGGTTTCTGCCCGGAAAACCGCCCGGCCCCTCTCGGGGCGCAGGCGGCGTGGGTTTAGTCCTTGAGCGCCAGCCCGAACTGGGCCAGCTGCTGCTTGATCTCGTCGAGGCTGCGCTCGCCGATGCCCGGCACCTTCTTCAGGTCGCGGTCCGACAGGGCGCACAGGGCGTCCACACTGTCGATGCCCTCTTCCTTCAGCGAGTGCAGCACGCGGGTGGTCAGGCCCAGGCCCTCCAGCGTGACGCCGGGGTTATCCAGGTCGCTGGGGTACGGCTGCGGGTTGATGCTGAGCGCGGGGGCGGGGTTCGGCTCGTACACGGCGGCCGGAATCACCGGAGCGGGCGCGCTCTCGATGGTCACGGTCTCCACGTTGCCGAACACCGACAGCTCGTCGCGCAGAATCTCGACAGCCTTGTCGAGGGTGCTCTGCGGGTTGGCGCTCCCGTCGGTCCAGACGCGCAGGATCAGCCGGTCCAGGTCGGTCTGCTGACCCACGCGAGTGTTCTCGACGTGATAGGCCACACGCTTGACCGGGGTGAACACCGCGTCCACCGGGATGCTGTTGATGCGGTCCTTGGTGGCGTGCTTGTCGGCGGGCACGTAACCCTCGCCTTCCTCCACGCGCACTTCCATGACCAGCCGGCCATCCTCGGCGAGGTTGGCGATCACCAGGTCCGGGTTGACGATCTCGGCGTCGGACGGCACCTCGAAGGCGCTGGCCCGCACCACACCCTGGCCCTGGGCACGCAGCGTCAGGGTCTTGGGGCCGGGGGCGTGGAAGCGCACCACCAGTTCCTTGAGGTTCAGGATCAGACGGATCACGTCCTCCTGAACGCCAGGAATGGTCGAGAATTCGTGCAGCACGTCCTCGATGTACACGCTGGTGACCGCCGTGCCGGGGATGCTCGACAGCAGGATGCGGCGCAGCGGGTTGCCGATGGTGACGCCGTAGCCGCGCCGGAGCGGTTCCAGGGTAAATTCGCCGTAGTCGCCGTCGACACGGGCCTTGAGCTGGGGACGCTTTTGATCCACGCGAACCTCCTTAACGCGAGTAATACTCGATGATGAAGTTCTCGTTGATGGGCAGCGCCAGATCCTCGCGGGCCGGCAGGCGCACGAAGGTGCCGCTGAAGGTCTCAGCGTTCACTTCCAGCCAGGGGCTGACGCGGCGGCGCTTGCTGGCCTCGGCGTTCTCCTGGATGAAGCCCATCTGGCGGCTGCGCTCGACCACGGTCAGTACGTCACCGATCTTGACCCGGTAGCTGGGGATGTCCACGCGCTTGCCGTTCACCAGGATGTGGCCGTGCCCGACGAACTGACGGGCCTGCCGGCGGGTGCTGGCAAAGCCCATGCGGAACACGACGTTGTCGAGGCGGCGCTCCAGCAGCTGCAGGAACACGGTGCCGGTCACGCCGGGAATGCTGGCCGCTTCCTCGAAGAGGTTGCGGAACTGCTTCTCGTTCATGCCGTACAGGCGGGCCAGCTTCTGCTTTTCACGCAGGCGCACGCTGTAGTCGCTGGGGCGACCACGGCCACGGCGCTGGCCGTGCTGGCCCGGCGCGTAAGGGCGCTTGTCGAGATACTTCTGAACTTTTTCGGTCTCCGCCAGGTTGATGCCTTCCCGGCGGCTCTGCTTGGTGATGGAACCACGAAAACGACCCATTGCACTCCTGTGCCGCAAAGCGGCGGCGCCGTGCATCTGCCGGGGGCAGACAGGCGCAAGCTGGCCCTCTGAAGGGCGTCCAGGTCAGCGGACGCATCAGGTGGGCCAGGGCTGGTTTTAGAGACGGAACTTCTTCTTGGGGCGGCAGCCGTTGTGCGGCACGGGGGTGTCGTCCATGATGCTCTTGACGTCGATGCCCGAGGCCTGAATGGCGCGGATCGCCTGCTCGCGGCCGGAGCCGCTGCCGCGCACGATCACATCCACGATGCCCATGCCGAAGCTCTGGGCCTTCTTGACCGCGTCGGCGGCGGCCAGCTGGGCGGCGTAGGGGGTCCCCTTCTTGCTGCCCTTGTAGCCGATGGTGCCGCCGCTGCTCCAGGCCACACTGTTGCCGTCCACGTCGGTGATGGTGACGATGGTGTTGTTGTAGCTGGCGTGGATGTAGGCGCGGCCAGCGCTGATGTTACGGCGGACCCGGCGGGGGGTCTTGCCCTTCTGCTGCGTCTTAGCCATTACTTCCTCGTCGCCTTCTTCTTACCAGCCACAGTCTTGCGCGGCCCCTTGCGGGTACGGGCGTTGGTCTTGGTGCGCTGACCGCGCACCGGCAGGCCACGGCGGTGGCGCAGGCCACGGTAGCTGCCGATGTCCATCAGCCGCTTGATGTTCTGACCGATCTCACTGCGCAGGTCGCCCTCGACCTTGTAGGTCTTCTCGATCACGTCGCGCAGGGTGCTCTGCTCGGCTTCGGTCAGGTTCTTGACGTCGGGTGTCGGGGCTGATGCCCGTCTGGGCCAGCACATCCTTGGCCCGGGTCAGGCCGATGCCGTAGATGTAGGTCAGGGCAATCTCGACGCGCTTCTCGCGCGGCAGGTCAACGCCAGCAACGCGAGCCATCAGCCCTGCCTCTGCTTGTGCTTCACGTTCTCGCAAATCACGATCACGCGCCCATGGCGACGAATGACCTTGCACTTGTCGCACATCTTCTTGACGCTACTGCGTACCTTCATACTTCCTCCTCGCGCCGCCTTCTGCTGACAAACCAAACAGCCCATCGTGGCGTTGGCAGACGCTCGACCCTCCCGGGGGGAGAATCTCCTGCGGGCGGCCTGAGGCCCCCCGCCCTGCTCGTGGTGCTCCGTCACACAGCCGTTTCAGGACTGGCTCGAACGGTCCAGCGGCGCCGCTACTTGCGGTAGACGATGCGCCCGCGCGTGGTGTCGTAAGGGGAAATTTCCAGCACCACCCGGTCTCCAGGCAGAATCCGGATGTAGTGAATCCGCATCTTGCCGCTGATGTAGGCCAGGATGTCATGCCCGCTGTCCAGCAACACACGGAATGTGGTGTTGGGCAGGGCCTCCACGACCACGCCTTCGGCGCGGACGGTGTCGGTGTCCTTCTCCTTGCGTTTGCCTTCGCGCTGTTCTGGTGCCCTTCTTCTCGCCACGTACCCTCCAGGCTCTATGCAAGCCAAAGATAAAGTTATCATGCGGTGACCAGGGGAGCAAGGGGCGGGCACCGACCCTCACCGGTCTACGCCGGCCCGCCGCAGGCCACGGGCAAACCCCTTACACTTGCCTGCATGCAGTCTCTCGTTGAGGCCATTCGACAGCGCGGCGCCATCCTGCCGGGCGGCATCCTGAAGGTGGACGGGCTGGTCAACCACCAGCTGCTCCCCACCCTGACCGCCGAGATGGGCCAGCACTTCGCCCAGTATTTCCGCAGCGAGCGGCCCGACAAGGTGCTGACCATCGAGGTGAGCGGCATCGCACCCGCGCTGGTCACGGCCATCGCGCTGGGCGTGCCGATGGTCTATGCCCGCAAGAAACGGCCCATCACCATGCACGAACGCGCCTACCACGCCCAGAGCGTCAGCCGCACCAAGGGCGGAGTGGTGGATCTGTACGTGTCGGGCGAGTACCTGGGGGCCGGCGACCGGGTGCTGGTGATCGACGACTTCCTGGCGAGCGGCCGGACGCTGCTGGCCCTCAACAGCATCATTCAGGAGAGCGGCGCCACGCTGGTCGGCCTCGGTTGCGTGATCGAGAAGGCCTTCGAGGGCGGCCGGGCTCAGCTGGCCGATCTGGGTGTGCCGGTGCATACCCTCGCGAACATCCTGCGGATGAGCCAGGACGAGGGCATTGTGGTGGAGGCGGGAAGCTAAACCGGCCTTGGCAGGCGCCTCAGCGCAGCCGCTGCTGTGGCCCGTAGGGTGAGGTATGAGCCAGCCTTTCTCCCCCCAGCAACAGCAGCTCGGCCGACTGCCCGACAACCGGAACCGGGTGCAGGTCGCCAGTTTTGAGCAGTACCTGGAGGCGCAGCGGGCGGTGGACTACCTCTCGGACCACAAGTTTCCGGTGGAGCGCACGGCCATCGTGGGCGAGGGGCTCAAGATCGTGGAGCAGGTGACGGGCCGGCTGGACTGGAACCGCGCCCTGACGCTGGGCATGAGCCAGGGTGCGGTGACCGGCGTGTTCATCGGCCTGATCTTTGGCTTCCTGGGCTTCGGAGGCCGTAACTTCCTGGCGCTGCTGCTGGACGGCCTGCTGCTGGGCGTGATCATCGGCGCGGTGTGGTCGCTGCTGGCCTACGCGCTGTCCGGCGGGCGGCGCGACTTCACCTCGGTGGGGGGCATGCGCGCCGACCACTACAACGTGCTGGTGGACCCGGAGGTGGCCGAGCAGGCCCGCGAGCTGCTGGCCCAGATGCGCTAGGCCCCCTTCAGGCCGGGGCTTCGGTCAGCCACAGCCGGCCGTAGGGCGCCAGCGTGAGCAGCGGCCCGTGCAGGTCCAGCGTCTCGCCACTGATGCGGTCACGGGCGCGCTGACCAAAATGCGGGCGCAGGGCGGCCACCTCGAACGGCTGCGGCTGCGGACTGAAGTTGTAGAGGCACAGCAGCGTGCCCACCGGGTGCAGCCGCGCCAGGAACAGCACGTGCGGATTGGGGCTGCGGAACACCTGCGCCTCCACGCTGGCGTGCAGCTGCGGCGCCCCCTGCCGCGCCCGGATCAGCCCCGTGAGGCCCTGGTACATCCGGCCCTCGTCGGTGGTGAGGTCGTGGCGGCGCTCGGCCCTGGCCCAGTCCATCAGCGGGCGGTGGACCCAGCGGTTGTCGGCGGCATGCTCGGGAGTGGTCATGAACATCAGGTCGTTGAGCATGGCCTGCTCATCGCCCATATACAGCAGCGGCACCCCGCCAAACGCCAGCGCCACCGCGTGCAGCAGCAGCAGCCGCTCCAGCGCCAGGGTGCGGTCGAGCGGGCTGCGGGCGCTCTCCAGCCCGGCCAGACTGGCCGCCGAGCCGCTGATGCGCCGGTCGCCAGTGCGCGGGTTGTGCTGGAACACCAGCCCACGCGCGAAGCTGCCGGGATACTCGCCCGAGTAGAAGTCGCTCAGGAAGCGGCGGTGCGCGTCGCCGGAGCGCCCGGCCCGCTCCGCGTCGCTGTCCAGAATGGCCCACCCGATGTCGTCGTGGCAGCGCACGTAGGTGCCCCAGGTGGCGCTGGCCGGCTTGGGCGGCATGCTCAGCAGCGCCTCCTCGAAGAGCCGCACCTCCTGGCTGGCCAGGCTGCTCCACAGCTGCACCATCAGGCTGTTGTGGTAGGCCAGGTCCGAAAGGCGGCCGTGATGCACCCCGCGCCCCAGGTAGTGAATCAGCTGGGTGGGGGCCACGATCGCCTCGGCCTTGAACGCCACGGCCGGGGCCACGATCCGCAGGGCCGCCCGCAGCGCCCGGGTGAGGACGTGCACCTCCGGCTGGTTCTGGCTGTCGGTCCCGAGGCGCTTCCAGATGAAGGCGATGGCGTCCAGCCGGAAAATCTCCACGCCCCGGTTGGCCAGATAGATCAGGATCTCCACGAACTCCAGAAACACCTCGGGGTTGGCCCAGTTCAGGTCCCACTGATAGGTGTTGAAGGTGGTCCAGACCCACTGGCCGCTCACCTCGTCCAGCGTGAAGTTGCCGGGCGCGAAGTCCGGAAACACCTCCGGCAGCGTGCGCTCGTACTGGTCCGGCACCGTGCGGTCCGGGTACATGTGGAAGTAATCGCGGTAGCGCGCCTCGCCGGCCTGTGCCCGCAGCGCCCACTCGTGCTCGCGCGCCACGTGATTGAGCACCAGATCCAGGCACAGGCTGATGCCGCGCTCCCGCAGCTGCCGGGCCAGCGCGGAGAGGTCATCCATGCTGCCCAGGTCCGGACGCACCGAGCGGTAGTCCTGCACCGCGTAGCCGCCGTCGTTCTCGCCTTCGCGTGGGCGCAGCAGCGGCATCAGGTGCAGATAACGGACGCCCAGGTCCGAGAGGTAGTCCAGATGCTGGCCCACCCCCCGCAGGTCACCGGCGTACCGGTCGGCGTAGGCGACGTAGCCGAGCATCTGCTCGGTCTGCAGCCAGTCGGGGCGCAGCAGGCGGGCCTCATCCAGGCGCCTCAGGTCGGCGGGGCGTTCGTGGAAGCCCATCAGCAGCGTCTCGGTCAGCCGCTCCATCAGCTCACCCGCGCCGTACACCGTCTCCAGGCTCTCCTGCAGCTCCGGGCCGTAGCGGTCCAGCCGCAGCAGAAAGGTGTCCGCGTCGCGGTCGTCGTCGAAGGCGGCCCTCAGGCGGGCATTCTGGGCAGCGTCTGGCATAACTGCATTGTAGAGGCCGCCCGTTTGCTCGCCCGACGTATGCTCTGCACATGCGCGCCGTTCAGATGGATACGCCGGGTGGCCCTGAAGTCCTGAAGCTCCGCGAGGTGCCGCTGGCCGCCCCCGCCGCCGGTGAGGTGCAGTTGCAGCTGCGCTATGCGGGCCTGAACTTCATTGACGTGTATCACCGCTCGGGCCTGTACCCGCTGCCGATGCCCGCCACGCTGGGCCGCGAGGGCATGGGCACTGTTGAGCAGCTGGGCGAGGGGGTCAGCGGGCTGAGCGTGGGCCAGCGGGTGGCCTTCGCGATGCACCCCGGCAGCTACGCCGAGCGGGTGAATGTGCCGGCCTGGCTGCTGGCGCCGGTCCCGGACGCGGTCAGCGACGAGGTGGCGGCGGCGGCCATGCTGCAGGGCCTGACCGCCCAGTTCCTGACCCGCACCACCTGGCCGCTGGCGGCGGGTCAGCTGGTGGTGGTGCACGCGGCGGCGGGCGGCGTGGGTGGGCTGCTGGTGCAGCTCGGCCGGCTGCTGGGCGCCACCGTGCTGGCCACCGCCGGCAGCGAGGCCAAGCGGCAGCTGGCCCGCGAGCTGGGCGCCCACGAGGTCGCCAGTTACGACGAGTTTGCCGAAGTGGCCCGGGGGCTGGGCCGCGCCCACGTGATCTACGACGGCGTGGGGCAGGCCACCTTCCGGGCCGGGCTGGACGCGCTGCGCCCGCGCGGCATGATGGTGCTGTACGGGGCCGCCAGCGGTCCGGTGGAACCGCTGGACCCGCAGCTGCTCAACCAGAAGGGCAGCCTGTTCCTGACCCGCCCCAGCCTGGGCGCCTACATTCAGGACGCGGCAGAAGTGCAGCAGCGGGCCGCCGAGCTGTTCGGCTGGATCGCGGCCGGGCAGCTGCAGGTGCGGGTGGACCGGGTGTTTGACCTGTCGGAGGTGGCCGAGGCGCATCGGCACATCGAGGCGCGCGGCACGCTCGGCAAGGTGCTGATTCGTACCGGGGGCTGAGCGGCCCCATTCGGTAGCCATTCGTCCTGCGGTCTCATCCGCCGCTGCGGTAGCGTGCAGCGTGCGAAGCAAGGATTTGTGGCTGATGGCGTGGCGCGGCCTGACCCGGCGCCCGGTGCGGACCATCCTGACGGCGCTGGGCATCACGGTGGCGGTGGCCAGCATGGTGATCTTCCTGTCGCTGGGCGAGGGCCTGAGGAAGGTGTTCACCAGCGAACTGGGCGGCATCGGCCCGGACATTCAGGTGTCGCTCAACGGCTTCACCCAGGGGCTGGCCCCCGCCCCCAGCCTGCCGGACCGCACCGAGGCGGACGTGCGGCAGCTGTCCCAGGAGCTCGGCATCGTGCAGGTGACGCCGGTGGTAATGGCGCTGCGGACCAGCCTGGACCCGTCGCAGAGCGTGGTGTTCTACGGCCTGCCGGCCGATCAGGGCATTCGGGCAGTGTTTCCCAAGGTGACGGTGGTGCAGGGCCGCGCGCTGACCCAGGCCGACGAGGGCCAGCCGGTGGCGGTGGTGGGCGCCAAGGCGGCCGAGAACCTGAAACTGAAAATCGGCTCGACCCTGCGGCTGAACCGCCGCGCCGCCGTGCGCGTGACCGGTATCCTGAACCCGGAAAGCGGCCTGACCGATTCCTTCGTGTTCCTGCCGCTCAGCACGCTGCAGAAGGACATCGGCGCCGAGGGCAAGCTGTCGCTGGTGGCAGTGAAGCTGAGGGACCCCCGGCAGGCGCGCACCGTGGCCACCCAGCTGGCCAGGCGGCTGAACCTGGAAGCGCAGACCCAGTCGGACTTCCTGAGCTTCGTGGAGCGGGCGCTGCGCATCAGCGACGCGGTGCGCTTCGGCATCAGCCTGATCGCGCTGATCGTGGGCGGGCTGGCGGTCGCCAACACCGTGATGATGGGGGTGTTCGAGCGCACCCGCGAGTTCGGCACGCTGCGGGCCATCGGAGCGCGGCCCGCCTTCGTGCGGGCGCTGGTGCTGACCGAGAGCCTGCTGCTGAGTCTGGTGGGCGGGGTGTTCGGCATCCTGCTGGGGCTGGTGGGCATCTGGGGTGTGAACGTCTACACCCAGAATCTGGCGGGCATTGACGCGGCGGCCCTGACCGTGCGCCTGACGGTGCTGGCCTTCGGCATCTCGCTGCTGCTGGGGCTGGTGGCGGGGCTGATTCCGGCCCGCACCGCCGGCAACACCCAGATCACCGACGCCCTGGGGCGGGCATGAGCGCCGGGCCTGTGCAGCTGCGCACCGAGCAGCTCAGCCGGGTGTATCCCAGCGGCGAGGGCTCGGTCACCGCGCTGTCCAGCTTCACCCACACCTTCGCACCGGGCATGACGGCGGTGGTGGGCCCTTCGGGCAGCGGCAAGAGCACCCTGCTGAACCTGCTGGCCGGCTTCGACCGGCCGACCGGTGGCACCGTGCGGGTGGGCGACACCGACCTGAACCGCCTCTCGGAAGCGGGCCGCGCCGACTTCCGGCTGAAGCACTACGGCTTCGTGTTCCAGAGCCACAACCTGGTGGCGATCCTGAGCGCGCTGGAGAACGTGGAGTTTCCGCTGATGCTGACCGGGATGCCGGCCCGCGAGCGGCGTGAGCGGGCGCGGACGCTGCTGGAGCAGGTGGGGCTGGGGCAGCGCGCCCACCACATGCCGGCCCAGCTGTCGGGCGGAGAGGCGCAGCGGGTGGCCATCGCCCGCGCGCTGGTGGGCGACCCGGACGTGCTGCTGGCCGACGAGCCCACCGGCAACCTGGACTCGCGCAGCGGCGAGACGGTGCTGAACCTGCTGATGGCGCCGGCCCGCGCTGGCCGGACCGTGGTGCTGATCACCCACGACGCGGAGGTGGCCGCCCGCGCCGACCACACGCTGCGGGTGCGCGACGGTGAGGTGCACGTGGAGGTGCCGGCATAGCGCCGCCGCAGGAGCGGGTGGAGCGGCTGCTGAAGGAGGCCAGATTGGGCCCCTTGCGCGGCTGGTCCACCCTGAGCGGCGGGCACGCCAACGACCTGTACCGCTTGCAGCTAGACGGCCCCCTGCCCAGCGTGGTGCTGCGGTCCTGGCGGCGCGCTCCGGACCGGGCCGCCACTGAGCTGGCCGTGATGCGGCGGGCCTCCGCCGTGGTGCCGGTGCCGGACGTGCTGGCCCAGGACCTGGACCCCGGGGCGCCGCTGGCCCTGCTGGAGGACGTGGCCGGCGTCACGGCCGAGGAGGCGCTGGCGCAGGACCCGCAGGCGGCCCAGTTCATCGGTGAGCGGCTGGGCGACGCCTTCGCCCGGCTGTCTCAGATCCAGTTCGCGGCGGCGGGCCTGATTCCCGATGCCCGGCTGGAGCCGGACCCCTGGCCTCCAGCGTCGGCGGCCGAGCAACTGCTCGGGTTCGCGCACCCCCGCGTCTGGAGTGAAGCCGTACGCGCGTCATTGGGCCCGGCGCTGCAGCGGCGCTGGTGGACACTGATCGAGCAGCACGCCCCACTGCTGAGCGCCGTGGACGACGAGCGCTCGCTGGTGCATGCCGACGCCAACCCCAAGAACGTGATGGTGCGACGGGACCGCTCTGGTTGGAGCGTGGCGGCGGTGCTGGACTGGGAATTCGCGCTGAGCGGCCCCAGCCTGATGGACCTGGGCAACCTGCTGCGCTACGAACCGCGCACCGGTTCCGCGTTCGCATCCGGGGTTCAGCGCGGCTGGCAGGACGCGGGCGGCCCCACCCCACCGGACTGGCTGCGCGTGGCCCGGACGCTCGACGTGTACAGCCTGCTGGACTTCGTGACCCGGCCCGGCCATCCGCTGCACGGCCCGGTGGTGCAGCTGATCCGCAGCGCGGCAGATCAGAACACGCTCTGAGCGGTCAGGAGGCCGGGGTCTGCGGTTTGCGCCGCGACATCACCAGCCAGATGATCAGGCCCACCACCACGCCGCCGCCGATCACGTACCACTGGTAGCGGTGCCACAGCTCGATGAACACGCTGCCGAAGTACCACAGCCCGATCTGCCACGCGGCGGTCCAGCTCAGCGCCCCCAGCAGCGAGTACAGCGCGTAGGTGCGCAGCGGCATGCCGGCCGCCTTGGCATACAGGATGAAGGGGGTGCGGATGGCCCCGAACCAGCGGCTGATGATCACTACCCACGGGCCGCTGCGGGCCATCCAGCGCTGCACCTCCGGTACGCCCATGCTGCCGCGCAGCCGCTCCGGCAGCCGGTTCATGATGCGTCCGCCCAGTTCAAACCCGATCAGGTTGCCGACCCAGTTGCCCAGCCCCCCCCACAGCACGCTCTCCAGCAGGGTGGTCTGGTGCTGGTGCACCAGCAGGCCGCTCGCCAGCATGCTGATCTCGAAGGGAATGCCCGGCAGCCCGATGCCCTCGGCCACCAGCAGCAGGGCGTTCACCACATGCACCCACAGCGGGTTGAGCGTGTTCAGCCAGTGCAGGAAATGGTCCAGCGAGAACACCTGCGAGAGGGCGTGCAGATCCATGCCGGGCCGCGCTCAGCGGCGTCGCGCGATGGGGGTCTGGGCGCCGTACACCTGATCGCCCACGCCCACCAGGAAGTCCAGGTCCTCGCTGAACACGAACAGGTCCACCTGCGAGCCGCGCTCGATGAAGCTGATCTTCTGCCCGGGCCGCACCGTCTCCCCCACCTTGATGTAGGTGCTGATCTTGTTGACGAACTTGTCGGCGATCTCGACCATCGCGACCTTGAGCGGACGTCCGCCCAGCTGACCTTCCAGAAACACCGTCTGGCGCTCGTTCTCCAGCGCGTAGCGCTTGGCGAACAGGTCCACGGCGCGGCGCAGGTAGGTGAGCTGCACGTACTCCCACAGGTCCACCATCGGCAGGTTCAGCTTGGCCCCGTTGTGCGCGATGCCGCTGACCGTGGCACTGAGCGGCGCGTAGTTGAAGTGCACGTCCAGCGGGCTCATGTAGATGCCGATCAGCCAGCCGGTGCCGGGGGTGGTGCCTTCCGGCCACTCGGCGTGCGTGATCTCGCTGACCCGGATCGACTCGCCCAGCTTCTGCGAAGTGATCTCACCGTTCTCGACCCGGCGGATGTACACCACCTGCCCGTCGCAGGGGCTGATCAGCAGGTCGTCGCCCTTGGGCGTGACCCGCACCGGATCACGGTAGAACCAGATGCGTTGCAGGAAATACAGAACCGCCGCCCACACGGCAGCGATGGGCAACAGCACGCGCAGGACCCTCGACACTCGCTTCATGGGGCGAGTCTAGCAGGCCGCCTCCCCCGCTCCCGCTATACTCCCGGCCATGCCCAGCACCGTGCCGCCGCCCACCCTGGGCCTGGAAGAGGAAGTGTTCGTGCTGTACCAGGAGACCAGCGGCACCTTCCGGACCAGCACCGCCAGCTTCCAGGGACTGGCCCGGCTGCTGTGGCGGCACCCGTCGCGCAACCTGGGCGGCACCGCCAGCAATTTCCGGCGCGGTCCGGCGGCCCGGCGCGAGCTGATGAGCAGCGTGGAGATCTCCACCCCGGTCCACGCCCACCCCGACACCCTGCTGATGAGCGCCCTGAGCCGCCGCCGCGAGCTGAGCCGCGCGCTGCCGGACGGCCTGATGGTGCCGCTGGGCCTGCTGCCGGACAGCGACAGCTTTCATACCGCCGGGCTGCACGTGCATGTCGGCGTGCCCCCGGAGCGTCTGGCCACGGTGTACGGCAACCTCGCCCGCTACCTGCCGGTGCTGACCCACGCCAGCGCCAGCAGTCCGTGGTGGCAGGGCCAGCCGGGCGGACCGCTGGAGCGGGTGCAGCACAGCTTCGCGCTGGGGCCGCTGATCTCAGACCCGCTTGCCCGCTTCCAGGACCTGATCGTGACCCGGCGGCTCGGCACCATTGAGCTGCGGGTGCTGGACCCGATCGCCGACCCCGAGCGGCTGCGGGCGGTGCTGCACGCCATCTGGAGCGTGGCCCGGCTGGACGAGGCGCTGCCGTGGAGCCGGTCCACCTACAACCGGCTGCGAGAGGGCTACCGCACCGGCCCGGACGACGAGGTGCGGGCACTGGCCGGCGAGCTGCAGACGATCAGCGGCTTCGACCCGGCCTGGCTGGACCACACCGCTGCCCGGCAGGTGCGGGAGAGCTGGCAGCGGGACGGCGAGGCGGCCACGTTCCGGGCGCTGGACGGAGCCTACCGCAGCGGCGCCTGGGGCGACCTGGGCACCCGCTCCGGCCGGCCGGCCCGCTGGCGCGGCGTCGCCGGGTTTGCCGGGTACTACCTGCCCAAGCTGCCGTACATGGCCCGCAAGGTGCGTGCCGAGCACCACGCCGCGCTGCCGCAGGGGCCGCTGGACATTCCGGACCGCCCCTGACCGCCCACAACCTGGCCGCGCCGCCCGGCATGCCGGGCGTATACTCGCTACGCCATGTTTTCCCGACGTGTTCCGGCCCTGCACCGGCGGCCCCGGCTGCCGGCGGCCCGGCGTCGTCATCTGGCGGCAGGACTGGCGCTGCTGCTGGGCCTGTTGAGCGGGGCGGCCATCAACGGCTGGCGCTGGCTGCCCACCGGCAACGTCGTGATCGGGCAGGTGCAGGGGGGCGCCGCCGGCCTGCCGGAGAGCGCGCCGCTGTCGGGGCGGGTGCTGGTGATCTCGCCGCACCCCGACGACGAAACGCTGGCGGTGGGCGGCATCATTCAGGACGTGCTGAACCGCGGCGGTCAGGTGGACATCGTCTTTCTGACGAGCGGGGACGGGTTCGCCTGGGACGCCCGCGCCACCGAGAAGAAGCCGGTCGTCCGGGCCAGTGACCTGCTGCGGCTCGGCGAGGCGCGCATGAATGAGGCGACCCAGGCCGCACAGGTACTGGGGGTGGACCGCGCGCACGTCACGTTCCTGGGCTTCCCCGACAAGGGCCTGCAGCGCATCTACCTCCAGAACTACCTCACGCCCTACACCAGCCGGCAGACCGGGATGAACCGGGTGCCGTACCAGCGCGCGCTGCATCCCGGCACCCCCTACACCGGCCAGGAGCTGGAGCGTCAGATGAACGAGCTGCTGACCCGGCTGCACCCGGACATCGTCCTGGCCCCCAGCGTGCGTGACCATCATCCGGATCATCAGGTGGCGGCGTTCCTGGCCGGACGGCTGGCCCCGCAGCACCACGCGCGGCTGTACGCCTACATGGTGCACGGCGGGGTGGAATGGCCGCTGCCCAAGGGCAACCATCCGCAGCTGCCGCTCAGCCCGCCCAGCCGCAGCGTGGACGGGCAGTCGTGGCAGCGCTATCCGCTGAGCGCAGCCCAGGAGCAGCGCAAGGCCCAGGCGGTCAGCATGTACCACAGCCAGCTGCAGATCATTCCACGCTTTATGCAGGCGTTCGTGCGGACCAACGAACTGCTGCTGCCGGTGCCGGTGCAGCCCTGAGCATGGAGCGGCAGCGCACCCTGGACGGCAGCTGGACCGTCTACAGCCCACAGCATGCCCAGACCTACGGCTCGCGCCACGGGGCGGCCACCCAGGCGCGGGAGGTGTTCCTGAGCGGCAGCGGCACCGCGCAGCACCCGGCCCCGGCGGTGCTGGAGGTGGGCTTCGGGCTGGGGCAGAACTTCCGCGTGACCCTGCAGGACACGCTCCGCCGGGGCGTGCCGCTGCAGTACCTGGCCTACGAACAGGCCCCGGTGGACGAGCAGACGCTGCGCGAGGTCTCAGCCGACGACCCGCTCGCGCAGCATCCGGTGTGGCAGCAGCTGCTCACCCGGTGGGGCGGCCCGCTGCAGATCGGGACGCCGGCGCTTCAGCTGGAACTGCGGTGCGCCGACGTGACCACCGTGGCGCTTCCCTGCGGCTGGGCCAGCGCCGTGTATCTGGACGGCTTCAGCCCGGCCTGCAATCCGGAGGTCTGGACGCCGGACTTCCTGGCTCGGCTGGCGGCCACCCTCAGACCCGGCGGCGTGCTGGCCACCTACAGCGCAGCCGGCCGGGTCCGGCGCGGCCTGATGGCGGCGGGGCTTCAGGTGCAGCGATGCCGGGGACCGGCCGGCAAGCGGGAAGTGCTGCGCGCCATCCGGCCCGTCTGAACCCGGAAGGCCGTCATGCCCTACCCTGATCCGGTGAAGCTGCTGGTGATTGGGGGGGGCATTGCGGGCGCGAGCGTGGCGTATTTCGCGGCTCAGGCCGGGCTGCAGGTCACCGTGATCGACGCCGCCGAGGGCCAGGCCAGCCGGGTGCCGGCCGCGCTGCTGAATCCGGTGCGCGGCCAGAGTGGCCGGGTGGACCCGCGCGCCCTGGAGGGGCTGCAGCTCACCTGGCAGCTGATCGAGACCCTCTCCCGTCAGGGCCATGCCATCCCCCATGCCCGCAGCGGCCTGCTGCGCCCGTTGCCGGACGACCGCACCCGCCAGAAGTTCGAGTCCGGGCTGCCCACCGACCTGCCGCACCACTGGCTGACTCCGGACACCTCGCCGGTGCCGCTGGCCGGCGGCTGGGCCCACGTGCTGCACCTCCCCGACGCGGGCTGGCTGGACGGCGGCGCGCTGACCGACGCCCTGATCAAAGCGTCTGGAGCCGTCCGGCGACCGGGCCGAGCCCGCCACTGGGATGCCCAGACCGTCACGCTGGAGCACGGCGAGCGGCTCCAGGCGGACGCGGTGGTGTGGTGCGGGGGCAGCCGGGGCGCGGACTGGGCCGGCCTGGAGGCGGTGCACCGGGCCGGCAGCGTGCTGACCCTGGACCGGCCCGCCAGCGCGCTGCCCCTCAGCTACGGTGCGTACCTGATCCCGGCGGCCCGGGGCGGCGTGCTGGGCGCCACCTTCGAGGCCCCCAGCGCCCGGCACCACGCGGGCGGCCCGCCGCTCCGTTCGCTGCAGTGGCTGCTGCAGAAGGGCGCGGCCCTGACTGCGGACTTCTCCCCCACCGTGACCGGCCTGTGGACCGGCGTGCGGCTGTCCGGCGAGCGGTCCGGGCGGCAACCGGGCGGCTGGTTTGCCCTGAGCGGCCTGTCGAGCAAGGGGTTTCTGCTGGGGCCGCTGCTGGCCCGCCGCGTGGTGGCCAGCCTCGCCGCCGAACGTCCCTGAACCGGTGACAGCGCCCGGGCGGCCGAGCCGGAAAGCGGCGGCAGATTTCCACTAGACTGACGGCACTATGGCGAAGTACAGAATCTGCTTGATCGAGGGAGACGGCATCGGCCACGAAGTCATCCCCGCCACCCGCCGGCTGCTGGAGGCTGCCGGACTGGACGCCGAGTACGTGACGGCCCAGGCCGGGTACGAGTACTACCTGGACCACGGAACCAGTGTGCCGCAGGCCACCTACGACGCGGTCGAGACCACCGACGCCACGCTGTTCGGGGCCGCCACCAGCCCCAGCGGCGAGAAGCCGCCCGGCTTCTTCGGGGCCATCCGGCACCTGCGTCAGAAGTACAGCCTGTACGCCAATGTGCGGCCCACCAAGACCCGGCCGGTGCCGGGCGCCTACGACAACGTGGACCTGGTGATCGTGCGAGAGAACACCCAGGGCCTCTACGTGGAGCAGGAGCGCCGCTATGGCGACACCGCCATAGCTGACACGGTCATCACCAAGGACGCCAGCGAGCGCATCGGCCGCTACGCCGCCAATCTGGCGATGCAGCGCGGCAAGAAGCTGACGGTGGTGCACAAGGCCAACGTGCTGCCGGTCACCCAGGGCCTGTTCCTCAACAGCATCCTGGACCTGACCCGCCCGATGACCGACCTGAACACCAGCACCATGATCGTGGACAACGCTGCCATGCAGCTGGTGCGCAACCCGTCGCAGTTCGACGTGATGGTCATGACCAACATGTTCGGCGACATCCTCTCTGACCTCGCGGCCGGGCTGGTAGGCGGTCTGGGCATCGCGGCCAGCGGCAACATCGGCGACAAGTTCGGCATCTTCGAGTCGGTGCACGGTTCTGCTCCCGACATCGCCGGCCAGGGCGTGGCCAACCCTACCGCCAGCATGCTGGCCGCCGTGCTGATGCTGCAGCACATCGGCGCGACCGACGTGGCGGCCCGCATTGATGAGGCGGTCAACACGGTGCTGACCGAGGGGCCGCGCACCCGCGACCTGGGCGGCAGCGCCGGAACCGAGGAGTTCACCAACGCGGTGATCGCCCACCTGAAATAGGCTCACAAACTCCACATTTTCAAAGTTTTTCACAGTTCGGCGGCCTCCAGGCCGCCGTTAACCATTCATCTCCTCTTTATCTCAGGGGGGGAGCATTCAGGGGTACTGACAAAGGCCCCCTCAGGAATTTGCCTTGTCAGACTTCTGAAAGCCATGCGGTGATGTTATGGAACCCACGTTGGAGGGCCAATCCAATCCTGCTTCTTCTCCGGCCCACACTGGCAACTGCGGCGATTTGATGAGGAAATGCTAAAATCGGCCGTAATGTAATCCTGGAGGCAGAATGTCGAGTGTCCTGCAACGCCTACTCAATCCACGGCCCAATGCCATCGGCGTCGAGATCGGCACCAGTGCCATCAAGGTGGTGGCCCTCAAGCCTGGGTCCCCCCCGATCCTGCAGCACGCGGTGACGATTCCGACCCCCATCGGCAGCATGCGAGACGGCCTGGTGGTGGAGCCTCAGGCGGTGGCGAACGAACTCAAGAACCTGCTGGCCCAGCACCGGATCACCACGCGTCAGGCCGTGACCGCCGTGCCGAACCAGTCGGCGGTCACCCGCAACATCATGGTGCCGCGCATGGAGCGCAAAGACCTGCAGGACGCCATCAAGTGGGAAGCGGAGCGCTACATCCCCTACCCCATCGACGAGGTGTCGCTGGACTTCGATCTGCTGGACGACCCGGCCAACATCCCCGAGGACGGTCAGATGGAGGTGGTGATCGCCGCCGCGCCCAGCGAGGCGGTGGCCCGCCAGATCGAGGTGCTGCAGTTGGCCGGCCTGGAGCCGGTGATCGTGGATCTCAAGAGCTTCGCCACCCTGCGCGCGCTGCGCGGCAACCTGGCCGGCGAGCACCTGACCCGCACCACCCTCACCACCAACCCCTATGACAGCCACGGTGAGGTGGCGCTGGTGCTGGAAATCGGCGCGAGCAGCAGCGTGATCTCGCTGGTGCGCGGCGAGCGGGTGCTGATGGCGCGCAACATCGGGGTGGCCGCCGACGACTTCACCACCGCGCTGCAGAAGGCCTTCGACCTGGACTTCAATGCCGCCGAGGAGGTCAAGGTCGGCTACGCCACCGCCACCACGCCCACCGAGGACGAGGAGGACCTGCTGAACTTCGACAGCGCCCGCGAGCAGTACAGCCCGGCCCGCGTGTTCGAGGTGATCCGGCCGGTGCTCGGCGACCTGATCACCGAGATCCGCCGCTCGCTGGAGTTCTACCGGGTCCAGAGCGGCGACGTGGTGATTGACCGGACCTTCCTGGCCGGCGGCGGCGCCAAGATGCGCGGCATCGCGGCGGCCATCAGCGACGCGCTGGGCTTTCGGGTCGAGGTGGCCAGCCCCTGGCTGAGCGTTCAGACCGACCAGGCCGGCATCGACACCGGCTACCTGACGGCCAACGCCCCTGAATTCACTGTGCCACTCGGCCTGGCCCTGAGAGGTGTGCTATCCCGTGGTTGAGATCAATCTGCTGCCAGCGCAGTACCGCAAACGCAATGAACCGAACGCCTGGCGCTACGCCAGCATGGCACTGGTGCCACTCACGGTGCTGGGCCTGCTGATCCCCAGCGTGGTGATCGGGACCATTCAGGGCAACGTGCAGCGTGAGCTGGACGCCACCAACGGCCAGCTCACGGCCCTGCAGCCGGCCAAGCGCGAATACGACGACCTGAACCGCCAGAAAACCGAACTGCAGCAGGTCACGGCAGTGGCCGATACCCTTCAGGCCAGCAAGACCTACTGGTCAAGCGACCTTGCCCGCATGATCAACGCGCTGCCCAGCACCAAGGGCGTGGCGCTCACCACCCTGACCATGCGCACGGTGGACAGCAACACCCAGACCAACCATCAGCAGCAGGGCCTCTACGACGGCAAGATGGTCAGCAAGGAGTTCGACCTGACCGGGCAGGCCAGCAGCACCCAGACGCTGGTGGAGTTCCTGAACGCCTTCGAGAACAATCCGAACTTCGGCGTGAACTTCCGCAGCGCCCAGCGTGGGGAGGCCGGAGCCAGCAGCACCGGCACCGAGCCGTACACCTTCAACGCCACGGTCGGCCTGGTCAGTCAGGCGGCCACCCCCAGCACCCCCAGCACGCCGGTTCAGTCCAGCACCGGTGCCGGAACCGGAGGGCAGAACTAGATGTCGAAGCTCAACGCCCGGAACACCTTCCTGCTCGTGCTGGCAGCGTGTGTGCTCATCGCGCTGGCGTGGTGGTCCCTGTACTTCCAGACCCGTCAGCAGCAGATCGCCGATCTGCACAGCCAGCTGGACTCGGCCAACCAGACGCTGGCCCTGTACCAGCAGGCCAGCGCCGGCCTGCCGGCCCTGCGGACCGAGGTGGCCGGCCTGCAAGTCAAGCGCGACGTGTTCCTGCAGGCGCTGCCGCCCCGCGCCAGCATCGGCACGGTGGTGTCGGCCATCCGCCAGAACGTGGCCTCCACCGGCGATGACCTGCAGAGCGTGGTGATCGGGAATGCAAGCCCCGACAGCAGCCTGCCGGCCGGCGTGCAGCCGATCACGCTCAACCTGCAGGTGAGTGGCCGCTTCCAGCCGACCTTCCAGCTGATCCGCGCCATGGAGACCATGGGCCGGTTCTCAAACCTCAGCTCGCTGAACCTCACCATGCCCACTGCCGACAGCCTGGATCCGAAGCTGACCAGCTCGATGGGCGTCACCATCTACACCTACGACGCGGCCAAGGCGCCGGCGACGGGCAGCGGCGCGGCCGGCCTGCCCCAGGCCCCCGCCGCACCCGCGACTGAGACCCCAGGAGGCATCCGGTGACGGCCGACAAGCCCTCGATTGATACGGCGGTGGATCCCGACGCCCCGCGTTTCCAGCTGTCGCGCCCGCTGGTGCTGACCCTGGTGGGTGTGGGCATCGTGGGGGCCGTGGCCGGCTGGTACGTGTGGGACACCAACCGCACCAACGCCGCCCTGACGGTGCCGCCGGCCCAGATCACGCCCAGCGCCCCGGCTGCTGTAACACCTGCGGCCGTGCCCTCCACGCCCGCCGTGGCCGGCACCACGCCCACCTCCACTCCCGAAGGCGTGCAGGACATTCCGTTCCTGACGCCCCAGGCCAGCCCCGGCATCACTGCCTCGGTCCCTGAGGAGCCGGACGGCATCAACCCGGCCGACCCGCTGGCTGCTGTGCCTAACAGCAACCCCTTCAGCCCATTGAGCGTCACGGCGCCGCCCAGCAGCGTGGCGACCACGCCGGCCGGCACCTCCAGCAGCGCGCCGGTGTCCAGTGGCGCCGTAACCAGCCTGCCGCAGACGCAGGCTCCGGCGCTCAGCAGCGGCGGCGTGATTCCGCTGCCGAGCGTGCCGGTGGCCGGCACCGGCAGCACAGGTACAGGCACCGGCAGCAGTGGCGGCGTGGTGCTCAGCGGCGGCAGCAAGACTGCGGCGCCCACCACCAGCGCCCCGGTGCTGTCACAGGGCGGCGTGGTGCCTCTGCCGAGCGTCCCGCTGGGCGGCAGCACCGCCACGGTGCCGGGCACCGCCGCCGTGCCGAGCGGCGCCGTTGTGCCCAGCACGGCTCCCGCCACCGCCCTGCCCGGCACGACTACGGCCGCAGCGGTCACCCCACCGCCGGTTCCGGCCGTGAAGCCGCCGACGCCGGGCATCGTGACCCCGCCAGTCAGCAGCCTGGGGCTCAGCACGCCCAGCCGCGCCACCCCGGCAGACACCACCCCAAGCACCCCGGCCACCGGCGAGGCCCTGCCGCTGCCCGACGCGGCGGTGCCCGGTCTCATTACCCAGCTGGGCAGCGCCAACACGCCGTCCACCCCGGCCCTCAGCCCGCTGGACCAGCTGGTCCAGAGCCGTGACCTCAGCTTCAACGCGGTGGTGCTGGGCCCGATCAATACGGCCATCTTCAAGACCTCCACCGGCTTTGTGGTGGTGCCCACCGGCCAGACCCTGCCGAACAGCTCGGTTCAGCTCAAAGACGTGACCGCCACCAGCGCCACCCTCAGCCTGGGCACCGACACCAAAACTCTCGAACTCGACAAAAGGTGAGCCATGAAGAACCGTACCCTGACCCTCGTGTTGACCGCCGCGCTCGGCCTGGCAAGCGCACAGACCTCCGGCTCCACTCCGGCGGCCAGCACGCCTGATACCCGGTTGGCTGCCGCGAATGTCAGCCTTGAGATCGGGACGTACAGCGGCCCGCTGTCCTCGATGCTGGCCGCGGTGGCCAAGGCCGCCGGCTACGACGTGATCTTTGACACCAACGTGGACGCGCTGGCCGGCGCCCAGGGCACCACCCCGAGCACCCCCGACGCCGGTGCCCGGCCGGTGGTCTATAACTTCCGCAACACGCCCTTCAATCAGGTGTGGCCACTGCTGATGGACGTATACGGCCTGAACTACCAGGTCACCACCCTGGGCCAGACCCGGGTGATCCGGGTGGGCACCCAGCCGGTGCAGCAGATCATCGCGCTCCCCCCCACGCTGGACTCCACCCTGGTGGCCAACCAGGTGAAGCGCGCCTTTGGTTCGGTGGTCCGCACCACCCAGACCACCGGCAGCAACGCCGCCCAGAACGGCGCCAGCACCACGGCCCAGAACACCGTGACCTCCGCCGAGGACGTGGTGCTGGACTCCCCCACCCTCAAGATCGTGCCGCTGACCTCACCCAACGGCCTGATCGTACGCGGCACCAGCAAAGAGGTGCTGCAGGTTGAGGCGCTGACCCAGACGATCATCAAGTCCCAGCCGGCCGCGCTGGCGCCGGTGGTCCCGAGTGCGCCGGCCCCGGTGGTGCAGCAGGTGTACACGGTCAAGGGGCAGCAGGCTGACGCCGTGTCGGTGCTGGCCGCCCAGTTCCCCACCCTGCGGGTGACGCCGGTGGGCCAGACCGGCCAGCTGATCCTCAACGGCACCCAGGCGCAGCTGACGGCCGCCCTGGGCCTGCTGGGCCAGGTGGACCGGGCGCCCGGCGCCGCCCCGACGACCGTGCAGCGGATCTTCCAGCTGGTCAATGCGCAGGCCGACGACGTGAAGAGCGTGCTGGAAGGCACCCTGCAGCGCGACCTGACCAGCACCGGCCTGGTGGGCAACGCTACGCCGGTGGTGCAGGCGGACGGCACCACGGTGATCCAGACGCCCAGCAGCGCCACTCCCAGCACGCCCGCCAGCAGCGCGAGCACCGCCGGGACCGCCTCTGCGGCGACCATCATCGCCGACAAGCGCACCAACACCCTGATCGTGCGCGGCAGCCAGCAGCAGGTGACGCAGATCGCGGAGATCATTCCGACGCTGGATGTGAAGGTGCCGCAGATCAACGTGCAGGTGCGCATCCAGGAGATCGGAGAGACCGCCTCGCGCTCGCTGGGCGTGGACTGGAAGGCCGGCTTCGGCAACTTCGTGGTGAGCCTGGCATCCGGCAAGCTCAGCGCCGTGTTCGACCCGACCCAGAGCCTGATGGGCTTCAACCTGGGCGCCACCCTGAACGCCCTGGAGGACCAGAGCCTGACCAAGCGCGTCTATGACGGCTCGGTGACGATGCAGAGCGGCCAGCGCTCGCTGGGCAGCAGCGGCGGCACCGAGAACGCCTCCAGCAGCGCGGCGGCGCACATCCAGTCGGGCGGACGGCTGGAGCTGAATATTCCCTCCAGCGCCGCCAACGTGCCGGCCATCAGCAAGCAGATCGACTACGGCGTGACGCTGGATTTCTTCAGCCCGCAGGTGGCGCCGGACGGCACCATCACGCTGCGGGTGCGCGGGGTGGTGAACAACCTCAACAGCGCCATCACGCCCAGCGAGGTGCCGAACATCCTGCAGTTCACCAACAGCGAGGCGCAGACCACCATCACCTTCAAGCCGGGCGAGACGGTGCTGCTGAGCGGACTGCTGGGCACCAACACCACCAGCACCAGCAGCGGTCTGCCGTTCCTGTCGAGCCTGCCGGTGGTGGGGCCGCTGTTTGGCCAGAAGAGCACCCGCACCGAGCGCACCCAGCTGCTGGTGGTCATCACCGGCGACGTGCTGAAGTAAGCGCGGGCGCTGCACAGCGGGCCGGTCCTGAGGCGGGGACCGGCCCGCTTTCTGTTCGCCACTGTGACCACATTCCCCCTCACCCGGCGGGCGCAGAATAGGTGGTACCTCATGCCTCGCCCACTGTTGACCCTGGCTGCGCTGGCGGCCCTGTCCGTTTCCACCACCCTGGCCTCGCCTGCCCAGGACCTGTTCAATCAGGTCAATACCCTGATTCAGGAGCAGTACGGTGGCCTGAGTCCGGTGGACCGCCCTGCCCTGACCCGTGAGTACCAGACCCGGTTGGACGCGGTGTGCCGCGCCACCGCACAGACCTGCAGCCGTGAGACCGCCTACCCGGTGCTGGAAGCCGAGGTCAACGCGCTGAATGACGAACACAGCAACTTCGAGCGGCCCGATGCGTTTCAGGACTTCGTGGCCAGTGCCACCGGGGGCAGCCGCCTGCAGTTCGGGGTGCGGCTGGCGAACCTGAACGGCGAGAACCGCGTGGTGCTGGACGTGGTGCCGGGCAGCACCGCCGACGAGGCCGGATTGCGGCGCGGCGACGTGTTCCAGAGCATCAACGGCCAGCCGTACACCTACGCCGGGCTCCGGGAGGCGCGAGAGAAGGGCCAGCCCACCACGCTGAGCGTGCAGCGCGGCACCCAGACGCTGAGCGTGACGCTGACCGCCCGCGAGACCAGCACCCGTGAACTGCCGACCCTCAGCATGCAGGGGACGGTGGCCGTCATCCGGATTCCGTCGTTCCTGGCAGGCGGCGGTGTGGCCAACCGGGTGCACGAACTGGTAGCGCAGGCGCAGACCAACCGGGCCAGCGGCATCGTGGTGGACCTGCGCGGCGATCCGGGCGGCGACCTCAGTGAGTGCGACGGCGCTGCCAGCGCGTTCGTGCCGACCTTCACCCGGCTCAGCCGCAGCCCAGACGGCGACGCCCGGACGGTGGTCAGCCGCGGCAGCCGGCTGGAGGACGGACGCATCCGCAGCAGCGTCAACCGTCCGTCCTTCTGGAGCGGCCCGCTCAGCGTGATTGTGGACCAGTCCAGTGCCTCGTGCAGCGAGTTCTTCGCCTATGAGATCCAGTACGCCGGGCGCGGCAAGATCGTGGGCGAACCGACCGCCGGCGTCGGCAACACCGCCACCCAGGTGTTCCAGCTGGACGACGCGGCGCTGCAACTCACGGTGCTGAACTACGCCAAGCCGGACGGCACCCCGTACCCGGAGCGCGTGACGCCCGACATCCCTGGCAAGGACGACATCCTGAAGCTCACCCAGGGCGAAGATGTGCTGCTGCAGGCGGGCATCGAGGCGCTCAGCACGCAGATGCAGCCGGCTGCACTGCCGACGGACCGCTCAGACCAGAACAGGCCGCACCAGGAAAACTGAGCGGGAAGGGCACCACGCCATGGGACGGAGAAGACTCCGTCCCATGCGTGCTTTTGTGGATTGACGCTGAAGGAAGCAGTGAGTGCCCCGCCAGGGCCGAGCTTCAAGCGGTGGAGCTCAGCCTGGTACACGCGCTTCCTGGCATTCCTGGCAGCGGCATTCAGCGCAGTCTGAGTGTGGATACACCTGTCGTCGCCCGCTTCGAGCTACGCTCGCGCTCAGTTCAGCCGCGCACCACTTCCAGCAGTTTTTCGCCGTAGCGCCGCAGCCGCTCCGGTCCCATGCCCTTCACGGCCTTCAGGTCGGCCTCGGTATACGGCACCTGACGCGCAATCTCGGCCAGGGTGGCGTTGGAGGCGATGATGAAGCGGCTGACCGCCTGCCGCTTGGCCTCGGCATTGCGCCACTCGCGCAGCCGGGCGAAGATGGCCTGCTGCTGCTCGGTGAGGTCGGCGGTGGGGTCGGCGCTGCCTTCCGGCGGCAGGTCCGGGGGCGGCATCGGCTCCGGGTCCGGGGCCACATCCGGGGTCGGCGGGCCGGTCAGCTCGGGCGTTGCGGCGCCGCCCTGCTCCTCCGGCCACTGATCGGCCGGCTGACTGTCAGAGATGACGATCTCCGGCTGCACGACCGGGGTCGGCGCGTCTGGCCGGACCACCCGGCCCCGGCGCCCGCGCCGGCCAGCCGGCTCCGGCGTGGGGGCTGCAGTGCTGGCCGCTGGCGCCGGCGCCGGCTCAGCGGCTGGGGCCACCACCGGCAGCGGACTGAAGACGAACTCACGGTCCGAGTAGTCCTGGCCGCTGGTCGGTGCGGAGGTGGGCGTGGCCTCTACCCGCTCCGCGGCAGCCGGGGCCACGACCGGCTCGGCCTCCGCCATGGGCGGCGTCTCCCGCTGAGGCAGCGGCGTGGGCTGCGGGTCAGGCCGCCGCTCCTCACGGGCTTCGCGTACCGGAGCTGGGGCCGCAGCGCTAGCGCTTTCCCTTTCCGGCTGCGGCCGGGCACGTTCCTGGGATGGTGCGGCGGGGGCTGGGGCCTCATCCGGCAGCGGCGCCATGCCGCCCAGATCGCCCAGCACCGCCCAGGCATCGTCCACCGACTCGATGCCCACCGTCACCAGCGTTCCGGCCGACACCACCCGCGCCGCCGAGAGGTTGCCGCCCAGCCGCGTGACCGTGCTGGCCGAAACGTGCTCCAGCAGCATGACACCGCCCGACACCGGCAGCGCCGCCCGGCCGAAGCGTTCCAGGATGCGCTCGCCGTTGCGCGAGCGGCGGTTCATCCGCAGCGCCAGAGTGGACAGGTCGCGCAGCGCCAGCGCCACCGCCAGGTCGGCGGGCGGGGCCGCCACCCGGCGCGGCACCGGCCCCAGGCCCAGCAGCACGCTCAGGCTCACGTCCCCAAAGCCGGTGAGTGTCACGGCGTCGCGGTACACCACCGCCTCGGCGCCCTGGTCCAGCCAGTGACCGCCCGGCGCCAGAGTGGCGTCCACGATCACCGGCAGGTCGGCGCGGCGGGCCCGGTTCAGGACGCGTTCATCCGGTTCCAGCAGCCACGCGGCACGCGCGCCGTGCCACTGGCCCTCGCTGCTGCTCAGCGCCAGGCCGAACTGGGCATACAGGTCGCGCGGCAGCGGCAGGCGCGGGTCGGTGCGGATCAGGCCGGGGCCGGTCAGGGCCGAGAGCTGGGCGGCCAGCGCTTCCTCGGAATCGAGCAGCATGGCCCAGCTGGCCCCTTCCAGGGCGCACAGCAGTTCCTCCAGACGGGCGTGCGGCTCTCCGGCCTGGGCGTGGGCCTGGGCGAGCCTGGTTTCGAGCGGGTTGGTCATGCGCTCTATCATGACAGCTGGATGCCGCCACGTGGATGGTGTGCCGGGGGCCGGGGCCGCCCTGTCTGTTACTTGCCGAAGCGGCGCTTGCGTCCCTGGTAGTCGCGCAGCGCCCGCAGGAAGTCCACCCACCGGAAGCCCGGCCAGTACACGTCACAGAAGTAGAACTCGGAATACACGCTCTGCCACAGCATGAAGCCGCTCATGCGGATCTCGCCGCTGGTGCGGATGATGAAGTCCACCTCCGGCAGCCCGGCGGTATAGGTGCGGGCGCTGATGTCGTCCGGCCCCAGCCCTTCGGCAGCCTGCTCCAGCGTGGCGCCCTGCTCCGCCTGATGCTGCAGGTACACCTTGACGGCGTCCACGATCTCCTCGCGCCCGCCGTAGCCCACCGCAATATTCAGCTGCATGCCCTGGTAGCTGGCGGTGGCCTGCTCCAGCTCCTTCAGCGCGTCCAGCACGTGGTCGGGGAAGCCGCCGTGCTGCCCGATGGCCCGCACCCGCACCCGGTTGCCGTGGATGCGCGGATCGCGCGCCAGGTTGCGCGCCTCACGGTCGAACAGCTTCATCAGGTGCGCCACCTCGGCCGGATCCCGCTTGACGTTGTCGGTGGACAGCACCCAGATGGTGACAGCCGGAATGCCCAGTTCCAGGCACCACTGCAGCACCTCGTGCGCCTTGTCAATGCCGAACTCGTAGCCGATCTCGCGCTGCACTCCCGCCGCCTTTGCAAAGCGCCGGTTGCCGTCCAGAATCAGCCCCAGGTGCTGCGGCAGCTTGCCCCCGGTCCGCACCTTGCGCCGCAACCGACGTTCATACCACCAGTACACCGGCTTGGCCACCAGATTGCGCAGCTGGTAGACCCCACGGGCCAGCTGGACCGGAGCGGAGGAAGGTCGAGGAGCAGCCATCGGGAGGTAGTGTAGCGCTTCAGAGGAACAGAAACGGGGCAACCTGTCCGCCGGAGGACGCCGGGCCGCCCGCTCCCTCTCCCCGGTGGCTCAGGCGCCCTTGCGCCAGCGGCCCTTGCTGCGGTGGCCCACCCGGTTGCCCGGCAGGGCGGTGCGCGCCTGCACCTGCTGGTCGTCCCAGCGCAGCATCACGGCCAGCCGCGCCCGGCTGATGATGTGGTGCGGGTGCTTGGGAATGAAGGCCGTCACCACGTCCAGGAAGCCCCGGCGCTGCGGTCCCTCCTCGTGCAGCTGCACCACCACATGCAGCGGCAGCCGGATGCCGCCCGACTCGAAGTAGCCGCACACCAGCCAGCGGCGCTCCTCCGGGTATACGGCCTTGACCCGCCCGGCCACCATCACTCCCACAATGTCGTGTTCCAGAAAGCCCTCCGCGCGGGCGTGACCCACCGCGTGCGGGCAGATGTGATACTGGCCGTCATACACCAGCTCGCGCAGCCGGGCATGCGCTCGGTGCAGCTGGAAATCGCTGGTCTCGATGCCCTCCAGCTCGGCCTCCCGCTGCGGCTTAACCGGACGCATCGGCAGCGGCGCGGGTGGCGGCGGGGGACTGCGGCGCGCCTCCTTCTCGGCACGGGCCAGCTGGGCACGGAGGTGGAGCAGCTCAGTGTGGTCACGCATAGCAGCCTCCCGGAACAAACCTCAACACCACAAAATGAAAACGCCCCCGTCAGAACACGCCATTCGTGTCTGGTGGGGGATGTCACGTCGTACCCAGTTCAGGGCATACACACAGTTTAGCAGCCGCTGGAGCCGCAAAGGTGTGCCGGGTTCCGGACCGTTTCTTTCACCCGGCCTTCCATTTGTCCTGGCCCGGCTGCTCTAGGCTACAGGCATGTTGACCGAGCGTCCCCGCCGTTCCCGCCGCACTGACGCGCTGCGCGCCCTGACGCGCGAGGTGCGCCTGTCCCCAGAGCAGTTCATTCACCCGATGTTCGTCCACGAGGGCGAAGGCGAGCAGCCGATCACCACCATGCCGGGCGTGTCGCGCCATGACCTGCCGGGCGCGGTGGCGCAGGCGCGCT
Organism: Deinococcus sonorensis KR-87; assembly: GCF_040256395.1. NCBI lineage: Bacteria > Thermotogati > Deinococcota > Deinococci > Deinococcales > Deinococcaceae > Deinococcus > Deinococcus sonorensis. The sequence continues at coordinate 1,559,977 of NZ_CP158299.1, read as the reverse complement.
TGGCCCAGTCGCTGGGCATCCGGAGCGTGATTCTGTTCGGGATTCCGGACCACAAAGACCCGGACGGCAGCCAGGCCTACGCTGAGCACGGCATCATCCAGCGCGCGGCGCGGGCCATCAAGGACGCCTGCCCGCAGCTGACCGTGATCGCCGACACCTGCCTGTGCGAGTACACCGACCACGGCCACTGCGGCCCGCTGTGCCAGACCGGCACAGGCGAGTGGACGGTGGACAACGACGCCGCGCTGACGCTGCTGGCCCAGACGGCCGTGTCGCAGGCCCGCGCGGGTGCGGACGTGATCGCGCCCAGCGCCGCCATGGACGGCATGGTGGAGGCCATCCGCACCGCACTGGACGACGCTGGCTTCAGCCACGTGCCGGTGATGAGCTACGCCGTGAAGTACGCCAGCGGCTACTACGGCCCCTTCCGTGAGGCGGCCGGCAGCACTCCCAGCCAGGGCGACCGGGCCAGCTACCAGATGGACCCGGCCGGCGGCTACCGGGAGGCGCTGCGTGAGGCGCGGCTGGACGTGGAGCAGGGTGCCGACTACCTGATGGTGAAGCCGGGCCTGCCCTACCTGGACGTGTTGCGGGTGGTGCGTGACAGTTTTGACCTGCCGCTGATCGCCTACAACGTGTCGGGCGAGTACGCGATGGTCAAGGCGGCGGTCCAGGCGGGCATGCTGGACGAGCGCCGCACCGTGCTGGAAACGCTGGTGGCCTTCCGGCGGGCCGGAGCGGACGCCATCATCACCTATCACGCGCTGGACGCCGCCCGCTGGCTGCGGGGGGAGTAAGGGCGAATACCCCCATCAACCGTGATGTTTTTCTCACTTTCTTCTCCACCTGAAAGAATCGAGAGAGAGGCCAGTCTTTAAGCTCTGTTCATGACCATGCATCACACTCCTACACCGCCACTGGCTGGTCTGATCGAAGCCCGGATGCGTCAGCTGAACTGCGCCACCGCCGAGGAATTTGCCCAGGAGGCGGACGTGAGCCGCTACGCCGTCGAGGCGCTGCTGCGCGGCCACGACGCGATGGGGATCGAGTACACGCCCAGCCTGCATGCGCTGGTCAACCTGTCGCACGCGCTGCGGACGCCTGCCCACGAACTGCTGTACATGCTGTGCCCGGACGCGCTGAGCGCCACCGTCTGGACCGCTGACGCCTGAATTGATCGGCAACCCAAGAGGGCACCGGAATTCCTCCGGTGCCCTCCGCCATTTCGGGGGCCGTCAGGCTCCCGGTTGCAGGTAGGCCAGCAGCAGCGCCAGCGTCGCGTCCAGGTCGCGCACGTGCACCGATTCCACCACACTGTGGATATAGCGGGTCGGCAGGCTGAGCGTCAGCGTGGGCACACCCTCGCGGCTGCGCTGGATGGCCGCGCCGTCGGTGCCGCCCTGCGACAGCACCTCCAGCTGATAGCGGATGCCCCGCTGCTCGGCCAGGTCCACGAACTGGTCCACCAGCCAGCCGGTGCTGATCATGGTGCTGTCGAAGACCTTGATGCCCACGCCCTCGCCCATCTTCGTCACGGCCTCGTCCGGACCGACACCGGGGGTATCCACCGCCAACGTCACGTCCAGGCCGATGCCTATGGTGGGCTGCACGGTATAGGCCGCCGTGACCGCCCCGCGCAGCCCCACCTCCTCCTGGGTGCTGAACACCGCGTACAGGTCGTGCTGCGGGCGGCCCTGCAGGTTGTGCAGCAGTTCCAGCAGCAGGTACACGCAGGCGCGGTCGTCCATCGCCTTGCCGACCATCAGGCTGCCCATCCGGCGGGCGGTCTGGTCCAGCGTCACCATGTCGCCCACCCGCACGCGCCGCCGCACCTCTTCCGCCTCCAGGCCGAAGTCGATGAAGAATTCGCGCAGCTCCGGCACCTTCTTGCGGTCCTCAGGGGTCGCGATGTGCACCGGGCGGCCCCCCGGCGTCAGGATGCCCGGCAGCGGTCCGCTGCGGGTGTGCACCGTGACGTTGCGGGCGAACAGGTTACGGGGATCGAAGCCGCCCAGCGGCTGCACCCGGCCATAGCCTTGATCGTCGAGGTAGCGCACCAGGAACCCGATCTCGTCCATGTGGGCGCTGATCATCACCCGCTCGCGCGGCTCCTCGCCCTGGCCAGCCCGGAACGCGAGCACGTTGCCCATCGGGTCCACGCGCACCTCGTCCACCAGCCCGTCCAGCTGCGAGAGCACGAAGTCGCGCACCGCGTCCTCGCGGCCCGGCACCCCGTTCAGGTCCGAGAGCTGCTGCAACAGGTCCAGCCTGAGTTCCGGTCCGTTCACCATGCGTATGCCTCCGGCGCCTGACCACCGGGGCCAGGCCAGATTTCGTCCAGTTTCTTGAGGGTGCTTTCGTCCAGCCGCAGCTCCACGGCCCGCAGCGCGCCGTCCAGCTGCTCGGCGGTGCGCGGTCCGATGATCGGGGCGGTCACCACCTCCTGATGCAGCAGCCAGGCGAGCGCCACATCGGCCGGCTCGGCGCCCAGGTCACGGCAGAGCTGCTCGTACTGTTCCAGCTGTGGCCGGTGCTGCTCGATGGCTTTCTGCACGCCCTCGCTGGCGCGGCGGCCACTCTCGGCCTTCTGCAGCGCGCCGCCCAGCAGCCCGCCGCCCAGCGGACTCCAGGGAATCAGGCCCAAGCCGAAGGCGCGGCAGGCGGGAATCACCTCCAGCTCGATCATGCGGGCGTTCAGGTGGTACAGACTCTGCTCCGACACCAGCCCCATGAAGTGCCGCTGGGCCGCCAGCGTGTTCGCCTGGGCGATGTTCCAGCCGGCGAAGTTGCTGCTGCCCACATACAGCACCTTGCCTTCCCGGACCAGCTGTTCCATCGCCTGCCAGATCTCCTCCCAGGGGGTGCGGCGGTCAATGTGATGCATCTGGTACAGGTCAATGTGGTCGGTCTTGAGCCGGCGCAGGCTGTCCTCACAGGCCTTGCGGATGTGGTACGCCGACAGCCGCTGGTCGTTCGGCCCCTCCCCCATCCGGCCGTAGACCTTGGTGGCCAGCACAATCTGGTCGCGCTTGCCGGGGTTCTGCTCCAGCCAGCGCCCGATGATCTGCTCGGTCACGCCTTCGCCCAGCTTCTGCCCGTACACGTTGGCGGTGTCGAAGAAGTTGATGCCCAGATCCAGCGCCCGGTCCATGATCTGCTGGCTGTCCTGCTCGCTGGTCTGCGGCCCGAAATTCATGGTGCCCAGACACAGCGGGCTGACCTGCAGGCCGGTGCGTCCCAACTGACGGTACTCCATAGCTTGATTCCTCCCTGTTGAACCTGTTGACCTTAAAACCCCTGACCCGGCGGGAATGGTAAGACGCCTGACGTTGGCCATCGCCGTTTCTTAACCGACCCCTTTACTTTTTTGCTAGGAGACAGAGCTCGTTCTCAGATGGCCGATCAGAGTGCATCGCAGCCTGCAACTCTTTATTTACCTTAATGAAGATTAGGGTCCGACTATAAAGCCTGAAATGAGATCACAACTCGGATGCGAGAGATTTTCACATGTCCTTAAGACCTGTTCTCACCTGCTTCAGATTTCAGTCAGATTCCTCCACTTCATGTGGAAGTAATTCATAGACCTCACTTGAGTAAAGGACTTTTCACATTGCAAATGGTGTAGGTTTAAGGCTTCCCCGGAAAATCTTAAATAATGCCCACATAATTTCCTAACTTCCTTTAGTTAAGTTCATCTTGCTTGCCGAGTTCACCGGCCCCGTCGAAAGAGACTTGGCAGCCCTGTTCCACCGCTGTGGCCTGAGGCCCAGCTGCCCGTTCCCAACCCCACTTCACATGTCTTGTCAGAAGCCTGACGGCGAGACTCCCCGCCCACCCCGGGCAGGACCAGCCAGCAGACCCACGCCAAGCGCGTGCAGGAGATTTCAATGACTCTGAACCCTACCCCCAATAAGCACACGGCGCCCCGTCCTTCCGTTCTCGGTCTGGTGACCCTGCTCACCCTGACCCTCGCAGCCTGTGGGCAGCGCGGCACGCCGGACGCCCCCACCGCCGACACGGCTGAGACGGAAGCGGCCATCACCGCTGCAGCGCCCGCCGCCTTTCCTGAGGACGGACAGGGGGAGGAGTGGACCGACACGCCGGACCCGGACACCGAGGGCGGCGACCTGACCATCGACACCCTCTCGATCGACAAGGGCAACAACACCCTGAGCAATGAGCGCTGGACCACCGCCAGCAACGGCTGGGGCCCGATCGAAAAGAACCGCAGTGTGGGCGGCAACAAGAGCGGCGACGGCAAGTCGCTGAAACTGAACGGCAGGACCTACACCAGCGGCTTCGGCACGCATGCCAACTCCTCGATGACCTTCAACATCGGCGGGAAGTGCGCGACCTTCACGTCGGACATCGGCCTGGACGACGAAGTGGGCAGCCTGGGCAGCGTGGTGTTCCAGGTCTGGGCGGACGGCACCAAGCTCTATGACAGCGGCCGCATGACCGGCAGCAGTGCGACCAAGGCCGTGAACGTCAATGTGGCCGGGAAAAAGTCCCTGAAGCTGGTGGTGACCAATGCCGGCGACAGCAACAACTTTGACCACGCCGACTGGGCGAACGCCATGCTGCACACCTGCACCACCTCCGGCACCTCCACACCCCCGGTGACGCCGCAGGGCTTCGGTGGTCCGATCACCATCACGAAGGGCGGAACGTACAGCGGCAACTGGGAGAGCAAGAATCCGAACGTCCCAGTCATCACGATCAAGACCAGTGAGCCCGTCACGATCCAGAACAGCACGCTGCGTGGCCGCGGTACGCTGGTGGCCGGCTTCTACAACCGCGTGACCCTACGCAACAACAAGGGCTACGTGCTCAACCCCAACGTGTACGGCAAGAACCTGGGGCGGTTTGCCAACCTGGAGCAGGCGTACAACATCACCATCGAGAACAACTACTTCGAGCACGGCACCGGCATCTACCTGCGCAGCTTCTACGGCAGCGCCAGCAAGGGTGAAGGCATCCGCATCCGCAACAACAAGATGCGTGACATTGACGGGCGCCAGAGCAACGGCAACAACGGGTATAACGGCAAACGGAACATCAGCCAGGCGGTGCTGTTCAACAGCATCCAGCGGGTGGCCAACGTGGACATCAGCTGGAACGAGATCATCAACACGCCCGGCAACAGCTACACCGAAGAGAACATCAACCTGTACATGAGCAGCGGCACCGCCAGCAGCCCGATGCGGGTGCATGACAACTACATCCAGGGCGCCTACAACGACAATCCGGCGTACAACGCGACCTACCCGGGCGGCGGGATTCTGCTGGGCGACGGGCAGGCGAGCGACCCGAGCCTGATGGGCCACGCCCGGGTGTACAACAACCAGATTGTCGGCACTTCCAACCACGGCCTGGGCATCGCGGGTGGGGTGGACAACCAGATCTACAACAACCGGGTGATCAGCAGCGGTCGCCTCCCGGATGGCCGCCCGATCGCGGCGCAGAACGTGGGCCTGTATGTGTGGGACCCGTACAAGCTGGGCCAGAAGCGTCCGGCGATGTTCGCGAACAACGTGATGCGGGACAACTTCGTGATGTGGACCAAGGTCAAGAGCAATGGCAGCACCACGACCAACCCCTGGTGGGTGCCGAACTGCGGCCTGAACAACACCGTCTGCAGCGGCAACGTGAATGGCGGCACCGCCACCCTCGACACCGAGAAGCAGGAGTACCAGCGCTGGCTCAATAAGCTCGCTTCCTCTGGCGTCAAGGTCGGCCCTCAGTAAGCCCCGACACTCAGCGCGGGCCAGCGGACATCCGCTGGCCCGCGCTTGTACGCTGCCCAGACCCGCAGCGCCTAGCGGCTGTCGGTGCTTTCCGCCCGCGCCGAGGTGCCTGCCTTCGGCACGAACACCAGGGCGTTGGGCACGGTCCGGCTCCAGACAGTGTTGAGGTAGCCGCCGGCATGCAGGTAGCCGCCCGTCACGAAAACGGTGGCGCTGCTGCCACTGTCGAGCCGCATGGCGCTGCTCACGCCGGCCCCGGCCAGCGCGCGGGCAAAAGCGTCCGGGGAGCCGTTGTCCAGGTAGGCGATGCCCGGCCGCCCGCCCATCTGAATGAACGCCACCTGACGGGTGGCCCGCCAGATGCTGCCGGAGGTGTCAAACCCTTCACGCGCCGCATCCAGCACCACCCGCCCGCCCGACACCAGCAGCGGCCCGGCTGCCAGCGCCTCGCGCACGTCGTCCCAGCCGCTGGCCTGCCAGTTGAGGGCCGCGTTCAGCGGGCTCCCCGGCAGCAGGTTCAGCTGCGGATAGCGCCCCGGATCGAAGGTCACGGCGAACTCGCCGGTGACCGGCACCACGCGTCCACTCTGCACTCGGCTGACCACGCCGCCGCTCAGGATCAGGGTGCTCAGGCCATCGGCACCGACCGCGGTGCGTCCGTCACCCACGAACGCTGTGACCCACAGCGGGTTGGCCCGGGCCCCCACGCTGTTGACCGTCAGGGCCAGGCCCGGCGCGCTGAGCAGGTAGCGCGGGCGAGGATAGCCGAGCCGCGCGGCTCCCTGCACGTCAAAGCCCACCGTGGCGCGCTTCTCCAGGCTGGGGCTCACCATCAGGCCGCCCAGCGCCACCAGATCCACCGGCAGGCTGCTGGCCGGATCGAAGTAGCCGCCGTTCACGCCCGCCACGCCGCCCACCGAGCGCACCAGATCGGCCACCCCGCTGGTGCGGCCCAGCGGCGCCGTCACCACCTTCGGCTGATAACGGTCGTCGAAGGTCAGCAGGGTCAGGCCGCCCTGCCGGCGCAGCGTCACGCCGACCGGCAGGGCGTCCTGCTGCACCGGCGGCGGCACCTGCGGGTTGAGGTTGGTGGTGGTGTCGATCACGATGCGGTAGGGGTCCGACAGCGTGAAGATCTCGCTCACGCCGCCGCCGGTGTCCAGCCGCACCGACCCGCCCTGCGCCCCCAGCGTGACGCCCAGGCTGTCGCCACTCGCCAGCGTCTGGGTCTGCGGGCTGACCGACACGCCCGGCAGCGTCAGGGTCAGGCCGCTGCGGTCACGCGTCACGGTGTAGGGGACCTGGGCGGTGAAGTCCAGCACCACCCGCTGCACCTCGATGTTGCGGTCGAGGCTACGGCTGCTGCGCACCGAACTCAGGCTGGCCAGCGGGGTGAATCCCGGCTGTGACGGCGGCGCGGCCACCGGCACCGAGGGAGTCACCGGCACTGAGGGGGTGACCGGAACCGGCACAACCACCGCTGGCGCTGGAATGACCGGCGCGGGCACCGAGGGCACCGAAGGAGTGGACACGGCGGGTGGAGGCGTGGAGGGCACCGTGGCCACCGGCGGCGTGCCGGCAAAGTCCAGCACGTCCGGGGTATCGGCCAGGGTGGGCAGGCCCAGCGCCCGCAGCACCTCCAGGCCCACGTGGACGCTGCTGTTGTAGACCTCCGGCGCCGGCAGTGGCCCGCTGAGTGTCAGGCCCTGGGCGCTCCAGCCGGTTGCCTGCACGTACGTCAGGCTCCGGTCGCCGTAGCTGAGCCGCAGGTCCAGCGGACTGCTGCTCACCTGCACGTTCAGACGCGACAGGAACCACAGCGGCAGCCCTTCGGCCGCGTGCTGCAGCGGCTTGGTCTCGATGCGCGGGCTGGTCACGACGCCGCCGATCGCCACGGGCCGGGCCTGGGCCAGCCCCAGCGCGGCGCTCAGCAGGAGGGCCAGACGCAGCACAGGCCGCTTCACGGCTGTCTCCTGTTCTGAAGGCACAGCGACGGACGACACAGCGGCACACCACAGCGGGGAGAACAGATCACGGGGGCAAGTGTAGCGGCGGCCTGCCAGACGCGTATGAGCGGACCGGTCAGAAACCGGACATTTGGACTGCCTCCCCCAGTTGGGGTCCTAAAAATGGCAACGCTAAAGGCGCGGGCGTGAAGTATCCGTCACGTGATGCACAGGGGGGGCACATATAATGAAGGTGTCATGATCGAACCCTCTCTAGCCCTTTACGGCGAAACCTTTGAACGCGTCGAGCAGCATCTGGAAGAGCTGCTCGAGGCGACGGGCGTCCGCTACTGCCTGCTGGTCGACCGCAAAGGCTTTGTGCTGTCGCACAAGGAAGCGCTCTGGGCCCCCCGCCCCCCCGCCCTCGACAGCATCGCCACCCTGGTGGCCGGCAACGCCGCCGCCACCGGCGCGCTCGCCAACATGCTCGGTGAAAGCACCTTCAGCGAACAGATTCATCAGGGTGAAAAGGGTGTGCTGTACGTGGAGTCGGTGGGCGAGAACGCGCTGCTGACGCTGATCTTCGATCAGAGCGTACCGCTGGGCCGCGTCAAGGTCTACACCCGCAAGACCATCGCCACGATTGCCGACCTGATCCGGATTCTCCAGGACGCCCCGGCAGTCAACTTCGACCAGGACTTCACGCAGAGCGCCAACGCCCTGCTCGATGACCTGCTGGGCTGAGGGAGGCCAACTCGTGAGCACCATCAACTTTGCCGCCCGCGAAATCAACTGCAAGATCGTGTACTACGGCCCGGGCATGTCCGGCAAGACCACCAACCTCAAGCACGTGTTCGGCAAGATTCCCGGCCACCTGCGCGGCGAGATGGTGTCCCTGGCGACCGAGGACGAGCGCACCCTCTTCTTCGACTTCCTGCCGCTGGACCTGGGCTCGGTGCAGGGCTTCAAGACGCGCTTTCACCTGTACACCGTGCCGGGCCAGGTGTTCTACAACGCCAGCCGCAAGCTGATCCTGCGCGGCGTGGACGGCATCGTGTTCGTGGCCGACAGCGCCCCCAACCGGCTGCGCGCCAACGCCGAGAGCATGCGCAACCTGCGCGAGAACCTGGTGGAGCACGGCCTGGACGTGCGCCAGATTCCGATGATCCTGCAGGTGAACAAGCGCGATCTGCCGGACGCCCTGCCGCTCGCCATGATCCGTGCCGTGGTGGATCCCAAAAATGAGCTGATGATTATCGAAGCCGCCGCCCACGAGGGCCGGGGCGTGTTCGAGACGCTCAAGAGCGTCAGCAAGCTGGTGCTGGAGCGCCTCTCGCAGCCCACCTGAGCGCTGCCGTTCCGGCGGGGACCCTGTGGCTGCGGCTCCAGGGTCCCCGCTCTACACTTTCAGCATGCTCACCCTGTCTGTCCTGAATGACGACTACAGCGTCTGCCAGCTGCCGCCGGACGCGCCCCTCCCCCACTGGGCCACCGCCGGCGACCTGTTCGCCGTGGTCCGCACGCCGCAGGAGTGGTCGGCGGTGTGCCGCTCGGCCCAGGTGCCGCCGGACGTGCGTCAGGACGCCGGCTGGGCGGCCCTGGTGCTGCACGGCCCCTTCGAGTTCACCCTGACCGGCATCCTGGCCAGCGTGCTGAACCCGCTGGCAGAGGCGGGCGTCGGCATCTTCGCGCTCAGCACCTTCGACACCGATTACGTGCTGATCAAGCGGGTAAACCTGGCCCGGACGGTGAGCGCGCTGCGGACCGCAGGCCATACGGTGCAGGAGTAAGGGTGAACGGTGCCCCGGCGCGGTCTGGAAGACCCGGCCGGGGCACCGCGTGGAGCCACCCTCATGGCACGTCATGCTTCCCGCTCCAGACTCCAGCGCTCACCCACCAGCTGAAAGCCGGCCCGCAGGATGTTGCGCTCGCTGGCGCTGCCCGGGGCGGTCAGCACGGCGGCGCTGCGGGCGCCCGCAGCGCGGGCGGCATGCAGCCGGGTCACCAGCAGGGCGGTCTGTGCGCCCCGCCCCCGGGCTTCCGGCCGGGTGGCCGCGCTGTAGAGCAACCCCACCCCACCCAGCACCGACAGGGCGCCCGCCGCCACCGGCTGGCCGTCCAGCTCACAGACGTACAGCTGGGTGTGGGCCCGCAGCGCGGTGCGCTGCATGATCGGCTCGCTGCCGGGGCCAAACCCGGCGATGACCGTGGCCAGGAACGCCTGCGGTGAGGCGAGGCGGACCGGCTGCGCCCGCAAGGGCGGCAGCGAGGTCAGCGGATGGTGGTAGACGTTCAGCGACCGGACCTGTCGGTAGCCGCGCGCCCCCAGCGCCTGCAGCACGTCCGGATGGGCATGCGAGTACACCACCAGCCGCGCCGGCTGCCCCCGTTCCGCATAGAAACGTTCCAGGACCGGAAGCTGGGCCAGGGCGTCGTGCCCGGTCCCGAACCCGATGGCCACGTTCACCGGCAACCCCTCACCGGCATACACCGCCCGCAACGGCGCCAGGTGCAGCGTTTCCCCGCCGTACAGCGTCATGTGTTCGGTCTCGGCCCGCTCGATCTGCAGCATGGCGCAGGATAGGCCGGATCCGCCCCGAACCGCCTCGGGCAGATGGCCTACCCCAACCCTACTCCAGCCGCGCCACGCCGTGCTTGAGGGCGTACAGGGCCGCCTGGGTCCGGCTGTCCACGCCCAGCTTGGACAGCAGCCGGCTGACATGCGTCTTGACCGTCACCTCGCTGATCTCCAGCTGCCGGGCGATGTCGCGGTTGCTGTGTCCCTGGGCGATCAACTGCAGGGTCAGCACCTCGCGCGGGGTGAGGTGCTCGCGCATGTCCGGTGACCGGAACTCCCGGACCAGGCGCCGGGCCGCTTCCGGATGCAGGCGCACCTCGCCGCGCGCCGCCGCGTGGATGGCCTCGCACAGCGTCTCGCTGCTGGCGTCCTTCAGCAGGTAGGAGATGGCTCCGGCCTCAATGGCGCCGTTGACCCGGTGTTCCTCCAGGGCGCTGGTGAGGGCCAGCACCTCGGTCTCGGGCACCGCCGAGCGGATGCGGCGGGTGGCGGCAATCCCGTCCAGCACCGGCATCATCAGGTCCATGATCACCACGTCCGGGCGCAGCAGCTGCGCCTGTTCCCAGGCCTCCTGCCCGTTGGCCGCCTCCCCCACCACCTCCAGGCCCGGGTCGAGGCTCAGGTACATGCGCAGGCCCTGCCGCACCACCGCGTGGTCATCGGCCAGCAGCACCCGGACGGGCGCGCTCACCGGACCACCTCCAGCTGCACCTCGTGCGTGTCGCCCTCCACCCGCAGGTCCAGGCGCGGCGTTCCGGTCAGCTGCGGGGTCTGGAACACCAACACATGACCGTCCTGCTGTACGCTCACCAGCACCATCCCGGCGGGCGGTTGCCTCCGCAGGGCTCTGGAAGCCTCGCTCAGCGGGCCCTCCGGGTACACGCGAGTAAGCCGGAGTGGCGTGGCAGGCGGCACGCGCAGCTGAAGCGGGGTACTGTCCAGCACCACCGTCCCGCTGATCCGGCTGGTCCCAGCGGGCACGGTCAGCTGAAGGTCGCTGCCATACCTGCGGGCCAGCTGGACGCGGGTCGTGCCGCTGGCCGGCAGGGTCAGCCGCACGTCTCCCCGCCGGCCGGTCAGCCGCAGCTGCCGGACGGTCAGCGCCGAGAGGTCCAGGGTCAGGCGGTGACGGCCCTCGCTCAGGTTCAGGTCCAGCGGCACCGTCGCCGGGAGGGTCAGTGCCAGGGCCGGCTGTTTCCAGGGGTCATCGTGGCTGAATGACATGATCGACATGATGGGCGGGTCCGGCTGGTGCGTATGGCTCAGCTCAGCGGTCAGCGTACCGTTTCGCCGGGCAGTCCGAACCGTCAGCCGGTCGGCCTGACTGCCCAGCAGGTGAGCGCTCAGCGCCGACCCGCTGCCGGCCGCGACCGTCAGCGGCGCGTCGGTGACCGCGTTCACGGTCAGCGCGGGGGCGCCCGCGAGCGGCACGGTCCGGACCACGTCCTGCGGCTGCAGGTGCGGGACCTGGGTCGGGGTCAGGGCAAGCCGGCTGCCCAGCAGCGCCAACCACATCAGGACGACGCTGCCCAGCAGGCGCACAACGATCTGGCCGGGACTCGGCTGCGGACGGGTAAAACGGAAGCTGCTGGTCATGCGGTCACTCCTTGATCGTGGTGGGGGCGGGCAGGAATCCGGGCGATGATGCGGGTGCCGAGTCCCGGCGCGCTCTCGATGTTCAACGTCCCGCCGGCCTCGCGGGCCCGCTCCGCCATACTGCGCAGCCCCAGCCGGCCACTCGCCGGCTGCTGCGGATCAAAGCCCTGGCCGTCGTCCTGCACGGTCAGCTCCCAGCCGTCGGCCTGCGGCTGCAGCGAGATGGTCAGCGAGGACATCTCCCCCGCGTGCTTCACGGCATTGTGGGTGGCTTCCTGGGCAATGCGATACAGCACGCCCTTGTCGGCCAGCGTCAGGTCCGGCTCACCCGACACCTGCGCCCGGGCGTTCCGCTGATAGCGCACCTGCAGCATCTCGGCCAGCCGGGTGAGCGCCACGGCCAGGCCCCCCTCATCCAGGGCGTCGGGGCGCAGGGCGAACAGCAGCGCGCGCATCTCGGCGGTGGCGGCGTCGGCCAGCTGCACCGTGTAGTCCAGGCTGGCGGCCGCCTGCTGCGGCTGACCCTCCAGCTGAGCGCGCGCGGTCCGGGCGCCCAGGGCGATGCCGAACAGCGCCTGCGCCACCGAGTCGTGCAGTTCCCGGGCTACCCGCGCCCGTTCCTGCTCGCCGCCCTGCACCTCGGCCCGCCGCAGCAGCGCCTCCGTGTCGAGGGCGCTGGCCGACTGGTCGGCCAGCGCGGCCCACAGCTCCAGTTCGCGGGTGCTGGGCACCTGTTGAGGGGTGTAGAGCACCTGGAGCGCGGCCGCCCCGGACGCCACCCGCAGCGGCACCCGCAGGCTGGCCAGCGTGCCGCCTTCCGGATCGCGGGCCAGGGTGGCGCTGCCGGGGGTGCCCGGCACCTGCGCCCGGCTCAGGAGGTCCGCCGCCACGAACCCGGACTCGGCCAGACGAGCACCGTCCTGGGTCAGCACGGCGCCGCTGGCCCGCGTGGCGCCCAGGCCCTGGGCCAGCAGCGCCATCAGGGTGGCCTTCAGGTCGCCGCCGTAGGCGACGGCCCGCGCCCCCTGGCTGAGCGCCTGCACCTCGCGCCGCGCCTGCGCCTCACCCAGATCGGTGAGCAGCAGCACCGACAGAAAAGCCCAGCCCCGCGCCAGCAGGTTCAGCAGCGCGACGCCCAGCACCAGCGCCGCCAGCCCGAACAGCACCAGACACAGCACCGACGGGGTGCTGAGCAGGTACGCGTGCTGCCCGATCACAACCGGTGTGGTCCGCGCCTCGGAGGAGGCCGGCTGCAGGAACCACAGCACCGGCAGCAGCACCACCGTCACCAGGCCACTCAGCAGCAGGGCCAGCATGGTGCTGCTCAGCACCGTGAACGGCCCCTTCAGCACGAAGTACAGCAGTTCCTTGTAGGTGCCCGGGTCGCTGAGCGTCTGGCCCACCCAGGGCCACAGGCCGCTCGGGCGCACCACCGGCCGGGCCCGCTCCAGGCGGACGCCCAGCAGCGCGGTGCCCAGCGCGCGCTCCACGTCGGCCAGCGGGCGGAGCAGCCAGACCACCCCCAGCAGGATGAACAGGCCCACGCCTATGATCAGCAGCCCCAGGCCCGCCGAGGCGCCGCCCAGCAGCAGTGCCCCGTAGATCGGGACCAGCAGCATGGCCAGCAGGTGGTAGGTGAGCTGGCGGTAGGTCTGCGGGTCCCGCAGTTCGCCGAAGTAGCCGCCGGGCGCGGGACGGAGGGGGGGGTCGGGCCGCAGCGGCGGGTCCATGGTGGTCATCATGCCTCAGACGGTAGCGGCGGACCCGGCACCGGGTCGTCCTCCGAAAGTCGCAGCCGGTGAGGCAAAGCTGTGTAGGCTGGGCCCATGAAAGTCGTGATCAGTGTGGACATGGAGGGCGTGTGCGGGGTCAGCTCGTGGGTGCAGGTCAGCCCACCCGAATTTGGCGGACTGGTCAGCGGCAGCGAGTACGAGCGGGCGCGGCGCCGCATGACCCTGGAAGCCAACGCCGCCGCGCTGGGCGCCTTCGAGGGTGGCGCCACCGACGTGCTGATCGCCGATTCGCACGACACCATGCGCAACCTGATTCCGGAGGACCTCACCCCCCAGGTGCGCTTCATCAGCGGCAATGACCGCCCCCTGAGCATGGTGCAGGGCGTGCAGGAGGAAGGGGTGGCGGCGCTGCTGCTGGTGGGCTACCACGCCCGCGCTGGCACCCCGGGCGCGCCGCTGGCCCACACCTGGAACGGCTTCATCCGCGACGTGCGCGTGAACGGGGTCAGCACCGGCGAGGCCGGACTGAACGCGCTGCTGGCCGGCCATTACGGAGTGCCGGTGGTATTCGTCAGCGGCGACGACGTGGCGGTGGCGCAGGTGCAGGCCGAACTGGGCGACGAGGTGGTGGGCGTGGCGGTCAAGCAGGGGCTGAGCATGTTCAGCGCGGTGCACCTGCACCCGGTCCGCGCCCAGGAACTGATCCGGGAGGGCAGCCGCGCCGCGATGGGGCTGGTGGGCCACGTCCAGCCGTACCGCACTCCGTTCCCGGCCACGGTGCAGCTGGACTTTGACCATCAGGCGCGCGCCGACCAGTGCGAGCGGGTGCCGGGCGTCACGCGGGTGAGCCCGGTGGGCGTGACGTACACCGCCGACAACGCGTTCCTGCTGTTCCAGACGTTCCGGATGCTGGCGAAAGTGGCCGAGGTCCGGCTCAACGGCTGAAGCGGACGGGCCACCCGGAAGCGTCCAGGTGGCCCGTCCGCTCGGCTCCGCTTCAGTCGGTGTAGGCCACGCCCACCACCGGCAGCTGGAAGGTGGTCAGGGCGGTGGTGCCGGAGCGGAGCGTCAGGGTCGCCATGCTGTTGACCGGCAGGGCCGTGTTGGCACGCTCGGTGTCCACCGTGAGCAGCAGCGAGCCGTTCATCACGCTGGTGCCGGTCAGCGTGACCGTTACGCCGTCCGGCAGCCCACTGGCCTGCAGGTTCAGGTTGGACGGCACCACGCCGCCGATGGCGCTGAGCGGCACCCAGATGGTCTGCCAGCTGGCCTCGGTGTACAGCTGCTGGTAGCCGCTGACGCCGTCGCTGCCGGCCGAGACGGCCACCTGGGTCTGGGTGCTGGCGAAGGCGCTGCCGGTCAGGATCAGGGCACTCAGGGCGGTCAGGATGTACTTGTTCATGGGGTCTCCTTGTGAGGCGCGCTGGCCTCGGGTGGTCTCAGGATGCGCTGGACCGGAAAAAGTGGCGTCCGTCTTTAGGTGGAGCTGGAGGGCGGTTCCTCGTGCCTTCAGCGTGCCGCTGCCCTGTTCAGGCTCGCCGCACGGTCGGCCCACGGTCCGCGAAGGAGCGTTCCAGGTTCTGTGAAGACGCCTGTGGCCGCGCCGGGAGCCCAGAACAAAGGCGGCGCCAATGGCGCCGCCTCTCCGCTGCCTGCGGGTTCAGGCCAGCCGCAGCCGGAAGTCGCGCAGCTCGTAGCCCTTGACCGTCTCGTTGCGGCTCACCTGGGGGGGCCGCACCAGCTGCACGTCCAGCATCAGCAGGCGCCGCAGGAACACGTCGCTCTCCCGGATCGCCAGATACGCGCCGGGGCAGCGGTGATGCCCATCTCCGAAGCTCATCACCGGCGGCTGCACCCCCCTGGGCAGCGGGCGCCCCGGGCAGATCTCCAGGGCCGTGTCACCCAGCTCCTGAGGGTCAGTATTGGCCGCCGTCACGTCCAGCTCGATCACGCTGCCCTGCGGAATCGGCACCCCGGCCACCGTCAGGTCGGTGACGGCGCGGCGGTACAGCTGCGCCACCACCGGCTCCAGCCGCAGCAGTTCGTGCAGGATGCGGTGCCGCTCCGCTTCCGGCGCGTGCAGGTACTCGTGCTTCAGTTCCGGGTTGTCCAGGAAGTGCCAGGCGGCCACCTGAATGAACTCGCGGGTGGTGACCATCCCGGCGGTGCCGTAGGTCAGGCACTCGGTCAGGATCTCCAGGTCGCTGTACTGCCGCTGAATCAGGTGGCTGATCAGGTCGTCGCGCGGGCGTCCGGCCGCCACCTCCCGCCGGCGCACCCGGATGGCCGGGGTCACGTCCAGCAGATAGAAGGCCAGCATCTGCCGCTGGCTGGCCAGCTGTCGCAGCGGGCTTTGCGGCTGTGCGGCGCCGGGGGCGCTGTCCATGCCGTTGGAGACAAAGCCCGTCACGCGCCGGGCCAGACCGGGCAGCAGGCTGTCGGTCAGGCCCACCACCCGGGCCGCCACCTCCACGGCCATCTGCAGGCTCAGGTCGTCCAGCCGCGCCTCGCCGCGCGCTGCAAAGTCCGCGATCAGCCGGTCGGCCAGCTGGCCCATCATCTGCTGGTAGCCGGCCACCGCCACCGGGGTGAAGTAGCGGGCGGTCTGGCGGCGCATCTCGTGGTGCTGCTCCCCCTCCATGTACAGCACCGGCATGTGGTGCAGCGCCTGAACCTGCCGCACCTGCTCGGCTCCCAGTCCAGCCTGCTGCACCGCCTCGCTGCGCAGCACCTGACGGGTGGCGTCCAGGCCGTGAATGCGGTAGTAGCCCTGGCTGCCGATCGTGACGGCCGCGTCCGGGCGTGGCGCGTCCGGCTGCACGGTCTTGCTGCCGGTGGAGGCGTGAAACGGGCAGCCAGGAGCGGCCGCGTCTGGAGTCTGGGTCATGGGTGTATCTCCTGGGGGGTGGGAAGCGGATGCTGGGCCACGCGGGCCAGCTGTTCGAGCTGCAACGTCAGCGGGGTCAGGCCGCCCTCCACCGAGGAGAGCGGCACCTCGCACACCTCCTCGACCGTCTGCAGCGCCTGCTGCCACAGCGCGCGCCCGGCCGCCGTCACGCCGAGCTGCTGCCGGCGACCGTCGGCGCGGTCGGTGGCCCGCTCCACGGCGTCCAGCCGGCTGAGGGCATCCAGCGTGCGGGTCACCACGTAGCGCGGCAGGCCCATCTGCAGGGCCAGCTCGCCGGGCGAGCGCACGCCGGACTGCAGGTAACTCAGGGCGATGAAGGCGCGCAGGTCCAGGCCGTGCTCCTGCGACAGCTGCAGTTCGGCGCGTGCGGCCAGCGCCTGCCAGACGTTCCAGTAGGCGGTCAGAAAACGCAGGGAAGGACTGTTCAGATCGGGCGGCACCGGTCCATGATGCCGGATCGGCATGAGGAATCATTGCGAAATGCAACAATCGGGCGGGGGGCTATCATGGGGGGCATGAGCACCGCGCTTCCCCTCAATATCCTGTCCATCCAGTCGTGGGTCAGCTATGGCCACGCCGGGAACGCCGCCGCCGTCTTTCCGCTGCAGCGGCTGGGCTTCGAGGTCTGGGCCATCCAGACGGTGCAGTTCTCGAACCACACCGGCTACGGGGCCTGGACCGGGCAGGTATTTCCGCCCGAGACGGTGGCCGAGCTGGTCAGCGGCATCGAGGCGCGCGGGGTGCTGGGCAGCTGCGCGGCCGTGCTGAGCGGCTACATGGGCAGTGAGGGCACGGTGGCGGCGGTGGTGAGTGCGGCGGCGCGGGTGCGGGCCGCCAACCCGCAGGCGCTGTACTGCTGCGACCCGGTGATGGGCGACGTGGGCCGCGGCATCTTCGTTCGCCCGGAACTGCCGGAGCTGATCCGGGCACAGGCGGTGCCGCAGGCGGACGTGCTGACCCCCAACCAGTTCGAGCTGGAGCTGCTGACCGGGCAGACGGTGCGCACGCTGGCCGACGCGCTGGACGCCGCCAGCATCCTGCGCGCCCGGATGCACAGCGGCGGCCCCCGGCTGGTGCTGGTCACCAGCCTGGTGCGCGAGGACGCCCCTCAGGGCACCATCGAGACGCTGGCCGTGAGTGATGACGGCGCGTGGCTGTGCCGCACCCCGCTGCTGCCGCTGGACCCGCCGCGCAACGGCACCGGCGACGCCATCGCCGCGCTGTTCTTCGGACATTATCTGCAGCGCCGGGACGTGGCGCAGGCGCTCAGCCTGTCCATGAGCGCGCTGTACGCCCTGCTGGAGCGCACCCACCACGCCGGCACCCGTGAGATCCAGCTGATTGCCGCCCAGGACGAGTACCGCGAGCCGAGCCACCTCTTTCCAGCTGAGCGGGTGTAAGCAGCCCCTCCCCACACCCGCCCCGGTCTGGTACGCTCACCTGACATGCGTGACCCTGCCCGTGACCCGCGCCCCCTCGTCTCGCTGGGCGACCTGGCCTGGGACGTGCTGGCCAAACCCGACACCCTGCTGCTGGCGGGCGGAGACACCACTGGCCGCCTGGAACTGTCGGGCGGCGGCAGCGCCGCCAATCTGGCGGTCTGGGCGCAGCGATGCGGCCTGAGCAGCCACTTCGTGGGCAAGATCGGCCGCGACCACTTCGGGGAACTGGCGGTGGCCGAGCTGCAGGACGAGGGCGTGCAGCCGCAGGTGCTGTGGTCCGGGGAGCACCGCACCGGGGTGGTGCTGGCGCTGATTGACCAGCGCGGCCAGCGGGCCATGCTGAGCGGCCAGGGCGCCGACTGGGAGCTGCTGCCCGAGGAGCTGCCGGTCTCTCTGCTGCAGTCGGCGCGGCACCTGCACCTGACCGCCTGGAGTCTGTTCCGCGACCCGCCGCGCGGTGCCGCCCTGGAGGCCGCCCGGCTGGCCCATCAGTCGGGCGCCACCCTGTCGCTGGACCCGGGCAGCTTCCAGATGATCCAGCAGGTGGGCCGCGAGGCGTTCCTGGCGGTGCTGGACCACATCCCCTTTGACGTCATCTTTCCCAACGCCGATGAGGCGGTGGCGATGAGCGGCCAGGCCGACCACCAGCGGGCGATGGACTGGTTCCGCGAGCGCTACCCGGCCGCACTGGTGGTGCTCAAAATGGACGAACAGGGCGCGCTGATCGACGGCCCCCAGACCATCCGCACGCACATTCCGGCCACCCGCGACACCCTGATGGACGCGACCGGCGCGGGCGACGCGTTCGGCGGGGCGTTCCTGGCCCACTACCTGCGCTCCCATGACCCGCTGGGGGCCGCCGAGTGCGCCACTCAGGTGGGCGGCTGGGTGATCTCGCGCTTCGGGGCGCGGCCCCCGGCCGACGCAGACCTGCAGGCCCGGCTGCAGCCGTATCTGGTGCAGGGATGACCACCCTGCGGCGGCGTCCCCGTATCTGGCTGCGCGTGCTGCTCACGCTGCTGCTGCTGATCGTGGCGGTGGTGGCCGGGGTGGGCTGGTACGGCTATCAGCTGACCCGGCCCGCCGCCGGCAGCCACGCGTACACCCTGGAAGTGAAGCCGGGCGACACCCTGCCGGCCGTGGCCCGCCACCTGCAGGACCAGCAGGTGGTGCAGTCCGCGGACGCGCTGCGGGCCATCATGCGCGTGCGCGGCACCGCCGGGCAGCTGCGTGAGGGCCTCTATACCCTGCCGGCCCGGCTGGACGCCTTCCAGGTGGCCGAGCGACTGGCCCAGCCGCCGCGCCCCCGGGTGGTGAGCGTGACCATCCCCGAGGGCAAGCGGCTCAAGGACCTGCCAGCCATCTTCAAGGCGGCGCGCCTGGGCGACCCCTCCACCCTGCCGCGCGCGCTACAGGACGCCCAGCGGAGCCGCTACGCGCGCGGCAACCTGGAGGGCTTCCTGTTCCCCGCCACCTACCCCTTCCGTCCGGAAGCCACCAACGCCGAGATCGTCCAGGCGCTGGTGGACCGGATGCAGCAGGAGTTCACGCCGGAGCGCGTGGCCGCCGCCCGCAAGCTGGGCCTGGACGTGCGCGGCTGGGTCACGCTGGCCAGCATGGTGCAGGCCGAGGCCGCCAACAGCGCCGAGATGCCGCTGATCGCGGGCATTTTTCTGAACCGGCTTCAGGACGGCATCGCGCTCGGCAGCGATCCCACCGTCGCCTACGGGCTGGGCAAGGAACTCAACGAGCTGGACCGCTCGGCCGGCGACTTCACCAAGGACACGCCCTACAGCACCTACACCCGCCAGGGCCTGCCCGCCGGCCCGATCAACAACCCCGGCGAGGCGGCGCTGCTGAGCGTGCTGAAGCCCACCCGCCTGCTGGCCAGCGGCAAGCCGGCGCTGTACTTCGTGCACGGCACCGACGGCCAGATTCATGCCAACGCCACCTACGCCGCCCACCTGCGCGACGTGGCCCGCTACCGCTGAGGCTCCGGCTCGTCAATCCGGGTCAGCCCCTCCACCCGCCCGGCCAGGTCCGGCTGGTCCAGACCGCGCAGCGCCCGCGCGGCCCGGGTCACGCCCGCCTCGTCAATGCGGCCCTCATTCCAGCCGGCGATCAGCATGGCGCAGCCCTGCAGCGCCTCACTCACCTGCTCCTTGTGGAACATGGCCGCCAGGTTGCCGGGCCGGACCGGTTGGCTCTGCTGCACCTCCTGCTGCACGCCCATCACCACCTGCATGAAGATCTGATCGTATTTCTGGCGGTCTTCCGGGGAAATCTGCTTGCCATTGGTCATGCCGGCAGTGTAGTTCAGGGCCGGCGCAACTCTGCGGGCAACCGGCACGTATTACGCACCGGGCATCACCATTCCGGTCACGGGGAGTTCCCGGCCCACAAGGAGCACAAGCAGCCATGACCCGTTCACAGACCGCCGCCAGTTTCCAGAACATGTTCAGCCAGAGCGCCGCCGTGCTGTCCAGACCCAGCGTCGCCACCTTCGAGCGCTTTGAGCGGGCCGGAACCACCCGCGACGCGTTCATGTACGTGGCGCTCGCCGCCCTGGTCTCGGCCGTCATCGCCGGCTTCTTCGGGATCTTCCACAGCGGCGTGAACCCGCTCAACCAGTTCGTGGTGCGGCTGATCGGCACGCTGATCGGCTTCGGCGCCTTCACCGGGCTGGTGTACGTGATCGGTCGCAACCTCTTCAAGGGCACCGGCACCTACCCGGAGGTGGCCTATACCTTCGCCCTGTTCTATGTGCCGATTGCCATCGCGGCCACCGTGATCGGCATCATCCCGATTCTCGGCTGGCTGGTGTCGTTCGTGCTGGGCCTGATCAACGTCTACTTCGGCTATCTGGCGGTGCAGAGCAGCATGAACATCCGCGATCAGGCGGGCGCCATCGTGACGCTGGTGCTGTCCGGGGTGGGTCTGGTCATCGTGAACGCGCTGGTGTACAGCCTGTAAGCGCGGGGCGGAACACAGCGCGGGCCGATGGAGAGTCTCCATCGGCCCGCCTTCTGCCGTGCTCCGCTACTTGGCGATCTCGACCGCCCGGCTCTCGCGCACCACCGTCACCTGCACCTGACCGGGGTACTCCATGTCCTGCTCCACCCGGCTGGCAATCTCGCGGGCCAGCAGGGTCGCCTGGGCGTCGCTGACCTTCTCCGGCTGCACCAGCACCCGCACCTCGCGGCCCGCCTGGACCGCGTAGGCCTGCTGCACGCCGGGAAAGCTGACCGCGATGTGCTCCAGCGCCTCCAGCCGCTTGATGTAGCTTTCCAGCTCCTCGCGCCGCGCGCCGGGCCGGGCCGCCGAGATGGCGTCGGCGGCGGCCACCAGCACGCTGTAGAGCGTCTCGCCGTTCTCCGGGTCGTGGTGGTGGGCAATGGCGTCCACCACCTCGGGGCTCTCCCCGAAGCGCCGCGCCAGACTCACGCCAATGTCCACGTGGGTGCCTTCAATCTCACGGTCGATGCTCTTGCCCACGTCGTGCATCAGGCCCGCACGGCGCGCCACCGACACGTCCAGCCCCAGCTCCGCGGCCATGATGCCGGTCAGGTGCGCCACCTGCACGCTGTGCTTCAGCACGTTCTGCCCGTAGCTGGTGCGGAAGTACATGCGGCCCAGCAGTTGCACCAGCCCCGGCTTGATGCCCACCACGCCCGCCTCGATGGCTGCCTCCTCGCCCTGGTTATGAATGAAGGCCTTCATGTCATCCTGGGCGCGGTGCACCATCTCCTCGATGCGGCTCGGATGGATGCGGCCGTCCTGCACCAGCGCTTCCAGCACGTGCCGGGCCACCTCGCGCCGCACCGGGTTGAAGCTGCTCAGGATCACCGCTTCCGGGGTGTCGTCAATGATCAGGTCCACGCCGGTCAGCGCCTCGAAGGCCCGGATGTTGCGGCCCTCGCGCCCGATGATGCGCCCCTTCATGCCGTCGCTGGGAATCGGCACCACCGAGACGGACAGCGCCGCCGAGGTCTCGGAGGCGCTGCGCTGGATGGCCTGGGCGATGATGTGGCGGGCCTGCCGCTTGGCGTCCGCCGTGGCGCGTTCCTGCATCGCCTTGACCCGGATGGCCTTCTCCTCTTCCAGCTCCGCGTCCAGCCGGCCCAGGATCTGCTCGCGCGCCTGTTCCTGGCTGAGCCCGGCCACCTCGTACAGCTTGAGCTCCACCGCACGGGTCCGCTCCTGCAGGCCCGCCTCCTGATCAGTCAGGCGCTTGTGTTCGCGCTCCAGCCGTTCTTCCAGCGTGTCGAGCTTCTCGCCGCGGGCATCCAGCTGCTCGGCCCGGCGGTTGAGCCGCTCGATCTCGCGCTTGAGTTCGTCGCGCTCACGCTTGGTGTCCTGGCGATCGGCCTGGAGTCCCTCGCGCTCGCGCTGGGCGTCGGCAATGGCCGCGTCGCGCTGCAGCATCGCCGCGTCGCGCTGGGCTGCCGCCTGCGCCTGCCTGTGTTCTGCCTCCTGATGCACCCTGCTGGCGTCTTCACGGAGCCGCGCCGCCTCGGCCCGGACCTGCTGGGCCTGCGTCTCCGCCTCTGTCCGGATCCGCTCGGCCTCAGCCCGCGCTTCCCGTTGCAGCTGGTCGTCGAGCACGGCGCGTTGGCCCCGTCCCCGTCCCCAGCCGTACCACATGCCGCCTGTCAGACCGATCAGAAGCGCCAGAATGACATAGAGATAAGTCATGTCGCTCCTTTGTCATGATGGCGTGCTTCCACCCGCCGCACAGTCCGGGAAGCACGCCGTGTAGATGGATGTTTCGAGTGTGAACACTCCCTGACAGTGTATACGCAAGCACGTGCGGGAACGTGCCGGAAGGTGGGAAGGCACAGGCGAAGGGCCGACCCGCATGGCGGGTCGGCCCTGGAAGACAGCGGTGGCGCTTCAGCCGGCCTGAGGCGCACTGCCGGCCACGCTGCCGCCCCAGGTCTGGCGCTCCCGCTCAGCCAGGTCGCGGTGCAGAGCCAGGATCGGCTCGTTGCCCTGGACGCCCCGCTCCTCGATGGCGCGCGCGGTGGCGCTCTCCAGGTAGCTGAGGCGCAGCAGCTCATCGGTCCGCAGGCCGTCGCGGGTGGCGCGCACGCCACGCTCCTGCCGCAGCGAGGCGCTGTTCATGCCCAGCACGCTGCGGTTGCTGATGCTGCCCAGCTGACCGTAGATGGGGCCGCTGCCGCCGTGACGGGCCACCGTGCTCATCAGGGTCTTGCGGGCTTCCTGGTTCTCCAGGCGGGCATGCAGCCAGCGCCGCGCCTCCGGCTCGGGGTTGCGCTCGGCGATCTCGGCGCTCAGGCGTACGTCGCCGCTGAGCATGCGGACCAGCCAGCCCTGCGCCTGACGCTGCCAGCGCCGGGCCTGGGTGGTCTGGGTATTGAAGGCGAGCCTCACCACTTCCGGCAGGCTGAGGGTCGGTTCCGGGCCGAACCCAAAGTCGCGCTTCGGGCTGGTGAAGTCATGGAGCTGAGCGTACGGTTCCCACGCCTCCGGGCGGGTCAGACCGAGCATCTCGAACACGGCGTCAGCCTGCACCAGACCGCCCTGAGCGGGCAGCGAGCGGGGGCCGACCTGGATCATCTGGGCAAGCAGTTTCATAGAAGTATTGTACCACAATTATGTTTATAACGAAACAGCTGGGCAGAGGTGGCTTGGCTCCGGCGATGCCCAGCGCTATACTTATTCGGCCCGGAATCTCCAGGCACACCGCACTCGTAGCTCAGTTGGATAGAGCGAGGGACTCCTAAGCCTTAGGCCACTGGTTCGATTCCAGTCGAGTGCACCACCTCAGGGACGCCGCCGGGCGTCCCGCTTTTTTGCTGGCCGCACACAAAGAACTGCGCCACCCCGGATGGAGTGGCGCAGCTTACTGGCTGGGGCACAAGGATTCGAACCTTGATCGACGCTTCCAGAGAGCGTTGTCCTGCCGTTAGACGATGCCCCAACACTGCATTCGCTCTGGACGGCTGCTCTCCACGGAAGCTCAGGAGGCAGCGAGAGGGAGTATAGCGAAGCAGCAGGGAGGCGTCAAGCGGCCAGCGGGCCGGAACGGCAGATTTTGCTTGCCCCCGCCCGCTGTGGGGTGGTACACTAGGGTGTTGCCGCGTATACGCGCAGGCTTACAGGAGGACAGGAGTTCATGGAAGACCAGGCGACCCACACCCCCGCAGAACAGAGCGGGGCCACTCAGCCCGAGCAGACGGGCACCGAAACCCAGGCCAGCACCCCCACCCCGCAGGCTGCTGCACCCACCCGCCAGGAGCAGGACGAGCGCGATTACCCAGCCATGACCATGGAGGACGTGCTGGCAAGCGAGAGCGCGCCGACCCTCCGTGAGGTCAGCCGTGGTGATGTGCTGACCGGCACCGTGGTGTTCATCAGCAATGACGGGCTGGCGGTGGACGTTGGGGCCAAGATCGAGGGGGTCATTCCCTTCAACCAGCTGGGCGACGAGCCGATCACCTACGAGCAGGCGCAGGCGACCTACAAGCCCGGCGACCAGATCGAGGCGTACGTGGTGCGCAGCGACATCGCCAACGGCCAGATCGTCCTGAGCAAGAAGCGGGCCGATCAGGACAAGGGCTGGCGCGTGCTCGCCGACATGCAGGAGCGCGACGAGAGCTTCCAGGTCGACATCATCGAGAAGGTGCGCGGCGGTCTGGTGGCCCAGATCGACGGCATCCGTGCCTTCCTGCCGGCCAGCCAGGTGGACACCCGCCGGGTCAATGACCTGGACCCCTACGTGGGGCACCCGCTGGAAGTCAAGCTGATCGAGCTCAACCGCAAGCGCAACCGCGTGATCATCAGCCACCGCGCCATCATGGAAGCTCAGAAGGCCCAGGCCCGCGAGACCACCATGGTGCAGCTGGAGCCGGGCGCCATCTTCGAGGGCGAAGTGGTCGAGATCACCGATTTCGGCGTGTTCGTCAACCTGGGCGGCATCGACGGGCTGGTGCACCGCAGTGAGCTGACCTTCGGCCGCTTCAACCACCCGCGTGAAGTGGTAAAGGTGGGCGACAAGGTCAAGGTGCAGGTCATTGACGTGGACCCGACCCGCGAGCGCATCAACCTCTCGATGAAGGCCCTGACCACCGATCCCTGGGAGAGCGCCATCGACAAGTACTCGGTGGGCCAGCGCATCAAGGGCAAGGTCACCAACCTGACCAACTTCGGCGCGTTCGTGGAGATCGAGCCGGGCCTGGAAGGGCTGGTGCACGTCTCGGAGATGAGCTGGACCAAGCGTGTGCGTCACCCGAACGAGGTGCTGAAGGAAGGCGACGAGGTCGAAGCGCTGATCCTGCGCATCGACCCGAAGGACCGGCGCATCAGCCTCGGTCTGCGTCAGACCACCGACGATCCGTGGGGCAGCCTGCCGGACCGTTACCCGCCCGGCACGCCGGTCAAGGGCAAGGTCACCGGGCTCACCGATTTCGGTGTGTTCATGGAGATCGAGGAAGGCATCGAGGGCCTGATTCACATCAGCGAGCTCGACCTGAACCGCGTCAACAACCCGGCCGACCTGTTCAAGAAGGGTGACGACATCGAAGCCGTAATCCTGAACATCGACCCGGTGGAGCAGCGCGCCAGTCTGTCGCGCCGTCGTGCGCTGGGCGGTGGCCCGGCCGTGGGCGGTGGCCAGGGACGTCGGCGGCGACTACGTCTCGCAGGGCGGCGGCGCCCGCAGCGACAGCCGGATGGGCGGTGGCCAGAGTGGCCCGCGCCGTGGCGGTCGTCGTGGCGGCGGCGTGGACTACGACTACAGCTACGCCGCCAAGGACGCCAGCGCCGGCAAGATCAGCACCAAGCTGGGCGACGTGTACGCCGACCTGTTCGCGCAGTTCGGTCTGGGCGGCAGCGACGAGAAGAAGGACGACACCAAGGGCGAGAACAAGAGCGAGTAAGCCTGTCGGTTCGGCAGAAGGGGGTGGCCTGCGGGTCACCCCCTTCTGTTTGGAAGGTCCCTCCTGCTGCGGGCAAGAGCGCGTTACCCACCCAGGCCCCTCAGCGTGGGCGGGGTTTGTGCCGGCAACTGGCTGTCCTGGGTACCGCAGACGACCCCTGTTGGCCCCGGCTGGCAGGGCCAGGTGTACGGCGCGGTGGGACTAGAACTGCTGACGTGGTGCAGCCACCATCACCGTCTGCTGCAGGTGCTGCCATACAGCAGGACCGCCCGTTGAACCGGGCTGGCCCCAGACACCCCCTACCTGATCCGACCAGAGGGGCATGCGGGGCTGGCGGCTCCGCGCCTCAAGCGGAGCGTGTTCGAGCCGTACTGTCGGCGCTGGTTGTCGTAAGGGGCGGGCCCTACAGTCGGTCGCCCACATGGACCGCCACAATGCCGAAGCTCAGCAGGCGGTACCGGGTGCGGAACCCGGTGGCCACCATCATGCCGGCCAGCCGCTCCGGTTCCGGGAAGGCCAGCACGCTCTCCGGCAGATAGGTGTACGCGCCGACATTGCCGCTGA
This sequence comes from Deinococcus sonorensis KR-87, assembly GCF_040256395.1. NCBI lineage: Bacteria > Thermotogati > Deinococcota > Deinococci > Deinococcales > Deinococcaceae > Deinococcus > Deinococcus sonorensis. Next base: position 1,533,562 of record NZ_CP158299.1, on the reverse strand, counting down.
CCAGCGCCCCGATGCGCGGCAGGATGCGGCGGAAATAGAAGCGGAACACACTGCCGAACAGCCCTTGAGCCGGAGGCGGAAATTCCAGGATCACGCACCGGCCTCCCGGCCGCAGCACCCGCCAGAACTCCTCCAGGCCACGCTGGTAATTCGAGAAGTTGCGGAACCCGAAGGCGCAGGTCACGGTGTCAAAGCTGCCGTCCGGGTAAGGCAGCTGCAGCGCGTCGCCCTCCTCCAGCCGGATGTCGAGGTGCCGGGCCTGGGCCTTCTGCCGCCCAATGGCCAGCATCTGCGGCACGAAGTCGGAGCCGGTCACCTCCGAGTCGGGCGAGCGCTGCTTGAGTTCCAGCGCAAAGTCGGCGGTGCCGGTGGCCACGTCCAGCACGCGTTGCGGGCGCAGCAGCAGCGCCTCTTGGGCCGCCACCCGCCGCCAGCCACGGTCCACGCCCAGGCTCAGCACACGGTTCAGCAGATCGTAGCGGGGCGCGATGCTGGCGAACATGTCGCGCACATCGTCGGCCTTGTCCTGGTGGTCGCCCACGCGCGGGATGGTCATGTGCGGCAGCCTAGCGTGTCCGGGGCGGGGCGAGTGTACCAGGCCGTCCAGGTGAGCAGGGGCGTCAGCGTGGGGCCGCCTCCACGTTCACCGTGACCGAGCCGGCAGCGGTGCGTCCGCCCTCCTGCATGGCGGTGACGGTCAGGGTGTACTGCTGGGTCGGCCCATCCGGCGACGCGGTGAGCGTCAGCGGCACCTCCTGCCCCAGCCGCAGGCCCTCCTGGCGCTGAGGCTGCACCTGCACCGGCGCGGTTTTGCTCTGCGACGGATTGGTGGCCTCCAGCCGCAGACTGAAGCGGTCCGGGTGCGACTTGACCTCGAAGCCCCCGATGCGCACCTGCAGCTGCCGGCGCTCTCCAGCCTTCAGGGTCAGCTCCGAGAGGCCACGCCCCTGCCCTCCGGCGGGCGCCACCACCACATAGCCGCCCGCGCACCCGGCGGCCCGCAGGCCCCCGATCTGCAGGGTGCCGAAGAACAGCGCCGGGAACAGCGAGGCCACCACCAGCCCCAGCCCGAAAATCGCGCGTGGCGGCCGGTTCCACTGGCTCGCGGCCAGCCCCAGTCCACCCGGTCCCAACAGCAGCGGCACGATCAGGGCCACCAGCGTCTGACCGCGGCAGGGGTCCGGGTTCAGGCCGCTCAGCAAGCGCACGAGCACGTACAGCGCGGCGCCTGTCAGGTAGCCCAGCAGAAAGTGAACCGGCGTGGCGCGGCCCTGCGGCTCGGAAAGGGCGGGGACGGTCATGCGGGCAGGCTAGCGCGGAAGGGCCGGGGCAGGTGTACCGCCCAGTTTCAGCGCTCCTCCAGCCCCAGCTCCACCAGCCGCGTAACCAGCGCCGAGTAGCTCCAGCCGGCCGCCTCCCACAGCTTGGGATACATGCTGGTGGGCGTGAAGCCGGGCATGGTGTTGACCTCGTTGAGGTACAGCTCGCCGCTGTCTTCCAGGTAAAAAAAGTCCACCCGCGCCAGCCCGGCGCAGTCGAGCGCCCGGAAGGCCTGCAGCGCCAGGTCACGCACCTGCTCCGCGACCGCTTTCGGCAGGTCGGCCGGGATGTGCATGCTGGCGCGGCCCTCGGTGTACTTGGTCTGGTAGTCGTAGAAGTCCGCGTCGAAGCGCAGCTCACCCACCGGAGAGGCCAGCGGCGCGTCGTTGCCCAGGATGCCCACCTCCAGTTCGCGCGGCTTGCCGGCCGTCATGGCTTCCAGCACCACCCGGCGGTCCAGGCTGAAAGCCAGGTCCAGCGCCGCGTCCAGCTCCATCTCGCTGCGGACCTTGCTGATGCCCACGCTGCTGCCCATGTTGGCCGGCTTCACGAACAGCGGCAGGCCCAGATCGGCGGCCAGATCGCGCACGGCCTCCGGCTGCTCACGCCACTGTTTGCGGGTGGCCAGCCGAGACGGAACCTGCGGAATGCCGGCCGACTCCAGCACAGATTTGGTCATGGCCTTGTCCATGCTGACGGCGCTGCCCAGCACCCCGGAGCCCACGTACGGCAAGCCCGCCAGGGTCAGCAGGCCCTGCACCGTGCCGTCCTCCCCATTGGGGCCGTGCAGCAGCGGAAACACCAGATCGAAGCCGCTGACGCTGGCCACCCGCTTCAGCAGGCTCTCGCCGCCCCCCTCGGCGCGGCCCTGCTCCAGCGCCCGCACGGTGTCGGAGGGCGGCAGCCAGCGCCCCTGGCGGCTGATCACCAGCGGGGTCACCTCGAAGCGGTCGCGCGGCAGGGCCGCCAGCACCCCCCGGGCGCTCATCAGGCTGACCTCGTGCTCTCCGGACTGTCCACCGGCCAGCAGCAGAATGCGTTTCTTCATCAGGGGGCAGTATAGGGGGTGGGCTGGGTTCGGCCCGGTCACTGCGCTGGCCCGGCCAGCCGGGTGGGCTGCAGCCGCGCCTGCACACGCTACGGGTGCGCCGTGCTGGTGTCCATGTCCACCCGCCTGCTCACAGTGGCGTTAGAAGAATCTTCACCCTTCCCACCAGACACTCTCCTGACCGTCACGTACTCTGCAATATCTTGCTATATCATTCATACACCGATGACCTAGACAGCCGCCCGTTTGGGGCAGGGTCTATCAGGAGGAGATACATGAAGAAACTGGGCCTCATCACTTCTCTGTTGCTTATGGGCGGCGTTGCGTTTGCTGCCACCCCCAAAGACACCCTGGTCATCCAGGAATCGGCCGACATCCCCACCATGGACCCGGGCGTCACGTACGACACCGCCTCCGGCCAGTTCACCGAGAACATCTACGAGACGCTCTGGACCTACAAGGGCGCGAGCCTGCGTGAGTTCCAGCCGCTGCTCGCCACCGCCATCCCCAGCTACACCAACGGCGGCAAAACCCTGACCGTCAAGCTGCGTCAGGGCGTGAAGTTCCACAGCGGCAACAGCTTCACCTGCACGGACGCGGAGTACAGCTTCCGCCGCAACCTGGTGACCAACAGCGGCGAGAGCGGCAACTGGTTCCTGAGTGACTCGCTGCTCGGGACCCCCAGCAACGCCAACGACGACAAGAGCGTCACCTGGGCCAAGATCGCGGCGGCCGTGAAGTGCAGCAACCCCAGCACCCTGGTGTTCACGCTGCCCAAGCCGGACCCGGCCTTCCTCGCCAAGCTCGCCTTCACCGGCCAGAGCATCGTGGACATGAAGTGGGCCATCCAGCAGGGCGAGTGGAACGGCACCGAGGCGACTTGGCAGCAGTGGGTCGGCAAGGACCTGACCGGCGGCGGCCTGGACAAGAAGCCCAGCGGCACCGGTGCGTACCAGATGGTCAGCCGTGACGCCAACGCCATCCTGCTGAAGGCGTTCGCCGGCTACTGGGGCAAGAAGCCGAGCATCACCAACATCGTCTGGCAGAAGGTGCCGGAGCAGGCCGCCCGTTACCAGTCGTTCCTGCGCGGCGACGCCGACATCATCGAGACGGGCCCGCGCGCCAACGTGCAGGAGCAGCTGGTGGGCAAGCCGGGCGTCAAGTTCATTGACAACCTGCCGAACACCACCTCCACCGCGTTCTTCATGAACGAGAAGATCTCGGATCCAGCGGCGCTGGGCAGCGGGAAGCTGGACGGCAAGGGCATCCCCGCCAACTTCTTCAGCGACGTGAACGTGCGCCGCGCCTTCAGCTACAGCTTCGACTACGCCACCTACATCAAGGACGTGCAGCAGGGCAAGGGCATGCAGCGCACCATGCTGCTCCCCGACACCTTCCCCGGCTACACCGGCAAGGTCAAGAAGTACAGCTTCGACCCCAAGCAGGCCACCGCCTACTTCAAGCGCGCCTTCAGCGGCAACCTCTGGAAGAACGGCTTCGTGCTGAACATGGACTACCGTGCCGGCGCGTCGGCCAGCCAGACGGCCGCCGAGCTGCTCAAGAAGAACATCGAGTCGCTGAACCCCAAGTTCCGCGTGAACATCACCGCCAAGCAGTGGTCGCAGATGCTGACCGACAGCAAGAACGGCAAGGAGCCGTCGGTGATCCTGGCGTGGGCTCCGGACTACGCCGACCCGGATAACTTCCTGTACACCTTCTACAGCAGCAACGGCTACTACTACCCGCGCAACAACTGGAAGGACGCCAGCGTGGACAAGTGGCTCGACCAGGCCCGCGTGACCCTGGACCCGGCCGCCCGCAACAAGCTGTACGCCCAGGTGGCCCAGCGCGCCTACGAGCAGGCTCCCTACATCCTGATCCCGGCGGGCGTGAACTTCACGGTCGTGCGTGACAACCTGCAGGGCGTCAGCGCCGGCACCTACAACCCGATGCGTTCGGACGCCGTCACCGGCAACCTCTGGAAGGACCTCAGCAAGAACTGAGCGTCTGACGGTGCAGGCATGGGGCGGGCACGGTGGCGATGGCCGCCGTCCCGCCCCACCTGTGTGCCGGCCAAGCGTCAGGGCTTCTTAAGCACACCCTTATCCGCTCCGCGTGTATTTCTGCCTTCTCATCTCTACTCTGGAGTTCTATGTTCACGTTTATCGTTCGGCGTCTGATTCAGATTCCGGTGGTGATGTTCGTGCTGTCCCTGATGATCGTGGGGCTGTTGCAGCTGCTGACCCCCACCCAGCGGGCCGCCGGGTACATCCGCAGCGAGCAGCAGGCGGCTCAGCTGGACCGGATCATCAAGGAGCGCGGCTTTGATCAGCCGTTCCCGGTTCAGTACGGCCACTGGCTCAGCAGCACCCTGCACGGCGATCTTGGCTTCTCCAAGACCAGCAGTCAGCCGGTGCTGGACACCATCCGCACCCGCCTGCCCAACACGGTGGAGCTGGCCCTCTACACCCTGATCCCGATCGTGCTGCTGGGGGTGTGGCTCGGTACGCTCTCGGCGCTGAACAAGGACAAGTTCCTGGATCAGTTGCTGCGGGTGTTCACCATCGTGGGCTACAGCCTGCCGAGTTTTGTGCTGGGCATCCTGCTGCTCAAGTTCTTCTACGGCTCGCTCGGCTGGCTGCCGGGGCCAGGTCAGGTGGAGGTGCTCAACCAGTTCGCCATCCTGGACCCCAGCTTCCACCGCTACACCGGCATGCTCAGCATCGACGCGATGCTGAACGGCCGCTGGAACGTGGCCTGGGACGTGATCCGGCACCTGGTGATGCCGGTCCTGACCCTGCTGGTCATCAGCAGCGCCACCATGATCAAGGTGATGCGCGCGCAGATGCTGGAGGCGCTGAGCAGCGATTACGTCCGGACCGCCCGCAGCAAGGGGCTGTCGGACCGCATGGTCAACAGCAAGCACGCCCGCCGCAACGCCCTGCTGCCGATCGTGACGCTCACCGGCTTCCAGATCATCAGCCTGCTGGGTGGCGCCATCTTCACCGAAACCATCTTCGCGTACCCGGGCGTGGGCCAGTGGGTCGGGGCCGCCGCCCAGAACCTGGACGTGCCGGCCGTGCTGGGCTTCGCCCTGCTGTCGGCCATCATCGTGGTGGTGGTCAGCACCCTCACCGACCTGTTCTACGGGGTCGTGGACCCGCGCGTGAGGTTTGACTGATGACCACCACCGCTCCCGTTCCTGAAAGCAAAAAGCCGTCGCGGTTCTCGGAGTTCTGGCACTCGCGGCCGGTCGCCAAGCTGCGGCGCAACAAGCTGGCCCTGATCGGGCTGGCCATGACCATCATTTTCCTGCTGGTGGCGGTGTTCGCGCCGCTGATCGCGCGGCCCGGCGGCAACTGCCTGCGCGACCTGAACATGACCAGCCCCAACCAGATCTACAATCCGGCCGGCGCGCCGTTCTGGCAGGCCATCGTGGCGCCGCCGAACAGCTGCTACCAGACGCAGCGCGAGAGCTTCTCCCCCATCCCGACGCCGCCCAGCCGTCAGGCGTGGTTCGGCACCAGCCAGGGCTACGACATCTTCTACGGCCTGATCTGGGGCACCCGCATCATGATGAAGATGGGCCTGATCATCGTGGCGATCACGCTGCTGATCGGGGTGATCGTGGGCGCCGTCAGCGGCTTCTACGGCGGCTGGATCGACAACCTGATCCAGCGCTTCATTGACGTGCTGTTCGCCTTCCCGGGCCTGGTGCTCACCATCGTGCTGCTGACGATCCTGCCGCGCACGACCAGCAGCATCATCCTGGCCTTCTGCCTGACCGGCTGGGCCGGGTACGCCCGCGTGGTGCGCGGCGACGTGCTGCGCACCCGCAAGCTGGAGTTCGTGGACGGTGCGCGCAGCCTGGGCGCCAGCGACTGGCGCATGATCAGCAAGCACGTGATTCCCAACAGCGTGGCCTCGGTGCTGACGCTGGCAATCCTGGACCTGGGCACCATCCCGCTGAGCATCGCGGCGCTGTCGTTCCTGGGCATCGGCCTGCCGGTCGGCACCACCGACTGGGGCCAGTTCATCAGCTTCGCCCGCGCCTGGATGGACAACCAGTACTGGTACGTAACGGTGCTGCCGGCGGCGTTCATCATCCTGTTCTCGCTCAGCTGGAACCTGTTCGGGGACGCCGTGCGCGACGCCTTCGACCCCAGAACGCGCTAACCAGCTTCAACCGGCGGGGACGGCTCAGCACTGAGCCGTCCCCGCCGCTTTTGTTTACCCAAGCCCGGCGGCAGCCCAGGGCGCGGCTGCTAGCATCGGGGCATGAGGTTTCTGACCGCAGGCGAATCACACGGGCCACAGCTGACAGCCATCATCGAGGGGCTGCCGTCGCAGCTGCCGCTGGGCAAGGCCGACATCGACCCCTGGCTCAGAAAACGCCAGGGCGGCTATGGCCGTGGCCGGCGCATGGTGATCGAAACCGACGAGGCCCAGATCCTGAGCGGGGTGCGGGCGGGCCGCACCACCGGCGCCCCCATCACGCTGGCGATCGCCAACAAGGACCACCGCAACTGGACCGAGATCATGTCGCCGGAGCCGGGTGGCGAGCCGCGCAAGAAGGCCCTGACCGACGCCCGGCCCGGCCACGCCGACCTCGCGGGCGGCATCAAGTACCGCCACAAGGACCTGCGCGACGTGCTGGAGCGCGCCAGCGCTCGCGAGACGGCCGCGCGGGTGGCGGTGGGGAGCGTGGCCCTGAAACTGCTCTCGGAGCTGGGGGTGCAGGGGGCCAACCACGTGGTGAGCCTGGGCGGCATCGAGGCGCGGGAGGGGTTTGACTGGAACGCGTTGGACGCCATCGAGGACAGCGACCTGCGCACCGCTGACCAGGACGCCGCCGAGCAGATGCGTGAACGCATCGACCGGGCCAAGCGGGACGGCGACACGCTGGGCGGCATCCTGGAGGTGCGCTTCCGGGGGTTGCCGGTGGGGCTGGGCAGTTACGCGCACAGCGACCGCAAGCTGGACGGGCGCATCGCGGGGGCGGTCATGAGCGTGCAGGCCATGAAGGGCGTGGAGATCGGCCGGGCCTTCGATCAGGCGCGGCTGCCGGGCAGCGGCGTGCATGACGCCGTGTATTACGACCAGCCGGGCTACCGCCGCGACACCAACCGGGCCGGTGGGCTGGAGGCGGGCATGACCAACGGCGAGGAGCTGATCATCCGCGTGGCCATGAAGCCGATTGCCACGCTGATGAGCCCGCTGCCCACCGTGAACGTGCTGACCCACGAGGCCAGCGACGCGGCCCGCGAGCGCAGCGACACCACCGCCGTGCCGGCGGCCGGGGTGGTGCTGCAGACGGTGGTGGGCTGGGTGCTCGCCGACGCGATGCTGGAGAAGTTCGGCGGCGATACCCTGCCGGAACTGCAGGAGCGGGTGGCGGCGGCGCAGCAGTACGCGCTGCAGTACTGAAGGCATGCTGCCGCACGGAGCGCTGGAATGCGGCCTGGCCGAGCAGCTGGCCGCCAGCGGCACAGCGGTACAGACTTCGCATTCGTCTGGACAGGCATCCACTACACTACGGGGCATGGACAGCCCCGGCCTGATCGAACGCCCAGTCACCTGGGTGGCGCTGGCCGGCTTCATGGGCACCGGCAAAAGCCGGATCGGCTGGGAGCTGAGCCGTTCACTGGCGCTGCACTTCGTGGACACCGACAAGCTGATCACCCGGGTGGTGGGCAAGAGCATCCCGGAGGTGTTCGCCCACGAGGGCGAAGGCTTCTTCCGCGCCTGCGAGGGCGAGGTGGTCCGCCGGGTCACTCGGCTGGACTACGCGGTGGTGAGCCTGGGCGGCGGCACCTTCGTGCATGAGGAGAACCGGCGGGTGCTGCTGGAGCGCGGCCCGGTGGTGGTGCTGTGGGCCAGCCCGGAAACCATCCTGGCGCGCACCCGCCACTCAGACCGGCCGCTGCTGCACACCCCGGACCCGCTGGCCCGCATCGAGGCGCTGATGAGCGAGCGCGAGAATGCCTACCGCCAGGGCACCATCCACGTGCACAGCGACGGGCGGCCCTCCGAGGAAATCGTGGCCGAGATCATCGAGCGGCTGTGGACCTACGCCGACGTGCAGGCCTTTGCCGAGACGCTGGAGAGTGAACGTGCCTCGGATTGAGGTAGGCGGCCCCGCACCTTACCCCGTGACGGTGGAGCGCGGCACGCTAGAGCGAGTGCGGGTGCCGCACGCCCAGGTGGCCCTGATTCACGACGCCGGGGTGCCGGAGCGCTGGGTGCGGCAGGTGGAGCAGGCGCTCTCCCCCGCCCTCAGCGTCCAGGTGCCGGCCCGCGACGACAGCAAGACCGTGACCGTCTATGCAGACGTGCTCTCGCAGCTGGCGCAGGCAGGCCTGACCCGCAGCGGCGCGGTGGTGGGGCTGGGCGGCGGCGCCACCACCGATCTGGCCGGCTTCGTGGCGGCCACCTACCTGCGCGGCGTCGCCTTCTACAGCCTGCCCACCACCCTGCTGGGCATGGTGGACGCGGCGGTGGGCGGCAAGACCGGCATCAACCTGCCGGAGGGCAAGAACCTGGTGGGCGCGTTCTATCCGGCGCGGGCAGTGTGGTGCGACCCGCAGGTGCTGGAGACCCTGCCGCCGGCCGTGTTCCGCGAGGGCGCGGCCGAAGCCTACAAGCACGGCCTGATCGCCGACCCCAGCCTGCTGGAGCGGGTGCTGTCGCCCGACTTCCGGCCGGAGCATCCGGCCTTCGAAGACACCCTGGCCGACGCCATCCGGGTCAAGGCCGAGGTGGTCACCCGCGACCTGACCGAGCAGGGCGAGCGGGCCCACCTGAATTTTGGCCACACACTGGCGCACGCATTGGAGGCCGTCACGCACCACGGCATGTCACACGGCTTTGCCGTGGGCTACGGCATGCACTACGCCGCGCTGCTGTCGCGGGCGCTGGGAGGCACCGACCTGAGCAGCCACACCCGCCGCTTCCTGGCATGGCAACAGCCCAGCCCCCTGCCGGAGCTGAGCTTCGATGACCTGAGCCCCTACATGGCCCGCGACAAGAAAGCCGATGACCAGGGCGTGCGCTTCGTGCTGCTGCACGACCTGGCCCGGCCGTATCTGGCGCGGGTGCCGGACACCACGCTGCGCGAGGTCTACGCCACCTGGCAGCAGGACTGCACTGCCTTCGCCCTCTCTCCTTCCTGAGGTCTCCCTTGTTCCTGATTCTGAACGGCCCCAACCTGAACCTGCTGGGCACCCGCGAGCCGGGCGTGTACGGCGCCGGCACCCTGGAAGACCTGGAACGGCAGTGCGAGGAGTGGGGCACCGAACTGGGCGTGACGGTCACCTGTCACCAGAGCAATTTCGAGGGGCAGCTGCTGGAGTGGGTGCAGCAGGCGGGCGAGCAGGGCTTCCGCGGCATCGTGATCAACCCGGGCGCGCTGACCCACTACAGCTACGCGCTGCGCGACGCCATCGCCGGGCAGGCGCTGCCGGTGGTGGAGGTGCACCTCTCCAACGTGGACGCCCGCGAGGCGTTCCGGCATGTCAGCGTGACCGCGCCAGTGTGTCGCGGCAAGATCTCCGGGCTCGGCTGGGCCGGGTACCGCTTTGCGCTGGAGTACCTCAGCGAATTATGAGTGGTTCTTCATGGTGCGCCCGACCCTTGCCCCGGATACTGGCAGGAGCAGGGTAGGCCAGACCTATACAGGCAACCCACGCACGACGTGATCTGCGTCGGAAGGAGTGCAGAGGTGCCCAGCGAACGCGAGCCGTTGCCAAATCCGAATGCCGACCTCACCCGTGGCCTGGGCCGCACCCGCACCACCGGCGGTGAGGCCTGGCTGACCATAGCGGACACGGCGCCAGTGGAACCCCCGCTGATCGAGGGCGGCTTCACGCACGACGCGCTGCCGGACTTGTTCCGGTACCTGAGTGGGCGGGGCGAATCGCTGCTGTGGGAGCTGACCACCCTGGCCGGCAGCTTCATGCTGGTGCTGGACCACGGCGAGCCGGTGGACATCATGTTCCGCCCGGTGCGGCCGGTGGGCGCGCTGGTGGGCCTCAAGGCGCTGCAGATCCTGTTCCGGCAGGAGGGCGGACGCTTCTCGGTGCGGCGCGGGACGCCGGACCGCCCCCGCCGCTCGCTGAACGACCGCGCCGAGCAGCTGCTGATCCAGATGGCGACGCTGGACGACGAGGCGGTGGCGCCCTCGGTCCTGGCCGGCCGCACCGTGGACGTGGACGACGAGTTGCGGCTGGTGAGCGATGTGGCGCTCCCGGATCACCAGACCGCCTTCCGGACCCGCTCGCTGGACGTGCCGCTGACCGAGGTGCTGCAGCTGTTCTCGGTGAGCCGCCGGCCGTACTGGATTCAGCTGCTTGGACCAGCGGAGCAGCTGATCGGGCGGCTGCACCTCGACGGCGAGCATCTGGTGGTGAGCGCCGAGTATGGCACGCTGCGGGGCGGCGTGGCCTTCACGGCGCTGCTGACCAACCGCAAGCCGGTCACCATTGACGTGCGCCCGATCCGGTCCTCGGAGCAGCGCCAGCTGGACGCCGCCCGGGCCGCCTCCGGCAGCGCGCCCCTGGGCAAGCTGGACGCGCTGCTGATGCAGGAGTTCCTGTCGGGTCGGCTGGCCGGCAACCTCATGCCCGAGCCGGAACCTGAGGCGCCGGTGGCGCAGATTGCCCCTGAACAGCCGGCCTCTGCACAGGCCGCCCCCCAGGCCACTGCCGGGTCGCTGCTGTCGCGGGTGTTCGGCGGTTTCCGTCGGCGCGACGGGACAAAATAAAGCCTCGCTCCGGCCACTTTCTCGTGTGTAACTGCATATACAGCGCCGGCTGCGGGCGATAAGATGCAGTATGCATGCATCCGTGCATCTCTGGGGATGCCCGGCCGGTTCAGGTCGGGTCCGGCCGTTTCCGTGGCCGTGAGTCGGATCGCCCGGCCTGACCTGAACCGAAGCGGACCCGTCTGCCCCCTGTTCAGTGTTGCTGCCCCTCCCTTCTCCGCTGCGGTGGCTGGTTCATGACCAGTCCCGGGCTGATTCCCCCGTCCCTGACCGACCTGCGCGACGAACTGCAGGCGCTGCAGCAGCAGATTGACCAGGGACGCGACCGCTCCATCACCGACGTGGCGCTGCTGCACCGTGACGCGGTGTATCTGGCCCTGGATACCGGGGATCCGGCCATCGCCATGACGCACGCCCTGGCCTGCCTGGAACTGGCCCGGGTCAGCCGGGACCGCTCGCTGGAAGCCAAGGCGCACGTGGCCATCGCGCTGGTGCAGGCCGATACCTACGACGACCTGGGCGCCGACGCCCATTTTCAGCAGGCCGAGATGCTGGCGCGCGAGGCGGGCGACCAGCGCGGGGTGGCGCTGGTGGCGGTGAACCGGTCGCACCATGAGATGGACCGCGATCTGTATGCCGACGCCGCCACCCGGCTGCACGGCCTGCTGCATTCGCCCTTTGCGGAGGGCCTGCGGCTCGGAGAATCGGCCGAGCTGCTGCACACCTTCCACATCAACTACACCGTGAGTGCCTCGGAGGCGCTGATCCGGCGCCAGCTCCCGGAAGGGCTGCGCGACGAGGTGCAGGCCGAGCTGCAGCACTCGGTGGCGCTGCTCACCACCCTGAACGCCCAGCGCACGCTGCTGCGCTCGCCGCTGCGGGTGCTGGACGTGCTGGACGCCCTGTCGCGCCACGCCGTCTGGTCCGGCGCGCTGGACCAGGCCATCCAGATGGGCCACGAGAGCGTGCAGCTGGCCGCCAATACCCGCAGCACCACGCTCTACGGCCACGCCCTGCGCAACCGGGCCCGGGCGTTTTCCCGGTCCAGCCGCTGGGACGAGGCGGTCGCGGACCTGGAGCAGGCCATCGCCCAGTTCGAGCTGGGTCAGCAGGACCTGCTGGCGGCCCGCGCCCGTGAGGCGCTGGCCAACGCCTATGCCCGCTCCGGCCGCTTTCAGGAGGCGTTCGAGACGCAGCGGGAAGTGACCCGGCGGGTGCTGGCGCTGTACCGGGACGTGTACCAGCAGCGCGCGCTGCTCAAGCAGATCGAACAGCAGGCCCGCGACGCCGAGGTGCGGGCTGCCGCCTTCGCCGAGGCGGCGATGCAGGACCCGCTCACCGGCGCGCCCAACCGCGCCTTTGCCATGCAGCGGCTGGCCCGCCTGCGCGAGCAGGCCCGCCAGGGCCCGCCCAGCGTGGTGGTGCTGCTGGACCTGGACCACTTCAAGCGGGTCAATGACACCTACGGCCACGCGGTGGGCGACGCGGTGCTGATCCGGGTGGTGCGGGCGCTCAGCGCCGAGATCCGTGACCAGGACTGTCTGGCCCGGTTCGGCGGCGAGGAGTTCGTGGTGATCCTGCACGACCTGGGCCTGGAAGCCGCCCAGGAAGTGTGCCACCGGCTGCGCAGCGTCCTGGAGCGGCTGGTCTGGGATGACGTGGCCGCCGGCCTGCAGATGACCGCCAGCTTCGGGCTGGCCCGGCTGGACGGCCGCCGTGACCTGAAGGCCACCCTGCGGGCCGCCGACGAGGCGCTCTATGCGGCCAAGGCCGCCGGACGCAATGCCGTCAGCGTCAGCGAGCCGTGGGCCTGAGCCCTCAGCGCTTGTACAGGATGTTCACAGCGGCCTCGCTGACCCGGCCCTTCAGGATGCTGACCCGGCTGTAGCTGAGCAGCACCTGACCGCTGCGCAGCTGCAGCAGCGACAGGCGCCCGTCCATGGCGTTCATGGTGGTGGGATTGCTGCCCTTGAGCATCCAGGTGTAGCCGGAGCGCTGCCCCAGACCGGTCACGTCCTCGTTGGCCGCCACCAGCACCGTCGTGGGCCGCGCCCCAAACCCCTCGGGCGTTTTGAGCTCACCCGTGTTCAGATCAATAACCAGGCCCTTCAGGATGCTGGCTGCCTGCGCGCCCGCCCCCTGAGCGTCCCCGAACACCAGATGCAGGGCGTCCCGGCTGACACTGAGCCTGAAGGTGCGCCCACTCGGCTCCAGCGTCTTCTGGATCACCACGTAGCGCTGAAACTCGGCGCGGGTGATGCCCAGGCGCTCGTCGTAGGACGGCACCTTGCCCTGCTCGATCTGCTTGAGCTTGTCGGCCAGCACCACCGGGTCGCCGTTTTCCTCAAACACCCGCTGCTGCAATGTCACGAGGAGCCGCGAGCGGGTGTCCATGAACTGGGCCTGCTGGCCCGGCAGCGGCAGCAGCGCCGCCAGACGGGCTTTCAGATCCAGCCGGTCCGGCTGGGCAAGACTCACCTGCACCAGGCCAAACCCAGTCAGAAGCAGCAGATACGAAGCGCGGAAGTGGGCGGCCCTCATGCCGCCATGAAGCATATCGCCGGACGGTGAGAACTCCGATTGAGCCGTACCTGGACACGGTTCAACGTCAGCAGAAAGGGTGGGGACCGGCGAACCCGGCACCCACCCCTCTCCCATGCGGCGCTCAGGCCTTGCCGACGCTGCCCAGCACCCGCAGTTTGTGCTCCACGATCTGGGCCATCACGTCTCTGGCCGGGCCGAACACCTTGCGCGGATCGAATTCCTTGGGACTGGCCTTCAGCACTTCACGGATGCCCACCGTGCTGGCCAGCCGCAGGTCGGTGTCCACGTTCACCTTGGCGATGCCGTGCTGGGTGGCCTGTTCCAGGTCCTCGTCCGCGATGCCGGCCGCGTCCCCGATCTCGCCGCCCGACGCCCGGAAGCGTTCCACGATCTCCTTCGGCACGCCGCTGCTGCCGTGCGCCACCAACGGAATGCTCAGCAGGTTCCCGATCTGCTCGATGCGCGCCTGATCGATGAACGGGCGGCCCTTGCCCTTGTAGGCGCCGTGGCTGGTGCCGATGGCGATGGCCAGGTAGTCGGTCCCGGTCTGCTCCACGAACTGCACGGCCTCCTGGGGGTCGGTCAGGAAGGCGTCCTTCTCGTCCACCACCACGTGCTCCTCGATGCCGCCCAGCCGGCCCAGCTCGCTCTCCACGCTGATGCCCATGGCGTGCGCGGCCTCCACCACCCGGCGGGTCTCGGCGACGTTCTCCTCAAAGGGGTGGTGCGAGGCGTCGATCATCACGCTGGTGAAGCCCATCTTGATGGCCTTCAGGGCGTTGACGTAGCTGGAGCCGTGGTCCAGGTGCAGCGCCACCGGCACCGAGGCCCGGGTGGCGATGTCCTTGACGATGTTGGCGAGGTCCTGGCCGCCGTACTTGATGGCCCCCTCACTCATCTGCACGATCACCGGGCTGCGCAGCCGCTCCGCCGTGTGGATGATCGCCTGGGTGATCTCCATGTTGTTGGTGTTGAACGCCGCCACACCGTATTTGCCTGCGCGGGCAGGCACCAGAATGTCATTGCCGGTTACGAGCATATTGCCCTCCTCACCGGGCAGGATACCGCGCGCGGCAATGCCGCACGGGCCCCCCCGTGTAGATGATCCCCGGCGGTACACTGCGGCCATGACCCGCACCGATACGCCCCCCTTCGCCTGGGACCGTGTGGTTTCAGCGCGTGGCCAGCGGATGAACAGCAGCGTCATCCGCGAGATGCTCAAGATCACCCAGCGCCCGGATGTGATCTCGTTTGCGGGTGGGCTGCCCGCCCCCGAGCTGTTTCCGATCGAGGCGGTGCGGCAGGCCGCCAGCACGGTGCTGGACCGCTACGGCCCGGCCGCGCTGCAGTACAGCACCACCGAGGGGCATCTGCCGCTGCGTGAGTGGCTGGCCGCACGGGCCAGCATCACGCCGCAGCACGTGCAGATCATGACCGGCAGCCAGCAGAGCCTGGACCTGCTGGGCAAGATGCTGATCAACGAGGGGGACGTGGTGCTGGTGGAAGCGCCCACCTACCTGGGCGCGCTGCAGAGCTTCCAGCCGTACGGCCCGCAGTACGTGCAGGTGCCCACCGACGACCACGGCATCGACGTGGACGCCCTGGAGACGCTGCTGCACACCACCCGTGCCAAGCTGCTGTACGCGGTGCCGAACTTTCAGAACCCCACCGGCCGCACCCTCAGCCTGGAGCGCCGACAGCAGCTGGTGGAGCTGACCGCCCGCCACGGCATCGTGCTGGTGGAGGACGACCCCTACGGCGCGCTGCGCTTCACGGGTGAGGCGCTGCCCAGCCTGTACACGCTGGGGCTGGAGCGGGCCGGCCACCCGGATCACAACCATGTGGTGTACAGCAGCTCCTTTTCCAAGGTGCTGGTGCCGGGCCTGCGCGACGCGTGGGTGCAGGCGGCCCGACCCCTGATCCACAAGCTGGTGCAGGCCAAACAGGGCGCCGACCTGCACACGCCCACCTTCAACCAGATGATTGTGGCGGAACTGGTGGAGGACGTGATGCCAGCCCAGATCGAGCGGGTGCGGCAGGCCTACGGCGAGCGGGCCGGGCAGATGGTGCAGAGCATGCAGCGGCACTTTCCGGCGGGCGTGCAGTACACCACGCCGCAGGGCGGCATGTTCCTGTGGGTCACGCTGCCGGAGCAGATCGACACCGCACCACTGCTTCAACAGGCGGTGGCGCGCGGCGTGGCCTTCGTGCCGGGCGCGCCGTTCTTCGCGCTGGGCGGCGGGCACAACACCATGCGGCTGAGCTACAGCTCGGCCACCCCGGAGCAGATCGAGCGCGGCATTGCGGCGCTGGGCGAGACCATCCGCAGCGCGCTGGACTGAAGCGGGAGGAGGGGCACGCCCCTTAGCGCTGTTCCGGCGCAGGGCGCTGCAGGGCCAGCCGCAGCAGCAGCAGCGACGCCAGTTCCGCCACGCCGGCCAGCAGGTACGCCCACTGGTCGGCGTGGGTCGGTGCTGGCGCGCCGGCCAGCGGCACCACGTTGATGATGGTGCTGGCCAGACTCAGCGCCGCCGCGACGTTCAGCAGGTCGCTCAACTGGCGGCGGCCGGTCTGGTCGGCAGGGTTGGGAAACAGCCGCACGCTCAGCAGGAACAGCAGCAGATTGATCACGATGCCGCCCACCCACACGCTCAGCAGGATGAACACCGCCGCCGGGTTGGCTTCCGGATACATCCCGGTTCCGAACCCCAGCGCGGCCAGCACCCACAACGCCCCCTGGTAGGCGGCCAGCCAGGGATAGCTGACCCGCAGCACCGCCAGCCGGGTGCTGTTCAGTCGGGCGGCCCGGCCCGCGAACAGGTCGCGCAGCAGCAGGCCCCACAGCGTGAGCAGCGCCGCGCTGCCCAGCAGGTCCGGCAGGCTGTACCAACCACCCCCCTCGCGCCGCAGCAGCAGGTACAGCAGCAGCGCGGGCAGGCTCAGCACCCGTAGGGCCAGCGCCAGCAGCGCAGCCTGCTCCAGCGTGCGGGTGCTCAGCCGGGCGTTCAAAGGCCCAGTTTCTGGTTCAGCAGTTGCCGCACCAGTTCCGGTCCGGCCTGGCCGTTCATGGCCCGCATTACCGGCCCGAACAGCGCGTTGGCGGCCTTCAGGTTGCCGCCCCGGACCTGCTCCACCGCTTTCGGGTTGGCCTGCATGGCGGCGTCGATGGCCGCCTCGATGGCCGCCGTATCGGTCACGACGCTCAGGCCGCGCTGCTGCACCAGCGCCTGCGGGTCGGCACCGTCCAGCAGCTCCGGCAGCAGCTCCTTGGCCATCTTGCCGCTGATGGTCCCCTCCCCCACCAGCCGCACCAGCGCCGCCAGGTGCTCCGGCGTCAGGCCGCTGCGGTCCAGCGTCAGCTCGCGGGCGGCCAGCAGGCCCGCCACGTCGGTCAGCAGCCAGTTGGCCAGCCGCTGGATGTCGGCGCCCGGCTGCTGCAGCGCGGCGTCCAGAAAGCGGCTGAGCGGCACGTCCACGCTGATCAGGTCGGCGTCGGCGTCGCGCAGGCCCGCCTCCACATAGCGCGCGCGTTTGTGGGCCGGCAGTTCCGGCATGCTGGAGCGCACCCGCTCAATCCACTCGGGGGTGATGTTCAGCGGCGGCAGGTCCGGCTCGGGGAAGTAGCGGTAGTCGGCCTCGCCCTCCTTGGTGCGCATCACGAAAGTCTTCTGACCGCCCTCGTCCCAACCCATGGTGTCCTGGGTGATGCGCCCACCCGCCTGCAGCGTACGGGTCTGGCGCGCGATCTCGTACTCGAGGGCGCGCTGCACGCTGCGGAAGCTGTTGAGGTTCTTGACCTCCACCTTGGTGCCGAAGGGGGTGCCGGGGCGGTGCACGCTGACGTTCACGTCGCAGCGCATCTTGCCTTCCTCGGGGTTGGCGTCGCTGACGCCCAGCGACTGCGCGATGGCGCGCACCAGCGTCAGGAAGCGCCGGGCCTGCTCCGGGGTGCGGATGTCCGGCTCGGTCACCATCTCGATCAGCGGCATGCCGGCGCGGTTCAGGTCCAGCAGGCTGTACGGGGCGTAGGTGGGGTGCATCAGCTTGCCGGCGTCGTCTTCCAGGTGCGCGCGGGTGATGCCGATGCGCTCGCCGTCCACCTCCAGCCAGCCGCTACGCGCAATGGGCCGGTCGTACTGCGAGATCTGGTAGTTCTTGGGCGCGTCCGGGTAGTAGTAGTTCTTGCGGTGGAACTGCGTGAAGCCCTCCACGTCGCAGTGCAGCGCCAGCCCGAACATGATCGCCAGGTCCACCGCCTGCCGGTTGAGGCTGGGCATGGTGCCGGGCAGCCCCAGCGTCAGCGGGTCGGTGTAGGTGTTGGGCTCCGCGCCCACGTAATCGGCGCGGCAGGCACTGAACATCTTGGTGCGGGTGTTGAGGTGCAGGTGGACCTCCAGACCGATCACCGCCTGGTACTGCTGGGCCGTGGGAGACGCCGCCTGAGACATGCCGGAAGTATAGCGGCATGGCCGCGCGCCCACAGGGGCCAGCACATACAGAAGCAGACAAGGCGCCGGGGTGCGGCGGCGTGTCAGCATGCCGCATGGCCGCGCAACCGATCATCTTTCTGGACACCGAAACGGGAGGCACCGACCCGGCCCAGCACTCGCTGCTGACCATCGGGCTGGTGACCCTGAACGGCCCCGAGGTGGAGCGCCCGCTGCACCTGCAGCTGCGCCACCCGACCTACCACGTGGCGGCCTCCGCCATGGCGGTGAACGGCATTGACCTGCAGGTGCATCACCAGCAGGCGCAGGAGCCGGACGTGGTGGCCCAGGCGATCCGCGACTACGCCGCGCCGCTGGGCCGCTGCATTCTGGGCGGGCACAACTTCGGCTTCGACCTGGGGTTCCTGAAGCCGCTGCTGCCGGACCTGAACACGGTGTTCCGGCGCGGCCGGGTGGACACCAAGGTGGTGGCGCAGTTCCTGATTCATGCCGGGCTGCTGCCGCGCCGGGTCGGGACGGCCCTGAGCGATCTGGCGGCGCACTTCGAGCTGGAGTATCAGGCGCACGACGCGCTGGAGGACGCCCGCACTACCGCGCTCGTCTACCGGGCAATGCTGGGGCTGGTGTCGGCAGGCGGAGCGGAACCGCAGGCCTGAAGGCCGCTCAGGGAACGGTGGCCGACCGGCGCTGCGACCGGGCCACCTGCATGGCCAGCAGCAGCAGGCCCACGTTCAGCACCGCAATCATGACGAACAGCAGTCTCGGCTGGACGCTGTACAGGGCGCCGGCCAGCCCAGCCGCCGGGATGGAGCACAGCATCGTCAGGGTCTGGACCGCCGAGTAGAGGTCGGCGGTGCCGTGGGCCGGCAGGTGACTGAACAGCACCGTATCGCGGTAGGTCTGGGTCAGGAAGGTGACGGCGCCCAGCAGGCTTACCACCAGCAGCAGGGCGCTCAGGTTGCCGGCGGGAATGAACAGGATCAGGACCGCCCCGGCCAGGCCCAGCAGCCGGGTGAACACCAGCGTGCGCTCGGCCGGGACGTGGTCCAGCCGCCGCAGCACCAGGGCGTACATCAGGATGGTGACCACCGCGCCGGCCACCGGCACCAGCGACAGCGCCTGCGCTCCGAACCCGAGCGTCTCCTTGAACAGCAGAATCTGGAACAGGCCCATCTGCTCGGCGAACATGGTCAGCACATAGAAGGCGACGACGCCCGGCAGGCCGCCACGGGCCAGGGCCGGCACCAGCTGAAAGGTGTGGCGCATGCTCTCCCACGGCTTCAGGTCCCGGTGCTGCTGCATGGCGGCCTCGCCGCTGCGGGTTTCCTGGGTGACCGCGTTGCGCCAGTAGAACATCACGGTCATACCAACGGCGCCCAGCAGGTACACGCCGCGCAGCGCCGGGACCACCCCGAGGCGCGCGATCAGCAGGCCGACCAGCGGCGTGAGCAGGCCGCAGAAGGCATTGATCAGGTTCAGGATGCCGAAGACCCGCGCCCGTTTCGGCTGCGGCACGTCCTCAATGACCAGCAGGCTCCAGGACACCGCCACGATCCGGTTGCTGGCGCTCAGCGCCGCCGCGATCAGAAAGGCCACGAAGCTGTGCGCCAGCCCCCACACCACCATCGGCACGGTCCAGGACACCAGGTCCCACAGCAGGCTGGTGCGGCGGCGGCCCATTCGGTTGGTGATGGGGGCGGCCAGCGCCTGAAACACGAACGAGCAGGCCACCGTGATGGACCCCAGCAGGCCGATCTGGGTACTGCTCAGGCCCACACCGCGCATATAGAGCGGCGCGTAATAGATCACCACCACGCCAAACACCGCCCAAAGAGGCTCCAGCAGAATGCAGTTGCGGGCGTTGCGCGGCAGCCCGCTCAGGGAGGGCAGCACCCTCATGGACAGGCGGCGGACACAGGAACGAACGGGCAGAGCAGCATGGCTTCACCCTACAGGTCCGGGACGCCTCATTGGAGCAAGTGACTGGACCATGAAGGCGCTGCCAGCTCCCTATAACCGTGAGGTGTACTGATGGCTTGCCTTCCACCAGACGAACAAACGGTACTTACCGAGCGATGGGGCTTTCCTGATAGCGGGACGTCCGGCCCCGCCCCGCGCTCAGGGCTTGCGCGAACCGCAGAAACGGGTCCTCTCGAAGACCACACCATCACTGCCGGGCAAACCGGGTCCTTCTCTCTCAGTGGCAACAAAAAACCCCGTCCGTGACGGGGTTTTCTTGGTGGCGATGCCCGGACTTGAACCGGGGACCTAACGATTATGAGTCGTTCGCTCTAACCAGCTGAGCTACATCGCCATGGCAGGGCTCATGGGCTGCAACACTTTAGCGCTCACCGACCTCCTGCACAAGCCCCCTCCCGCGTGTCGTACACTGGGGAGGAATGCGCCCTGTTGTGGGCAAGTCCTGCAACACCGCTGAAGTGACCGCGCCATACGCCTGGCTGGAGTGCCGGGCGGCAGAACTCTCTGCCGGGACTGTGAACTTCAGCGACCGGGCAGCGGCGAAGGAGTACACAGTGGCGTTTCGTGACGTACTAGAAATTGAAGTGCAGGCAGGACACGGCGGCGACGGCAGCATGAGCTTCCACCGGGCCAAGTACATGCCCAAGGGCGGACCGGACGGCGGGCACGGCGGCAAGGGCGGCAGCATCCTGCTGCGGGCCGTAGAGGGCGTCGAGAGTCTGGAGCGGCTGCTGGGCCGGCGCAAGTTCAAGGCCGAGAGCGGCAATTATGGCGAGGGTCGGCTGCGGCAGGGCAAGGACGGCGAGGACTTGATCATCGACGTGCCGGTGGGCACCACCGCCTTCGACCTCGACACTGGACGGGTGGTGGCCGACCTGGTGCGCGCCGGTCAGATCAAGGTGGTGGCGCGCGGCGGTCAGGGTGGCCGCGGCAACAGCACCTTCGCGAGCGCCAGCCGTCAGGCGCCCCGTTTTGCGGAGCTGGGCACCCGTGGTCAGCGGCGCCGGGTGCGGCTGGAACTGCGCCTGATCGCGGACGTGGGGCTGGTCGGCTACCCGAACGCCGGCAAGAGCAGCCTGCTGGCGGCCCTGAGCAACGCCAACCCGGCCATCGCGGACTATCCCTTCACCACCCTCTCCCCCATCCTGGGTGTGGTGGACGACCCGGACCATGACCGCCGCTTCACCCTGGCGGACATCCCCGGCATCATCGAGGGGGCCAGCGAGGGGCGTGGCCTGGGGCTGGAGTTCCTGCGCCACATCAGCCGCACCCGGCTGCTGGTGTACGTGCTGGATGTGGCCCGTGACCCGGCCCAGGAGCTGGAGGCGCTGCAGGCGGAGCTGCAGAGCTACGACCCCAGCCTGCTGGAGCAGGTGGCGCTGGTGGCGCTCAACAAGGTGGACACGGTGGACCCGGACCTCGCCCAGCTGGCCGAGGATGAGCTGAGCCGCTTCGGGCTGCCGGTGCTGCAGGTGAGCGCGCGCGACGGCCTGCACCTGGAAGAGCTGAAGGCGACGCTGTTCTCGATGCTGCCTTCCCAGGAAGTGTGGGCTCAGACCCACGCGCTGGAGGAGGAGCCGGACGAGGTGCGGGTGGAGCCGTTGCACGTGGAGTTGCGCATCGACCCGCCCACCGTCAACCGCGGCGTGACCGGGGCGCCGGAACGGGTCTGGACCGTCACGGGCGGCGGGTTTCAGGAGAAGCTGGAGCGGTTCGCGCGCCACCTCGAGGACGCGGCGGAGTACCTGTCGGGCCTGTTCAAGCGCCAGGGGCTGACCAACGCGCTGCGGCGGGCCGGTGCCCAGGAAGGCGATACAGTCGAGATCGGCACCTTCCGGTTCGAGTACTTTGACGACGAGCAGTAACCACGCTGCCTCAAGGCCCGCTCAATCTGGCGGCCCCGCAGTCTGGTCATCACTCTACGGTTGCGTTCCGGCTGCGGGGTATAATCCTGGTTATGCTGTCGTTCATGGGCGCTCCGATTTCATGACACAGGCAACGGAGCCAGTCGTCCCCCAGGTGCCGAAGGCACCGGCCCTTCCAGACCTCGCTGAATGCCTGGAGCGGGTGCAGCTGATGGTCAAGCCCCGGCGGTTCGAGCACGTGCTGCGGGTGGCCGAACTGGCGCGAGACATCGCGCTGGCGGGCGGACTGGACGCGGAGCGGGCCTACCTTGCCGGCATCCTGCACGACGTGGCCCGCGACCTGCCGGACCATGAACTGCTGCGGCTGGCGCCGCCGGAATGCGACATTGACTCGGCGCATCCGCTGGCGCTGCATGGCCGCGCGGGCCGGACGCTGCTGGAGCACTGGGGCGTCACCGACCGGATCATCCTGGAGGCGGTGGAGGACCACACCACCGGGCCGCGGGCCGGCAATCCGGTGTCGGCGTGCGTATACATCGCGGACGTGTCGGAGCCGGGACGCGGCGTGAACGACGACATCCGCGCCCTGGCCCTCACGGACCTGAACGCCGCGCTGTCGCGGGCCATCACTTCCAAGGTCATCTACCTCCAGGGCCGCCACATTCAGGTGCATCCGCGCACCCTGCAGACGTACCGGACGTTGCAGCCGTGAGCTCGCGTCACGACGACCGGCCGCCGGGCCGTCACAGCCGGCCGGTGTACCGCCGCGCCAAGGTGGGGAGGCATCAGGTGTACAACCAGACCTACTACCATGACGCCACCGAACCGGCTGCGCCCGTCGTCGCCCACCCACCCCGCACCGTGGCTGGCTGGCGGGCCTGGCAGCTGTCCGGCCTGACGCTGGCCGCCCTCTCGCTGGGCGGCTACGCGGTGCTGACCGCGCCCGGCGGTGAAGCGCGGCAGGTGCTGAACAGTGCGCCCGGCACCGCGCCGCACTTCACGCTGCTGCTGGCCGGGCGTGACGTGGTGTACTGCGCGCCGTACAAACGCTGCGCCGACCAGGACACCCGCAACGTCTGGCAGCCGCCCAACACCGACTCGATCATGCTGATGAAGGTGGACGGCACGCGGGTCAGCGTCCTGTCTATTCCGCGCGACACCAACGTGGGACCGTTCGACCCGCGGCGCGGCGTGGCCGCCCAGAAGGTCAACAGCCAGTACTGGACCGGCGGCCTGGAGGGCCTGAGCCGGGCGGTGGAGCAGATCACCGGCGAGCGGGTGGACAACACCGTGGTGGTCCGCACCGATTACGTGGCGCGGGTGATCAACGCGTTGGGCGGCCTGGACGTCACGGTGCCGGACATCGCCAGCTACGAGGACCCCAAGAAACGTGGCATCCACTTCGACGACTTTGCAGCCAACCTGCATGTCCACCTGTCGCCCGGCCCGCATCATCTGGACGGCGACGCGGCGGTGGCCTACCTGCGAATGCGCAAGGGCTTCGGGGACGACTACGGCCGGATGGACCACCAGAAGCAGGCGATCAGCCAGCTGATCAGTCGGCTGCGCACCCCCCAGGGCATCGCGCGGGTGCTGCCTGTGCTCCTGAGCGGCCTGGGCAACGGGGTGCAGACCAACGCCGACCCGGCGCTGGTGCAGAACCTGACTCCGTACCTCTCCCAGCTGAAGCTGAACTTTGCCACCCTGCCCACCACCACCATCCCCGGCACCTTCAATCTGGCCGCCGATCCGGCTGCGCTGGCCCGCGTGTGGGGCAGCCAGGCCGACAGCGGGCAGAACGAGGCCACCCAGACCCCCATCCGCGTTCAGGACGCGAGCGGGCAGGGGCTGGGACAGAAGGTGGTGCGGGCGCTGCAGCAGGCCGGCTACACCCAGGTCAGCCTGGACACGGTGGCCGCCAGCCCGGAGCACACCCAGGTGTTCACTGGCACGGCGGTGGGCGCCGCCGAACAGCTGGCCGACCTGCTCAACGTCTCGCGCATCCAGGGCCTGCGCTTCCCGGTGCGCGACGGCGAGGTGGGCGTGCTGCTCGGCTCGGACGCGCCCAGCCTGTACGGCGCCCTGGCCCGCCAGCCGCAGTGAAGCCTGAAGACGCCCGCCGCTGCGCGCCCCTCCCCGGCCCGGTACACTGTGACCATCTGCGGCTGCCTCAGCCCCCGCCCCTATTCCTGACTGTACTGCCGGAGTTGCAATGACCCAGATTCCCACCGACCAGACCATCCTTCACCAGCTTCAGGCCATCGTGGACGCGGCCCGCGAGCGCCGCGCCGAGAACGTGGTGGTGCTGGACCTGAGCGAAGTTTCCACCACACTGGACTATTTCGTGATCGCCACCGCCACCGCCGGCCTGCAGCTGAACGCCGTCCAGGAGAACATCCGCCAGAAGGCGCTGGAGTCCGGCCTTCCCTACCCCACTGTAGAGGGACCGAGCGAGCGCTGGCTGCTGATGGCCTTCGGCGCCAGCATCGTGGTGCACCTGATGACCCGCGAGGCGCGCGAATACTACGACCTGGAAGGGCTGTGGAGCGACGCTCGCCCGCTGGACTTCCCCGAGGCCTGAACCGAGCCGCGCAGCGCCCGCCGCCAGAACCACTCTGGGGCGGGCGTTCTGCTGCCTTGTTCGGCTCGGCTGCACTAAGCTGGCCGGTATGGTGCGCCCCGAATATCCTGCTGCCCGCCTGAGCGATCATGTCGACACCTACCACGGCCAGGCCGTGCCGGATCCCTACCGCTGGCTGGAAGACCCGGACAGCCCCGAGTCGCGCGCCTGGATCGAGGCGCAGAACCGGCTGACCGAGGCGTACCTGTCGGGCCTTCCGGGCCGCGACCACTTCCGCACCCGCCTGACCCAGCTGTGGGACATGCCCCGGCGCGGCGCGCCCTGGAAACGGGGCGGGCGGTACTTCCAGTGGCAGAACACTGGCCTGCAGAACCAGGACGTGCTGCAGGTCGCCGATCAGCTGGACGGGCCCTGGCGACCGCTGCTGGACCCGAACACCCTGCGTGAGGACGGCACCGCCGCCATCAATAGCCACGCGGCCGGCCCTGGTGGACAGCGGCTGGCCTACGCGGTGAGCGACGGCGGCTCCGACTGGCAGACCTGGACCGTACGCGACGTCGTGAGCGGCCAGGACCTTCCAGACCGGCTGGAGTGGAGCAAGTTCAGCGGGGCCGCGTGGCTGCCGGACGGCAGCGGCTTCTACTATGGACGGTATCCGCAACCTGAGACGGGAGAGGCGCTCACCTCCGCCACCTACGGCCAGACCGTGTATCTGCACCGGCTGGGCACCGCTCAGAGCGAGGACCAGCTGATCTACGCGCGCCCGGACCAGCCGGAGTGGGGCTTCTACCCGCAGGTCAGCGACGACGGCACGCTGCTGGTGCTGTACGTCACCCACGGCACCCGCACTCAGAACATGCTGCTGGTCCGGCCCCTGGCCCAGGACGGCGACTTCACCACGCTGACGCCCCTCTTCGAGGCGGCCTATCAGTTTGTCGGCAACGATGGCCCGCTGGTTTACGCCCTGACGGATCAGGCGGCTCCTCAGGGCCGGCTGATGGTCGCGGACCTGCGGGCGCCGGAGGCCGGCTGGCAGGAGGTGGTGCCGGAAAGCAGCGACACGCTGGAGGCCGTGCAGATGGTGCCGGGTGGCTTCCTGCTGCTGTCACTGCATGACGCCAGCCACCGGCTGGCCCTGGTGGGCCGGGACGGTCAGGGGCGGCAGGACATTGCCCTGCCCACCCTGGGCACGGTCACGAGCCTCAACACCCACCCGGACGACCCGGAAGTGCTGCTGGGCTTCACCTCCTTTCTCTACCCGCAGACGGCCTACCGGCTGACCCTGCCGGACCTGACGCTGCAGCCGCTCTTTGCTCCGACACTGGACTTCAACGTCGACGCGTACGAGACCCGTCAGCTGTTCGCCACCAGCCGGGACGGCACCCGCGTGCCGATGTTCGTGGTGCACCGCAAGGGACTGGCGCTCACCGGCGACCACCCGACCCTGCTGTACGGCTACGGCGGGTTCAACGTCTCCCTGACGCCCAGTTTCTCGGTGTCGCGGCTGCCGTGGCTGGAGCAGGGCGGTGTGTACGTGGTGGCCAACCTGCGTGGCGGCGGCGAGTACGGGCTGGCGTGGCACGAGGCGGGCATGCTGGAGCGCAAGCAGAACGTCTTCGACGACTTCATCGCCTGCGCCGAGCACCTGATTCAGCAGGGCTACACCGCTCCGGCGCACCTGGGCATCCAGGGCGGCAGCAACGGCGGCCTGTTGGTGGGCGCCTGCCTGACCCAGCGGCCCGAACTGTTCGGAGCGGCTCTCCCGGCGGTGGGTGTGATGGACATGCTGCGCTTCCAGCGCTTCACCATCGGTTGGGCCTGGACTTCCGACTACGGGTCCAGCGACGATCCGGAGCAGTTCCAGACGCTGCTGGCCTACTCGCCGCTGCACAACTTGAAGGACGGCGTGGCCTACCCGCCCACCCTGATCACCACTGGCGACCACGACGACCGGGTGGTGCCGGCCCACTCGTTCAAGTTCGCGGCCCGGATGCAGGCGGCCCAGGCGGGTGACGCCCCGGTGCTGATCCGCATTCAGACGCGTGGCGGGCACGGCGCCGGCAAGCCCACCGCCCTGGTGATCGAGGAACAGGCCGACCTGCTGACGTTCCTGAGCGCGCAGCTGCAGTAAGCGGCAGCGACCAAAGAACACCGCCAGCTTCCTTTCGGAAGCTGGCGGTCGGGGTTATGGGACTCAGTCCGTTCAGGCGCCCGGCTGGGTGGCCTGCGGCCGGGTGCTCGGCGGCGGGGTGGGCTGCTCGGCGCGCGGCAGCAGCAGCAGGTCCAGCACCTCGCCCACGTGCTCGGCGGTGTGGATGGTCAGCTCGCTGCGGATGCTCTCCGGCAGGTCCTGCAGGTTCGGCTCGTTGTCCTTGGGGACAATCACCTCACGGATGCCGCCCTGGTGGGCTGCCAGCAGCTTCTCCTTGACGCCGCCGATCGGCAGGACCCGGCCGCGCAGGCTCACCTCGCCGGTCATGGCGATGTCCATGCGGGCGGGGCGGCCGGTGATGGCGCTGGCCACCGCCGTGGTGATGGTGATGCCGGCGCTGGGGCCGTCCTTGGGGGTGGCGCCGTCCGGGAAGTGGACGTGCAGGTCCATCTTCTTGTAGAACTCGGGGTCCGCGCCGTACTTCTCGGCGTGGGCGCGCAGGTAGGCCACGGCCGCCTGCACCGACTCCTTCATCACGTCCCCCAGGCTGCCGGTCATGTTGATCTTGCCGCTGCCGGGGGTGGCCAGCGCCTCCACGACCAGCATGGTGCCGCCCACCGAGGTCCAGGCCAGGCCTTGCGCCACGCCCACCTGCGCTTCGCGCTCCATCCGCTCGGGGCGGTGGATCGGGATGCCCAGGTAATGCGGCACGTCGTTCGCCTCCACGACCTTCACGCCCTCCCACGGCTGCTCCAGCAGCTCACGGGCGGCCTTGCGGGCCAGCTTGCTCACCTGGCGGTCCAGGTTGCGGACGCCCGCCTCCTGGGTGTACTCCTCAGCGATGCGCTGCAGGGCCTCGTCGGTCACTTCCAGGCGGCCTTCCAGCCCGTGCCCGCGCAGCTGACGCGGCAGGCGGTAGCGCTTGGCGATCTCCAGCTTCTCCGGCAGGGTGTAGCCGGGAATCTGGATCACTTCCATGCGGTCCAGCAGCGGGCGCGGAATGGTCTGCAGGCTGTTGGCGGTGGTGATGAACATCACCTGTGACAGGTCGTAGGCCACTTCCAGGTAGTGGTCCTGGAAGGTGTGGTTCTGCTCGGGGTCCAGCACTTCCAGCATGGCGCTGCTCGGGTCGCCGCGCCAGTCGCTGCTCATCTTGTCGATCTCGTCCAGCAGCACGATCGGGTTGACCACGGCCGCCTGCTTCATCCCCTGGATGATGCGTCCGGGCATGCTGCCGATGTAGGTGCGGCGGTGGCCACGGATCTCGGCCTCGTCCCGCACGCCGCCCAGCGCCATCCGCACGAACTTGCGGTTCAGGCTGCGGGCAATGCTCTTGCCGAGCGAAGTCTTGCCCACACCGGGGGGGCCCACCAGGCACAGGATCGGAGCGCGCAGCTCCAGGTCCTCGGGCCGGTCCTCGGCGCCCTTCTCGCTCTTGACCTGACGGCCCTGGGTCAGCTGGCGCACGGCCAGGAACTCCAGGATGCGCTCCTTGACGTCGTCGAGGGCGTAGTGGTCGTCGTCCAGGATGCCACGGGTGCGGCGGATATCCAGGATCTCCTCGTCGCGCTTGCTCCACGGCACGTCGATGAGCCAGTCGATGTAGTTGCGGACCACGGTGCCTTCGGGGCTGCCGCCGGGCGTGCGCTCCAGCCGCTGCAGTTCCTTGAGCGCCTTCTCCTTGACCTCGGTCGGCATGCCGGCCGCCTCGATCTTCTCGCGCAGCGCCTCGACCTCGGCGGGACCTTCCTCACCGCCGCCCAGCTCCTTACCGATGGCCTTCATCTGCTCGCGCAGGTAGTACTCGCGCTGGTTCTGGTCCATCTGCTCCTTGACCCGGCCAGCGATCTTCTTGTCCATATTGAAGCGCTCGAGGTCGCGGTTGAGCAGCTTGACCACCGTCTCCAGGCGGGCCTTAACGTCGGTGGTGACCAGCACGTCCTGCTTCTCTTCGTTGGTCCAGGTGGCGTGGTGGGTGATCTGATCGGCCAGCTGACCGCCGTCGGTCAGGGCCTTGATGGCGTCCAGCTGGTAATTGTCCAGCCGGAGGTTCTTGTTCTGACGCTGGTATTCCTCGAAGGCGTGGCGCGCCTCCTGCATGAACACCTGCGACTCGCGGTCGTCCGGGTTGAAGACGCTGCCCAGGGTCTCGACCCGCACCCGCAGATGCGGCGCCGGCACCTGATCCAGCACCTTGACGCGCTCCTGCGCCTCCACCAGCACCTGATAGGTGTTGTCCGGCAGACGCACCACCTGCTTCAGCACGGCCAGCACACCCACGTCGAACAGCTCGGCGGGGGTTGGATCATCGGTGCGGCTGTCGCGCTGGGTGACCAGCAGCACCCGGCGGTCGGCCGCCTGGGCGTCATCGACAGCACGCTTGCTCTTGGGGCGGCCGACATCCACTTGCATCGTGATTCCCGGCAGGATCACGAGGTTTCTCAAGGCAACAACGGGAAGTTCCCAGATCATGTGCACTCCTTCAGAGGTCGGCGGGCTCCTGGCGAATTGGACCACTCTAGCGCAGCCCGCCTGTCAAGATTCTGTCCTGCGTCAACATCAAGAAAGACGCCGCCCAACTTGACCCCTAGTGTAGGGTCTTCGTCAGGCAGCGGCTGTAATTTTGGTTGCTAAATTTTATAACAGGACTTACGCAGACTTCTTGAGTCCCTTAGACTCAAGGAGTCGCATCGGATGCTCAATGTGCTCAGCGTCAAAACGCATGGCCCGCAGCTTCTCGATCGGCAGTTCGAACAGCAGGTCTGTCATGGCCTTTTCCAGCACGGCACGGAGGCCGCGCGCCCCAGTGCCGCGTGCCTTGGCCTGCTTGGCCACCTCGCGCAGCGCAGCGTCTGTGAAGCTCAGGTCCACGCCCTGAAAGTCGAACAGCGTCTGGTACTGCCGAATGATCGCGCCGTTCGGCTCGGTCAGGATCCGCACCAGCGCGTCCTCGTCCAGATCCTGGAGCTGCACCACCAGCGGCAGCCGGCCCACGAACTCCGGAATCAGGCCGAACTTGACCAGATCCTCCGGCTGGAACCGCAACTCCTGGCTCTCGTCCCCCTTGGCCTCCGAGCCGAAGCCCAGGCTGCGGATGTTGGTGCGCGCACGGGTGATGTCCTGAATGCCGTCGAAGGCGCCGCCCACGATGAACAGAATGTTCTTCGTGTTCACCTGCACCAGTTCCTGCTGCGGGTGCTTGCGTCCGCCCTGCGGCGGCACCTGCGAGACGGTGCCCTCGATGATCTTCAGCAGCGCCTGCTGCACGCCCTCACCCGACACGTCGCGGGTGATGCTGGTGCCCTCCGATTTGCGGGCGATCTTGTCGATTTCGTCGATGTAGATGATGCCGCGCTCGGCCGCCGAGACGTCATAGTCGGCCGCCTGGAGCAGCCGCACGATCACGTTCTCCACGTCGTCGCCCACGTAACCGGCCTCGGTCAGGGTGGTGGCGTCCGCGATGGCGAATGGCACTTCCAGCATCTCGGCCAGCGACTGGGCCAGCAGCGTCTTGCCGGTGCCGGTGGGGCCGACCAGCAGAATGTTGCTCTTGCCCAGATTGGCCTCCGGGTGAGCCAGCCGCTGATAGTGGCTCACCACCGCCACCGCCAGTGCTTTCTTGGCCTCGTCCTGGCCGATCACGAACTCGTCCAGGTAGGCCTTGATCTCCTTGGGGGTCGGCAGCTGGTCCAGGCTGAACTCGCTGCCGGCCGGCCGGTTCTGGCGCACCAGTTCGCTGGCCCGCTCGGCACACTCGTTGCAGATGAAGGCGGCCCGTCCGGGCGCCTCGATCAGCTGGGCTATCTGCGGATGACTCCGCCCACAGAACGAACACTTATCGGCCACAACACCCCTCCCCCCACTCTTGCCGGTCATACCGTCTCCTGTCAGACACCTGCCGCCCTCGATTCGCGGGTGTTCTCGATCAC
Source organism: Deinococcus sonorensis KR-87 (assembly GCF_040256395.1). Lineage (NCBI taxonomy): Bacteria > Thermotogati > Deinococcota > Deinococci > Deinococcales > Deinococcaceae > Deinococcus > Deinococcus sonorensis. The sequence goes on along the minus strand of NZ_CP158299.1, from coordinate 1,502,934 downwards.
CTGATCGATCAGGCCGTAGGTCATCGCCTCGCCCGGCGTCATGAAGTAGTCGCGTTCCATGTCGCGCATCAGCTTCTCGTGCGGCAGCTCAGTGTGCTTGTTGTAAATGTCCACCAGCCGGTCACGCAGGAACAGCGTTTCCTTGGCCTGCACCTCCACGTCGGGGGTGTTGCCACGGAAGCCGCTGGAGCCCTGGTGAATCATGATGCGCGAGTTGGGCAGCGCCAGACGCTTGCCCTTGTCACCGGCCATCAACAGCACGCTGCCCATGCTCATGGCGATACCCACGCAGATGGTGCTGACCGGCGCCTTGATGTAGCGCATGGTGTCGTAGATGGCCAGCCCGGCATAGACCTCGCCGCCGGGGCAGTTGATGTACATCTGGATTTCCTGCTCGGGGTTCTGGCTGTCGAGCAGCAGCAGCTGCGCCACGATGGTATTGGCAACCTGGCTGTCAATGGGCGTGCCCATAAAGATGATGCGGTCCTTGAGAAGCCGCGAGTAGATGTCGTACATCCGCTCGCCGCGTCCGGTCTGTTCGATCACGTAGGGAATCACGCTCATTGCGGCATTATCGCACGGCTTCAGGGGGCAAAGGTGCCACACCCGCCAGAATGCCACCCTGAACCGGATGCAGACTTCTGAGCTCTTCACGGCAACAAAAAAGCATTGCCGGTGAGCAACGGCACCCAGCGATCATCCCTTATGGCTGCTGCCTTCCGGCCCTGACCAGGTTCGGGCGTCGCCGCTGCGTTGCGCCAGCAATGCGGAGCAGAGTCTAGCATTCCCCCACGCTGGGGGCAATCGAGGTGTGCGGAGAGAACTTCTTCATAAAGTCAAACTCTGACAGAGTTACGGAAAGTAGCAGAGACCGTCTGGGACAGCCCCCACCCTACTAATTGCAACCTCTTGCCTTTCTGAGAAATCGTAAGAACCGTGTAAGAGCGTCCCAGTTACCTTGTACTCAGCAGCAGGGCAACCCCGAAGCTGCGGCACTCAAAAAAGGCTGGTCCGGCCCATCCAATCTCATATCCGGCCTGCCGCACAGGAGAACACCATGAAGAACGCCAAGCGTACCCAGGGCTTTACCCTCATCGAGCTGCTCATCGTGATCGCCATCATCGGCATTCTGGCCGCCGTGCTGATCCCGAACCTGCTGAACGCCCGCAAGTCGGCGAACAACACCGCTGCTCAGAGCTACCTGCGTAACGCTGTGACCGCCGCCGAGTCCGCCCGCTCCAACGGCATCTCGATCACCAGCTCCACCATCTGCACCAACCCGAGCCTGCTGGGAGGCAACTACCCCAGCAGCGTCACTGCCTGCTATATCAACCAGAGCGCCAACGGCACCGTCGGCTACGTGACCAGCAGCAACAGCCAGAGCTACCAGTTCGACGGCAGCACTGTGGTCTCCTCCAGCACCGCCGCTCTCCCCACCCTGCCCTGATCGAAAACCTTACTCGCTGGGCGTTCCGCACCTTCGCGGAACGCCCGTTTCCATACAGGGATAAAACGAAATGATTGCCATCAGAATATTAACCGTTGCGCTTCCTTTTGTTTTAAGTTTTTTTCTCTTGCCTACATCTACGAAGGATGTAGTATCCACGCTCTATACACCGCATACCGTTATTGTGATCGCTTTTGCACTTATTATTTCTGTGATGAGTTTTATTTATGAGGGACGTAACAGCAGTCTAGTCGACCTACTGATAAAGTTTAGGCCGAGCCCGATAATTCTGCTAGCCCTGGCTTACACTACTTGGATTCTGATCTGCTCTTACCTTTCACCAATGCCGGGATACGCTTTTCTAGGCTCACCTTTTTTTGAGTTTGGCTCAATTGCCATAATCAGCTGCCTATTTATAGTCCGCATTTATGCAAAATATGCGAACGTGCAAGCCATGATGAGAATGCTAGCTCTTATAACTATCATTATGGCGATGATTACTGTACTGGAAGCTATAGGCTTTCGGCCTCTAGCCTCTTTAGTTGGCTCTGAGAAAACAGCATATCCGGCCGCCTTGATTGGACACCGCCCACATCTGGGTGGTTGGTTTGCAGCTCTCGCCTTGGCTCCGATTTTCTTTTACCGCAAGCGAGTTCCAGATGGCTGGTTTTGGAGTTGGCTGACCGCAGGTCTGATAGGATTGGCTCTTACTACTACATCCACAGCGTTGATTGGCGCACTCGTTGGTCTACTGATGTGGGTGGGTAATGGTATCCGATCTAGAAAAGTGTTGCCACTTTTGGTTCTGCTGGTATTTCTAGGAAGCATCAAGGTGTTGCCAGTGGTATCTCAGACCATAGGCCATCAGATGGGCCATGGAACCACACAGTTTAAAAACTTGGCCTCAGCCAGTACCGTTGAGACCCGCTTGCTTCTCTGGCGTTCGGCCACGACAGCAACGTTGGAACGTCCACTTATAGGATGGGGGGATGAGACGTTTGCCTATCAAGTTTTTGAACACCTAAAACCAAGTGACGCCAAAACACTTTTTAGGGAAGAACTTGGGTTAAATCATGAATATAATGTGATTTATAAGGGTTTTACATATTACATCACTAATCCTAAAGCAGATTATCGGCGTACCGGGTCTTTAATGTATGTTCGAGCACATAATATAGTATTTGACGAACTGTATTCACATGGAGCCCTTGGTTTTTTACTTTTTATTTCACTTCTTATTACTGTTTTATGGTGGGTAATGCAACGAGGGAAAGGGAACGCCTTCTTCTTCCTCATTGCCACTTTGCCATTCTGTATATTTATGCTGGCTTGGTTCTACATTCCTACCGTTGCGCCTATCTTCTTCATTCTGATCGGTACTATGCTGGCCGATTTGAAGTCGTCGTCTCGCTTCACTTAAGGAGGCCTTATATGCGACGTGTACAGGGCTTTACTCTTATCGAACTCCTGATCGCTATTGCCATTATTGGTATCCTGGCTGCGGCACTAATTCCCAACTTGCTAAACGCCCGCAAAGTCGCCAACAACCGAGCGGCCCAGAGTTATCTCCACGTAGCGATCACCGGGGCAGAGGCCAGCCGCACCAGCGGGAGCCCTATCGCCAGCGCCAGTGCCGTGCCGTGCAACAGCTCCAACGTCCTAGGCACCACCGCACCCTTTCCAAGCAGCGTAGTCGACTGTCAGGTGTATCAGACGGCAAACGGAACCTACGGTTATGTTACGGCCTCGACCGGCACCACCTTCCAGTTCAACGGCATGAACATGCAGCTGTCGGCCACGGCTGGGCTACCTACAAGTATGCCCTGAGCAGCACTTCCCTTATGGTGGAGGTCTGATGGAACCGACCTCTGCACTAAAAGAATGGGACGCGCAGTGTCAGGCACTGGCCAACGGTAGCTCTGCTCTGCTGCTCCGTAAGGGCGGCATCATGGAAACGCACGAGGGCTTCGAGGTGGAGCACCGTGCGTTTCTGCTGTATCCCACCTTCCTGCACCAGAATCCGGCAGAACTGCGGCTGCCCTTCCAACCGCTGTTGCGCCCGGACCCCGCGCCGGGCCTCATCCACTTCGCCACCTCTGCCGAGGTTGTTCAGGTTTGGCGCATTGAGGACCTAGACGTCGCGCTGTCGCTCGAGCCGTTCCAGGCCCTCAATGTTCAGGCCATCGAGCGACGCTTCCATTACCGTAACCGCCCCTGGCTGCACGCGCTACTGTTGCGGACCTCACCCCTCGCCACCCCTGTGAGCGTGCCAGAGACGCCCGAAATGCTTGGCTGCGTCAGCTGGGTTCCTCTATTCCAGCCTGCCGGCCCCACGCTGGCCCCAGTGTGCAGCGAGGCTCAGTTGCAGGAACTTGAACTGCAGCTCCAGGCACGGCTGGGACCAGGATTGAATCGCCTGCCAACTACATGAGATGCCAGGAGACCGGGGAATCCCCTGCTTAACCCGATAGACAAGACAAGAAATCAAGAGGGTTAGGCAAAACAGCCTGGCCTGACTCTCTAGCGGCTGCGGGTCAGCTCCAGCCGCTGCATCAGCTGGACGAATGCCTCAGCCGTGACCCGCACGTCACCCAGGCTGCGGTGCCGTCCGCCCGCCTCGAATTCCAGGCCCAGGCGCTGGGCCAGCAGGTCAAGCTTGTGGCCCTTTTCCCGGGGAAAAGCTGCTCTCGAGAGCTGTACGGTACACAGCTCTCGAGCCGGTTGCCAGATCAGACCGTGCCGTCGTGCGGCCGTGCGGATAAACCCGCTGTCGAAGGCCACATTGTGCGCCACAACGGCTGCGTCGCCCACAAAGTCCAGGAAGTCAGGCAGCACCTGCTCCACAGTGGGGGCGTGCCGAACCATCTGGTCGCTGATGCCGTGGACGCGCTGGGTGTACCAGGGAATCGAGAGCGGCTGGCCCTGCGCGTCGGTGGGGCGCACCAGCGTCTGATAGATCTCGGTCGGCTGCACCTGCCCGTCCCGGATCCGCATGGCCCCGATCTCCACGATGCCGTCGCGCTCGGGGCTCAGGCCGGTGGTTTCCAGATCAAAGACGACGTATTCGGTGCTGCTCACGTTCTACAGGGTAGCGCGAACCGGCCCCTCGGCTGTTCCGGCGCGCAACGCCGCGATGGCCTCCTCCTTACCCTTGGCCTCCACCTCGATCCAGGGCACGTCCTGGTAGGCCTCCGGGAAGGTGCTGATCAGGTGGCTATGGCGGCGGTCCTGCGGTCCCTCGATGCCATTGCTCAGGTGCACCACCTGCCACTCCGGCGGGGTCCAGGTGGCTCGCGCCCTCAACACCCAGTCGCGCACCTCCGGGTCGTCGAGCGACGTCAGCCGGGCACGCACCACGTGGTGATGGGCGTCGAAGACCAGCGGCACGCCGGTCGCCTCGCACACCGGCAGCAGGTCTTCCGGGCCATAGGCCCGTTCGTCGTTCTCCAGCAGCAGCCGCGAGCGCACTTCTGGCGGCAGCGTCTGGATGGTGTGCGTAAGGGCTTCGGCACGGCCCCCTTTGCCGCCATGCAGGATCAGGCCATTCCAGCTGCTGCGCTCCAGGCCCAGCAGGTCCATCACCCGGCCGTGCACCTTCAACGCATACACGCCGCGCTCCACCACTTCGTCCCGCTCACTGCTCAGCACGATGAACTGGTCCGGGTGGATCAGCACCCGCACGCCCGCCTCATTGAACCGCTGTCCCGCGGCCAGCAGCTCCGGGGCCAGGGCCTCCAGCACCCGCAGGCCAGTGTCGTCGTCCGGCAGGTCGCTCATCGGGAACAGCGCCGCCGACATCCGGTACAGCCGGATGTCGTGCGCCGCACAGTAGTCGGCGGCAGCGGCCATCCGGGCAATGTTGTCGCGGTACAGCGCCTCCAGCACCGCTGCCCGCTCCGGTTCCGGGAACTGGCGATAGCGGGTGAGCGTGATGGTGCGGAAGCGCACCTCCGGCCCCACCGTGATGCACACCAGGCCGAGCTGAGG